>JAACCU010000154.1 GCA_009937405.1 Actinomycetota bacterium
CAGCGCGCTCAAACCCTTTGTGAGCTGAGTGAAGGTTGCCAATGCCGTAGTCGAGAATCGCGATCAGTGGCCTGGCCGCGTCAGTCGCGGCCACGATCAGAGGGTGCCTTTGGTGGACGGAACGCCGGTGCCCTCGACTCGCACTGCATCACGCAACGAGCGAGCGACAGCCTTGAACGTTGCCTCGATGATGTGGTGAGTGTTTTTGCCTCGACGTCCCACGATGTGCAAGGTGATGCCAGAAGACATCACAACGGCGCGCCAGAACTCCTCGAGAAGTTGCGGATCAAAAGGTGGATCGCCCAGAATCTTCTGGCCGGGGAAGTCCACCTCGTAGTGCATGTATGGACGGCCCGACAGATCGAGCACTACCTCGACGGCCGCCTCATCCAACGGCACCATGATCGAGGCGAAGCGGCGTACACCACGCTTGTCACCCCACGCCTCGCGCAGCACCTCACCCAGGGCGATGCCCACATCCTCAACGGTGTGGTGGGCGTCAATCTCCAGGTCGCCGTTCGCATGGATCTTCAGATCAAAGCCGCCGTGGCGACCGAGCTGATCGAGCATGTGGTCAAAGAACGGAATCCCAGTCGATACGTCGGTGGCACCGGAACCGTCGAGTTCGACGGTGATGTCAATCGACGTTTCCTTCGTGGTGCGGTGGGTGGATGCAGTACGGCTCACGCAAGAACCTCCATGAGAGCAGCGAGAAATCGGTCGTCTTCTTCGGGTGTGCCGATGGTGACCCGCAGGCAACCTTCGAGACGCGGCCACGACGCACAGTTACGAACAAGAACTGAACGATCGACGAGATCTTGCCACACGTCGCCGCCGTCGAGTTCACGGGGCCGAAAGAGAACAAAGTTCGAAGATGACGGCCAAACGTCGACAGGCAGATTGGCGAGTTCAGCCATGACCCGGCCCCGCTCCTCGACAAGCCGGGCGACACGCTCATTCATGGCATCGATGTGGCGCAGAGCGAGTGTGCCCGCGATTTGGGTCATGGCGTCAAGGTGGTACGGAAGCACGACCTTCTCTAACTCTGCGATGAGCCACTCGGGAGCCACGACGTAGCCGAGGCGAGCAGCAGCCATGGCCCACGTCTTGGAATAGGTGCGGCTCACAACCAGCGGCACCTCAGGTCCGATGAGTTCGATCGCACTGAAATCGGCGAACTGCCCGTAGGCCTCATCAACGCACAGGATCCCACCGCCATCCGAGACGAGTTCGAGCACTCGCCGAATCTGAGCCCCTGTGTCGACAACCCCCGTGGGGTTGTTGGGGGAGCAGAGAAACGTGATATCGGGGCGAGAACCGGCGATAACCCGTTCGACCTCGTCCATATCGAGGAAGAAGTCGGCGGTCCGCTCCCCTTCCACCACATTTGTGCCGGTGATTCGGCTGAGGTGCGAGTGCAGAGCATATGTCGGCTCGAAAATAGCGGCAGAACGACCGGGCCCGCCGTAGGTCAGAAGCAACGTCTGCAAAACTTCGTTGCTTCCGTTAGCAGCGAAGACCTGCCCATGACCGACTCCGTGGAGCTTGCCGATCGCCGTGCGTAGTTCAGTTGCCGATCGCCGCGGGTAGCGGTGCCACTTGATCTCTGAGACCGCCAACGCGACCTCTTCGACGAAACCACGGGGCGGCAGTTCAGGACTCTCGTTGGTGTTGAGACGGACGTCGACATCGATCTGCGGCGAGTGATAGCCCTCCATGAGGGCGATGGAATCGCGGGGCTGGGGCCGGCTCATGACCCCGCCTCGCGTCGGACACGGATGGATGCCGCATGGGCCTCGAGCCCCTCTGCCTGCGCCAGGGCGACGACGTGGTCACCCATGGCTTCGAAACCGGCCTTATCGACAGAAACGACGTGAACGTCCTTCATGAAGTCGCGCACTGTGAGGGCACTCGCAAAGCGAGCAGTGCCACTGGTAGGCAGGACATGGCTGGGACCAGCGACATAGTCGCCCAACGATGCAGGCGCGTACGCCCCGCAGAACACGGCGCCGGCGTGACGCACCAGCGGCAGCAGCGCTTCAGGATCTTCGGTTTGGAGCTCAAGATGCTCTGGGGCGATGAAATTGGCCACATCGAGCGCCTGTTCGGGTGAGTCACAGATAACTGAGATACCTGATGAGTCGAGGGTTGATCGGATATCGGCTTGGCGCGGAGCCTCGGCCACAAGTCGTTCAATCGCAACATCGACCTCATCGGCGAATCCTTCGTTCCAGGTCACGAACCAGGCGAGACCATCGGGGCCATGTTCGGCCTGAAGAATCAGATCGATGGCAGCGAACTTGGCTGGCGACGAGCCGTCGGCCACGACGACAATCTCCGACGGGCCGGCGAACGAGGACGGCACACCGACCAGACCAGCGACCTCCTGCTTGGCCAGTGCAACAAACACATTGCCGGGGCCAACGATCACGTCGACCGGGCGGATTGTCTCGGTGCCATAGGCAACCGCACCAATCGCTTGGGCGCCGCCGATCGCAAGAACCTCATCGACTCCGGCTACAGCAGCAGCTGCGAGGACGACATCGGGGACATTGCCATCCGGCCCTGGTGGCACCATCAAGACAACTTCAGAGACACCGGCGACTCGAGCCGGGACGGCGGTCATCAAAACCGTGGATGGATAGACGGCTCGCCCGCCAGGCACGTAGCAGCCCGCCCGCTCCACGGCTCGATGCATCCCCACGATGGACACGCCTGGACGTTCGACCCGAACATCAGATGGGAGCTGCTCGCGGTGATACTCCTCGATCGAGGCAGCGGCGGCCTTCAGCGCCTCTCTAACGTCTGAGGGCACCCGGCCTAAGGCGCCAGTCAAATCAGCAACCGGCACGCGTGAATCAGCAACGACGACGCCGTCGAAGCGCTCGGTGAACTCTCGAACTGCGTCATCACCGCGTTCTCGCACTGTTGCAAGAATCTCGCGGACCGCATCGACCGGGCCGCCTAAAGGGACCTCTGGTCGCGGCAGATGGTCGCTGAGTGCACCACTCATGACACGGAGA
>JAACCU010000155.1 GCA_009937405.1 Actinomycetota bacterium
AGGAGAAGTGCGACGACCGCGGTGAGATTGAAGCCCACATGCGTCCAGATCGCGGTGCCCAGGCGACCAGACCAATGCATCACCGACGCAGCCACCACCGCAAAGGCAAAGAGCCCGGGGAGCTGTAGGGCCTGGAAGTGAGATGCGGCGAAGAGCAGCGATGACGCAACCGTCGCAAGCACAAGCCCGGCTTTGCCAAGATCGAGATGCATGTCGACAAGGCCCTGATGCAGGAGCCCACGGTAAAGAATCTCTTCCGCGATCGGCGCACCAATAGCGGTCAGCAAGATGAGCGCCGCAACGTCGAAGGGGGTGTCGACCGCGGCGACCAGGTTGCGAGCCACTGACTCGACGTCTTGTTCACCGAAGATGGCAAAGATCGGAATATACACAAGCGGAATGATCACCAACTGCGTTAAAACCCCCAGCGCAAGCCCCAAAGGAATGTCGATGCCGCGGAAACCCCAATTGAGATCGCGCCTCCACTCAAGTCCCGCGGTACGAGCCCAAACCGGCCCGGCGATCAGGCACAGCCACAGCGGGATGCTGAGCGCGACGACCACACCAGTCGGGATGCGGTTGTCGTTCAACGGCGCATTGACAGCCATCTGTGCGGCGGTACGGCCAACTTCTGCGCCATGAGCCGCCGAGACCTGGATCTCCCACCCCCCGAGCTCAACGATGCTGAGACCGATGAACGCCGATAGCAAAATGCCGACTCCAACTGAGGTGATAGCGACAACAACGCGCCACGAGGCCTGCGGCACTACAGATACTTCATCCATCTGGGTGCTCGAGTCAGCTCACGTAGCGGAGACGGGTGATGGTGTGTTCGCTGCGCCGATCGCGAAGATCCCAACCACGGGGTGGCTGGGTACGACCAGCGTGACGCCGACACAGATCGTGATTTGCCGGATGGTCGTCTATGGCGAGGTCATCGAGCCACACAATTTGCTGCCCATACGCGTAAGAGAGCGTGGTATCAGCTGCGTGACCACAGCCCGGACGGGCACACCGGCGGTTCATGCGATCACCGTAACAGCCGCTCTCAATTCGTCCGAGGATTCCGTTAGAGAGAAACGCTTCGTCGCTGCGAGGCGGATGATCCGCTCGACGGGTCTACATTGAACTTATGGCGAACCCTCCTCCGCCCCCTCCTCCTCCTACGCCGAAGAACAATGGCGATGGTCCGCCATCGCCGTCGCGCCCGGCAGCAACTGGGTGGCCGCGTTATGCGGTCTGGATTGCGCTCGGCTCAATAATCGCCATCTTGCTGACCAGCCAACTGATGACACCGGACGATGCCACTGAGGTGGCGTACTCGGATTTCATCAGCCAGGTTGAGAGCGGTGATGTACTCACCGGCAAGTACGACAACACCAATGGTGAGATCACCTTCACCGTTGGCGTCGACGAGTTCACCACCGTGGGTCCAATCCCGCTGCCCGACGATGACGCATCGCTCGTATCCAGCCAGGTCAACGAATTCACGTACGACACGCCTACCCCCAACTTCCTGCAAAGCTGGCTGCCGCTGCTGCTGCCAATCGGTCTGTTGATCCTGTTTTTCTGGTGGATGCAGCGCCGGGCTCAGGGTCAGATGGGCAACATGATGTCGATCGGCCGCTCGAAGGCCAAGACATACTCGACGGAACGTCCCGGCACCACGTTCGACGACGTCGCCGGTTACGACGGGGTCAAGCAGGAAATCACCGAGATCGTCGACTTCTTGAAACACCCTGAGCGGTTCGCTGAAATCGGCGCTCGCGTACCCAAGGGTGTACTCCTGGTCGGTCCGCCCGGCACAGGCAAAACGCTGCTCGCAAAAGCTACGGCGGGCGAAGCCGACGTGCCGTTCATGTCAGTCACGGGCTCTGATTTCATGGAAATGTTTGGGGGTGTCGGTGCCAGCCGTGTCCGCGACCTCTTCGAATCGGCCCGCAAAATGGGCAAGGCGATCATCTTCATCGATGAACTCGACTCCATAGGCCGCAAGCGCGGTGCCGGACTCGGTGGCGGCCACGATGAGCGCGAGCAGACCCTCAATCAGATGCTGTCGGAGATCGACGGCTTCGAGGGCTCCGAAGGAATCGTGGTCATCTCTGCGACCAACCGTCCCGACATCCTCGACCCGGCCCTACTCCGGGCTGGTCGATTCGACCGCCAGGTCGTGGTGCCCCTTCCCGAACTTGAGGACCGGGTCAAGATTCTCGGTGTCCATCTCAAAGGCAAGCGAACCGACGACGACATCGATGTTCAGGTCATTGCCCGGGGAAGTCCCGGCATGAGCGGCGCCGACTTGGCCAACCTCGTAAACGAAGCGGCGCTCTTCGCCGTTCGCCGCGGTGGCGACAAGATCTCCGCCGCCGACTTTGACGCAGCTCGCGATCGCGCCTTGCTCGGCATCGAACGAGACTCAATGGTCCGGTCGCCTGAGGAGTTGGAGCGCACCGCCTACCACGAAGCGGGCCACGCCCTCTGCGCTGCCGTGCAGCCCAAGAACGACCCCGTCCACAAGGTCACCATCATCCCGACCGGAATGGCGCTTGGTGTCACCATGACGCTACCCGAGGGTGATCGCCACAGCCTCGACAAGCAAGAGGCCGAGGCTCGGATGGTCATGGCCATGGGCGGCCGCGTCGCCGAAGCACTCGTGTTCGACGAGTTTTCGTCCGGCGCCGCCAACGACCTCCAACAGGCCACCAGCCTGGCGCGTCGCATGGTGACTGAGTGGGGAATGAGCGATGCCATCGGCCCGATGTCGCTATCTGACAGCGGACCCGTCTTCCTTGGGGAAGACATGATGCAGTCGAAGAACTCCTCCCCAGCCACTCAAGAGTTGGTGGACAAAGAGATCCGCCGGATCCTCATCGAGGCCGAGAATCACTGCCGCAACTTGTTGGTCGAATACCGCAACGGACTCGACCTTGTCGCTCGGGCACTGCTCGAGCACGAGACGATCACCGGTGCCGAAGTCGACCGTCTGATCGATATATCTCGGTCCGGTCCGGCCAAACTGGCCCAAGCCCAGCCGGCCGAGGTCGGTGCGGGCGACGACGCCAACTGATCGATGGATCGAGTTTTCCTGGTCCTCGGCGCTCTCGCTGTCGCTGGCCTTGTGGCCGGACTGCTCGGGGGATCGCGTCTAGGCAAATACGTCCAATCGACACATATCCCTCAGCTACTCGATCGACGCGACTTCGTTCGCCCCGAAGCCCCCTGGCTCGTCGCGGTGTTCACGTCCGAAACGTGCGACACCTGCGCTGGCGTATGGGAACGGGCCCTCCATCTCGAAAGCAGCTCCGTCGCCGTACAGCAGCTTGAGATATCGGCAGAGACGAAGCTTCACAAGCGCTATCGGATCGACGCGGTGCCGACGCTGGTCGTGGCTGATGACGACGGCGTTGTCCAAAATGCCTTCCTCGGGCCGGTCACAAGTGCCGAGCTTTGGGCGGCGGTTGCGTCTACTCGATCCGACTCAGCGCAATAACTTCGCCCACGGCCGCACCTCCGAGGAGTTGCCTCGAGGTGAAACCGGTCAGGTCCCGGCCGACGACAACGGGAGCCGTCGACTCGACAACGACAATCGGACGTCCCTCACCGATCTCTGTCACCGGGATCGTCGTGCGGCGACCCGGGCCAAGTTCCACGCTCAGCACAAATCGCTGACCGGCAGGATCGACAACATACACGTCAACAATGGCGATCGAGATGGTAGATGGGTTCACAACTGCAAGTAACCCGGCGCCACCCTCCATGGGTGCAATCCACATGTTTGAGGCCCCGTCGATGCCGACCACTGCGGCAGTGCCAGGGACACCTTCGGTAGCGAGTCCGGCCGAACTCTCGAGCATCACCGCCACTGGAATCGCGTTCAAAGAGCGGGCAATCACCGAGAAGGCCCCGAGTTCGCCGAGCCGGTCCTCTGTGCTCATGTCAATACGAACGGTGCGACCGGGCCGGACCGTGAGCTCGATCGGATCGAGAAAAACTGAACCGTCGGTCAGGATTTCCAGATCGACCTCGGCGGTGTCGGTTCGGCGGGGATTTGTCACGGTGATGATGTCGATGGTCTGACCGGTACCGAGGATGGGGATAACGCTGACTTCTGCACCGTCAGGAACCACCGGCGTGACAGCCAGGCCTCGCAACGACTCGCTGTCCCTGATCTGCACCCGAGCAACCGAGACGCGCCCTGAGATCACATCCACTGTCGCGGCGACCCGACGCGCCACTGTGACCTCCTCGGTCACATTAATTGCCACCACTCGCTGGGCCGGAACAACGACGGAATCAAGTGAGTCTGGACCAACGTCCGCCACGAACGATATGTCGACCACGGCGTCCTCTTGGAACGGATTGAGAAGAAGAAGTGTCATTTCCTCACCGTCAGAAAGCACGCGGGTGGCTCCATCGGTAACAGCAAACGATGTGCCCGTCCGGGTGGCACAGGTTGAGCGGTCAGTGCCGGTCGGGCCCTCGTGCGATTGTTCGACGATCACCATGGGACCGTCAACTTCGACCACCGCACCGACCCAGTCGGACTCAGGGGCGAAATCGGGCAGCGCGACCGAAACCCGCTCACCGGGTGGCAGAGCGAGCTGAATCGTCGACTGGTCTCCGGCAGTGGAACCCAACGCGGTGATCTCGCCGGTGGCGGGCTCAGTGCCGGCATTGACAATCTCGAGGCCGACAACGGCCGAGCCGCCTTCGCCGGACCCGCCCGGGCAGAACCATGTGCCGGTCGATGTCGCCGGGACCCCGAGACGATCCACCGGTGCAAAGTCGTCAAACGTGCGTGGCTCCTGATCGAGTACAAAGCCCACCACAAGAGTGCTGAGGATCACAACGATGGCGCTGAGCCGCACAATCTTCATGATCGTGCTCCCCAGAACTGGCGACGGAGCCGGTCAACGGCCAGCAAGATCAGCACCGCAAGCTGGGCAACCACCACAGCTCGATGGCTGAACGGTGTCTGATACGAAAGCTTCGCCTCGCCGCCCGATGCCGGGAGGAAGGCATGCGACCACCCGTTGGCAACGCGACGAGGTGCCTCCTCGTCCCCGACGCTAAGAACCCAGTTGGTGTCAGGGGTTTGGCTGACGAGGATTTCTGTGCCGTCCGGGATCGACCCGGTGATGTCGTGGCCGGTGCCGCTGAGTACACCGACTGTGCCCGTAAGCGGATCGATCTCGAGATCGGCAATTTCAGTAACCGCTTGGTCAAACCCAGCGACCGCAGCGGCCCGAACGCTCGTCCACTCGGTGTTCTCATAGACCCGCATGGCGGAGTTCGAGCCAACGATCTGGCGGAGGTCGAGCTGGCGCCCGAAGGCGCCAACAACAACATCGGGGGTGGGTCGGGCCTGGGACTCTGAGCTGAACGGCGCTGGCGCCAACCGTTCGAGCAGCACCACATAACGGACGCCGAGCCCACCGAGCAATCGGCCGCCACGCTGCGTGGATCCCGTCATCACACGGTCGAGCACGTCCACCATCAAGTCCGCCGAACCGGCGTTGGGAGCGACCGTGCGGTCCGTAACGGTGGGGAGACCATCAAGGGTGGCGACCCATGCCAGCCCGCCCTGAAGTGGACGTCCCTCCGCGGGCAGGATCTCGGGTGCTCCGACCCAGACAACGCGGTACGAACCGTCGACCCCCGGATCAACAAACGGCATTGCCTCTTCGAAGCCTTGCCGCGCTAGACCCCAGCGCCCCGTTTCGATCAACCCGAGGGTGGGGAGCGACCCCGCCACAGCCGCAACCAATGCGACGGGCACCAGTGCCTGCCGCCAGCCAAAACCCGATCGGCGGAGGTCGTGCTCAACAGTGACCACGGCAAGACCCAAGAGCCCGGCCACTGCCGCGGCGGCAGGAGCGATGAGAAGGGCCGGGTCGGGGAGGCCGAAGTCAAGTAGGCCACGACTTGCTACCAGCGCCACTCCCCATGCGGACAGGGCCACCGTCCAAAGGCGGACACCGAGATCGAACCGCCATGATCGTCCGAGCAGGAGGGGCACGAGACAGGCGACACCGAGAAGCCACACGAGCGGGTTGGTGGCAATAGGGCCAACCGAAAACCGGGTGAGTTCTTGCAGCGAGACTGTCGCCGCCGACCCAGTCCGGCCGCCGGCGAATACGTCCCAGGAGAAGTTGGATCCCACAAGGCCGATCGTGTGGGGAAGCGCAACAAGTGAACCAACCAGCACAACCAACGGCGCAGCCCCTAGCAGGCGATGCGCGCCCGCGGGATGAACCGCAATGAATGACCCCACGAGAACTCCGGCGAAGACGATCGGAACGATAATGCTCGCGGCGGGTTCAAAAATGACACTGAGTCCGACCGCGGTGCCGAGCCCGATCGAAGCCCGGACGATCCCTTGGACGGCGCCAGTCGCCACCCGGTACGGGGCCGATGCCTGGACGCGGAACGCGCCGGCCAACAGCCACGGTGAGAGGGCGAAGTCGATGAGGCCGGGCATCGATGCCGCCGCGATGCTTGCCCATGCCAAGGGAAGGGCGGCATAGCCAACAAGTGAGCCGATTTGTGCCCGTCTCGATCCAGTGACACCGAGCAACCGCCAGGCACCGAGCAGCCCAACGAAGACCGGCCCGAGGACCAGCCAAGTTCGAACGAGCCCTGGCGATCCACCCAGGAGCCAGGCCGTGACCCCGGCAAGGCCGTAACCCGTAGGGACAGCGGCAGCCGAGCCCAGGTCGCGGTGTACCCAACCGCTCCACCAGTCGCCGACGAGTTCACCAGCCGATGAGGGAAAAGCGGCGAAGTCACCAACGGCGGCAGGACCCGAAGTCAACAGTTGACGAGAGCCGAAGAGCACGAAGATGACCACGAGTACCCATGACAGCACCGCGAAGCGGGCAGTCCCGGTCTGTATTGCACTGACCAGTTCGTTGCCGAAACGGCGCTCGCCCCGGCCTATCTGGCCACGAACACAGGCATTAATGCGGACACTGCCGAGTTGCTGGAGTGCTCGAACATCGGCGTCAGACGTCTCGACCGTGGACCGTACAAACTTCCGACGCCGCCGGACCTCAGTCAGACGACCGATGTTCCATGTCCACGCATGGGCGACATCTCGCGCGTGAGTGAAGTTCAAGGTCATCAGAGCAATGAAGAACTCGAACAGAGAAAGTGCAGCCATCAGCGGCAGAGTGACGAACAGCGATGGCCGGCTGCTGTTGACCATCACGGTCCGAACTTGGTGGCGTGCTCGGGTTCGGCGGATGTCGTCGACACCCGTTCGTTCGACGAGTTGCTCTCGGTGGCGCACGAGAGCGTCCGGAGCGACAATCACCCGAGCTCCCCTGAGCTGAGCGCGCCAGCAAAGATCGACATCCTCGCCGCGCCGGGTGATGACCGGGTCGTAGCCACTCAGTTCTCGGAACAAGGTGGTGCGGACCAGCAGGCATGCAGTGGGAACTACGAACACGTCCGTGACAGTGTCGTACTGCTCTTGATCCAGTTCGGCGGAATCAACCACCTCGCTGGTGACAGCGAACCGGTCAGCGACAAGGCCCACGTGCTGAAGCTGTTCGGGATAGTCCCAAGCCACCAGCTTTGGTCCGGTAATGCCAGCATTGGACCGAAGCGACTCGGTCACCAACGTGCGTACAGCATCCGGAGCGAGGGCGACATCGTCATGACAGATCAGCAGAAAGGCCGAAGTCAGATCCGTTTCCATGGCGGTGTTGGCGGCCGCCGCGAATCCGGTCGTGTCCGACGCGTCGAGCAGGGTGGCAGCGGGAGCCACCTTGCGCAGCCGCTCGGCCAGGTCATGTTCGCCGGCGCCATCAATCACCATGATGTCGAGACGGGGGTAGTCCTGTGTGACAAGGCTGTCGATGGTTTCCTCGAACCACTCACCGGGCTCATGGGCGACCACGACAGCCGTCACCGAAGGGGTGGCCGCCCGCGTTTCGGGAGCAGGTTCGGCGTCTGGGCGCGATGGTTCATCGATGGCGTCCACGATCGACGGAGGCTACCGCTCAACCTCAACGATGACGGGACACCCCTGGGGCTAGAATCTCCTCTAATGGACCAGCCCCTGCTCAATTTCTGAAAATGCGCGCTCTCGTCACTGGCGCCGACGGGTTCGTCGGGCGCTATCTTGTCGATCTTCTGACCTCAGCGGGCGACGACGTCACCGAGTCCGCCGTCGACATCACCGACCGCGGCAACCTGGTCGACGCCTTTACTGAGGCTGCCCCCGACGTCGTTTACCACCTGGCCGCTCAAGCCGACGTGGGTGGGTCGTGGGATGCACCGATAGAGACGTATCGAGTCAATGTCGAGGGCACCGTCAATGTCCTTGACTCTGCCCGACTCGCCGGCGCTACCCGGGTTCTCGCTATCACTAGCGCCGACATCTACGGCCGGGTTCACGAAAGCGATCTTCCGCTCACAGAAACTCAGCCCCTTCGGCCGGTCAGCCCTTATGCCGCCAGCAAGGCGGGCGCCGAGATGGCCTGCATTCAGGCCGGATTCGGACACGGCCTCGAGGTCATCCGCGTGAGGGCGTTCAACCATCTCGGCCCCGGGCAGAGCGACCAATTCGTGGCATCGGCCATTGCCAGCCGAATTGCCCACAACGAGCTCAATGGCGAAACATTCGTTCGAGTGGGCAACCTCGAAGCCCGCCGCGACTACACCGACGTTCGCGATGTTGTGCGGGCGTATCGCATGCTGATGATCGATGGTCAAACCGGCGAGACGTACCACGTGTGTACCGGTGTCGACCGGCCCGTCAATGAACTCGCCGACACCCTTCTCTCGCTCGCGTCGATTCCGATGCATCTCGCCCCTGACCCATCTCTGCTTCGACCCGTAGATGTGCCAGTCCTTTGCGGCGACAACGGCAAGCTCCGTAAGGCAACGGGTTGGGTACCCGAGATACCGATCGAACAAACACTCAGCGATCTGCTTCAGCACTGGCGGCAGGTAGCGTCAGCGCCCACGCAGTCTCACTAACCCCGCTCATCGACACCAGACCTCTCCGATCACCAAGGAATCACCGTGGCCAAGCGCGCACTCATCACCGGAATCACGGGGCAGGACGGCTCCTATCTCGCCGAGTTCCTCCTCGAACGCGACTACGAGGTCATCGGCATGGTCCGACGATCGAGCACCGTCAACTTTGAGCGAATCTCCCATATCCAGGACAAGGTCACCTTGGCCCCCGGCGACCTTCTCGATGAAGTGTCGATGATTGAGATTCTCCGGACGTACCGCCCCGAAGAGGTCTACAACCTTGCGGCCCAGTCCTTTGTGCAGACGTCGTTTGGACAGCCGGTGCTCACCGGTGAAACCACTGCGCTCGGCGTTACCAGAATCCTCGATGCCATCCGCTTGGTCGACCCGGAAATCCGCTTCTATCAGGCGAGTTCGTCGGAGATGTTCGGCAAGGTCCACGAGGTCCCCCAAGCCGAATCGACCCCGTTCCACCCCCGCAGTCCATACGGCGTCGCCAAGGTCTACGGCCATTGGATCACCATCAACTATCGCGAGTCCTACGGCATGCATGGCGCCTCGGGCATCCTGTTCAACCACGAGAGCCCGCGTCGCGGTCTTGAGTTCGTTACCCGCAAGATCACCCACGGCGTCGCTCAGATCCATCTTGGCCGCGAGACTGAACTCCGCCTCGGCAACCTCGACGCCCAACGCGATTGGGGCTTCGCCGGCGATTATGTCGATGCCATGTGGCGAATGCTGCAACAGGACACGCCTGAAGACTTCGTGATTTGCACCGGTGAGACGCATTCGGTTCGCGAGTTTTGCGAGCTTGCGTTCAAACACGTCGGTCGCGACTGGCAGGAACACGTCACCGTCGACGAGCGCTTCATGCGTCCTGCCGAGGTCGACCTTCTTGTCGGGGATGCCACAAAGGCGCACACAGATCTTGGCTGGAAGGCCACAACAACGTTTGAAGAGTTGGTCACGTCAATGGTCGACGCCGACCTCGATTTGCTCGAAGGCCGCCTGCGCGGCCTCGCCTGACATGCATACCGTGCTCGCTGGCGGTGTCGGCGCGGCCCGCTACCTTCTTGGCGCCCTCGAAGCATTCGATCCATCGACGGTCACTGCTGTGGTTAACGTCGGCGATGACGTCGTGCTCCACGGGCTCCACATCAGCCCTGATCTCGACACCTGCACCTACACACTCGCCGGCGCCATCGACCCGGAGCGGGGTTGGGGTCTCGTAGACGAGACCTGGCAGGCCATGACCGAACTGGGCCGCTACGGTGGCGACAACTGGTTTGGACTCGGTGATCGCGATCTCGGTACGCATCTGTTCCGCACCGCCCGACTCGATACCGGCGCCAGCCTCACGTCCATAACCGCCGAGATCGCCACCGCCTGGGGTCTCTCCTGCAAGCTTCTTCCAGTCACGAACCAGCGCGTCGAGACCAAGGTCACCCTGACCGACGGCTCAGAAATCGGCTTTCAGGAGTACTTCGTGCGACTCGCCCATTCGGTCGAGGTCACCGGCGTCCGGTTCGACGGCGCCAACACGTCCACAGTCAGCCGGGAGGCCCTCGACGCCATCGAGAACGCCGACGGTCTGGTGATCGCCCCGTCCAATCCCATTGTCTCGATCGGGCCGATCCTCGCCATCCCCGGCGTTACTGAAGCCGTCGTGGCCCGCCGTGACCGCAACGTGGCCGTGTCCCCGATCGTCGGTGGCGCCGCGCTGAAGGGCCCTGCCGATCGCATGTTGCGCGAACTCGGCGAAGAGTCCTCGGTCGTGGGAGTCGCTCGTCGCTATCGAGATCTCGCCGCCACGCTCGTGATCGACGAAGTGGACGCCGATCTCGCTCCCCACGTCGAAGCCGCCGGGATGCACGCCCTGGTGATGCCAACCATCATGAGTGAAACCGGCGTAGCCGCAGCGCTCGCCACAGCATGCGCGGAGGCCTGCCGATGAGTCTCGAAGTCCTACCCATCACCGGGATCGGTGAGGTTCGCCCTGGGGATGACCTGGCTGAGTTGATTGCCGCGTCCGATGCGAAGATTCTTGACGGCGACTGCCTCGTGATCACCCAGAAGGTCGTCTCGAAAGCTGAGGGCCGTCTGGTCGACATCGATCCCGATGATCCCCTTTCCCACAAGCCTCTCGTGGAACGCGAGTCGGTGCGTATTTTGCGGCGGCGCGGTGAGTTGATCATCAGCGAAACCGAGCACGGCTTCGTATGCGCCAACGCCGGAATCGACCTGTCCAATGTTGAACGTGGTCAGGCCGCCTTGCTGCCCGTCGACAGCGATCGTTCAGCACGTGGCGTCCGTGACCGACTCAAGGCCCGCCATGGAGTCGACGTCGCCATCGTGATCAGTGACACCTTCGGCCGACCTTGGCGACGCGGCGTCACCGACATCGCCATTGGCTGCGCCGGCATCAAGGCCATCGCTGACTTGCGAGGCACTACCGATGCCCTCGGTCGGGAACTGATGGTGACCGAGGTGGCAATCGTCGATGAAATCGCCGCCGCCGCTGACCTGGTCATGGGCAAGTCAAAGGGCATCGCCGTAGCGATCGTCCGAGGCCTTGAGCCCGAATGGTTCGGGCGCGGTGGAGTCGTCGATGAAATCATCCGTGATCCGTCCGAAGACCTGTTCCGGTAGCCGTCCCCGCATTTTGTGACAATCCAGTCGGCCTCATGCCGATGTCATTATCGAAAACGATTGGGCTTATCTGAAGCCGTTGGGGTTTTGGCGCTGCCAGTTCCAGTGATCTCGCATCATGTCGGCCAAATCTCGCTTCGAGCGCCAGCCCAGCACCTCTTCGGCGTACGCCGGGTGGGCGTAGATCTTTTCAATGTCACCGGAGCGACGACCGACGACCTCGTAGGGGATTGGTGAGCCGACCGCTGCACTTGCGGCGTGCACCACATCGAGGACCGTGTGTCCCACGCCAGTACCAAGATTGACCGCGGTACAGCCCGAGATTTCTCCGGCGAGAGCGTCCAGGGCGGCGACATGGCCCTCAGCCAGATCGACGACATGGATGTAGTCACGAACGGCGGTGCCGTCGGCGGTGTCGTAGTCCCCGCCGAACACCATGACCTTCGCGAGGCGGCCGACGGCCACTTGCATCACGAAAGGCACAAGGTTGTTGGGGATCCCGTTGGGATCCTCGCCCAAGGTGCCACTTTCGTGGGCGCCAACCGGGTTGAAATATCGAAGCAGCACAACGTCGAGATCAACAGCGGCGGCCGCGTCGTTCAAGATTTGCTCGCTCATGTACTTCGTCCAGCCGTAAGGGCTTTCCGCACCGGTGGGCGCCGCCTCGGTGACAGGGATGACATCGGGTTGGCCGTAGACCGTGCACGAAGACGAGAAGACCAGCTTCGAAACGCCAGCCTCCACCATGGCGGCGACGAGACCGATCGTAGAGCCGAGGTGGTTGCGGTAGTAGTCGAGCGGTTTGTCGACCGACTCACCAACTGCCTTGTAGGCGGCAAAGTGGATGACCTCGTCGATGTCGTGATCCTTGAAAACTCGTGCGACCGCTTCAGAGTCGAGCATGTCGGCTTCCACCATGACC
Organism: Actinomycetota bacterium; assembly: GCA_009937405.1. Classification (GTDB taxonomy): domain Bacteria; phylum Actinomycetota; class Acidimicrobiia; order Acidimicrobiales; family Aldehydirespiratoraceae; genus JAACCU01. The sequence continues at coordinate 12,560 of JAACCU010000155.1, forward strand.
ATCGAATCAGTGGTGAGCGCACGAACGGCATCAACCGCTTTCGGCGAACTGTTAGAGAAGTTGTCGACAATGACGCCCTCGCGGCCCGCATCGTGCAGGGCCACTGCGGTGTGGCTCCCGATGTAGCCGGCACCGCCGGTGACAAGAACAGCCATCACTCGTTCTCCGGGATCTTGGCACCCGCGAGCGAGGCGTTGTCATCAACCCGGGCACTGTCACCAAGCATGGTCAACTCGGTGAGTTTCGCGCCGGCGCCAACGACCGCTCTAGGCCCCAGGATCGAGCCCTCGATCAATGTGTCTTTTCCAATGACCGCGTCCATGGACACGATCGAACCACGAATGACTGCGTTGGCCGCTACCGCCGCTCCGCTCATGATCACGGACCGCTCAATGACCGCCGACGGATCGATGGATGCGTCGGCAGCGACACCATCGACGGCGGCCCCGCGAACCCCGTCAAGAAGGTCAAGTTGAACCTGGATATACGTTTCTGGTGTGCCAGCGTCCACCCAGTAGGCCTCGGACTGGACAGCCCACAGCCCGCCATCAGCGACGATTGCAGGGAACGTTTCACGTTCGATCGACACCTTGCGGCCGGGTTCGATGCGCTGAAGAACGGATGGCTCAAGCACATAGGTGCCAGCGTTGATCCAGTTTGTCGGCGCTTCACCTACAGGAGGCTTCTCGACGAAACCGAGAACCTTGCCGTCTGGGTCCGTGGGGACAACGCCATAACGAGACGGGTCGTCAACCGGTGTCAGTGCAATCGTGGCCTCAGCGCCGATCTCATGGTGGCGGTTCCACACCGACATCACATCGAGATCGGTGAAGACGTCGCCGTTGATGACGATGAAAGTCTCATCGATGCCGGCCGCTTCTGCGGCAAAGCGCACGGCGCCCGCCGTATCGAGCGGTTCGGGTTCGACTGCATAGGTCAGCCTCACCCCCGCACACTCGCTGTTTGGGTAGGCCTCGCGGAAGACGTCTTCCTTGTATCCGAGCGAAAGGACAACCTCATCGACGCCGTGGCGAGCGAGGCCGCCGATCACGTGTTCGAGCATGGTGCGATCGATCACCGGCAACATCTGCTTCGGACTCGTCAATGTGAGGGGGCGGAGCCGTGTTCCGAAACCGCCGACGAGAACTACGGCCTTCATGGGACCTCCTGAGATTCAGAATGCGTTTTGCGCGTCCGATTCCACCAGTCAACGAAGGAGCACGCCGACGTGAACGAACATACTGGCTGTGAGCTCCCTAGGCGATGTGCGTCAGTCGGGGGTTAGCCGACAGTCCACTATCCGTCAGATTCAGGAGCGTCGCTGTCACCGTCGGTTTCGAGGGGGACGGGATCTTGGGAGATTCGGTCCGACCCGGTGCTTGCCTCAAGTTGCGCGATCGCTGCGGCGCTGGGTGCCGGCGGATCTTCGCCGACCGGAACCTTGGCGATTGTGAAGGCTTCGCGGTCGCTGAGGAACTGAACCTGACCGAAGTCCCTGTCGTACACGGCAACCAACCGGACCCCCGGGTCGATCGCGAAACGGCCAATCTTGATGACTGCAGCCTTATCGTCACAGCCGTCATCGGCCACGATGTCCTGGAACTCTCGTGCGGTGATCTCGTCAGAGGTAACCGTGGCTTCCATCGCTTCGAAGAAGACCGACAACTGTGCGTCAGTACCGGTGGCGGAGCTATTGAACGGATGAATGTGGATCAGACCATCCTGATGGGTATGGATGCCGTCCGGGTCAGTAGTGCTCGTGAACTCGGCCACAGGCATGCCACAGTCATAGACGGTGTAGGCGGAGTGCCAGTGATCGTCGGTGGTCGGAGCCACCACTTCCCGGCTCTCGCGTGCGATCAAGACCAGGGCAACGCCGAGGATGACGACGGCCGCAATGGTGAGCGGGAACCCCAGCTCCCGCTTTTCCGACGTGCCTCGCGAAGAGGCTGCTGCTTTGGCGGCCCGCTGGACCTTCTTGGACGAACTTGCTTTACCCACGGCGAGCAACGCTAGCGGCCCCGCAGCACTCATCCGCGCCCATCCACCCGGATTAGAGACTGCTTCTCAACTCGTCAAACAGTTCGACATAGGCCGTTGCAACACCGACTGGCGATACCCAGCCCTCAACGAACCGGCGACCCCGATCGCCCATGGCCGCCGTTGAGTCCGGATTATCAAGCAATTCACGCAGGGTTTCGACAAAGTCAGCACTGTCCTCGGGTCGACAGGTGACACCACATTCGTGGGTCAAAAGCACCCGTTCGACCTCAGTCCCGGGGTCGATGGAGGCCAGCACCGGGCGGCCGGCGGCCAGGATCGAGTAGAGCTTTGAGGGCACCGACGATCGAGCGAGGCCTTCGCGCAGCGCTATCACGTGGATGTCGCCCGCGGCAAGCGTCTCGCTCAACCGCTCCGGTGGCTGAAAGTCAATGAAGCGGACATTGTCGAGGTCAGCGGCAAGATCTTGCAGGCGCGGGCGTTCGGAGCCTCCACCATTGATCACGAACACCACATCATCTCGGTCGGACATCGCTCGGGCAGCATCGACCACCAGGTCAAGCGGCTGGGAGAATCCAAGGTTGCCGGCATACATCACCACCGTGCGCTCACCCAGGTCGAAGTCCTCGCGATACGAGTTCTGGCGTTCCGACGGTTGGATCCGTTCGGTATCAACAAAGTTCGGAATGACACGAACCCTGGTCGATGAGTCATCGCCGACCTTTGCAGACACGTTCTCCGCCAGGTCGTCGGACAACACCGTCACGGCATCGGCGCGGCGATAGATGAACCGCTCCAGCCACCGGGCGATACCAATGACCTTCGGGTCGGTGATCGCTCCGACCTCCACCGCGACATCCGGAAAAATGTCCTGCACATTGAAAACGAACGGCACACGACGCACACGCGCCGTGACCCACGCGGGTAGCCCGAGGGTCAACGGGGGCGACATCGCAAGAACCACATCCGGACGGCGGCGCCGCAGCAACAAGAGCAGCCCTGCGAGCCCCGTGAATCCAGCAAACCCCAGCGCACGAGCAGGAATGTTTCGCTTGTCGGTCGGAAACGGATGGACTCGGGTGACCCGGCCCCACACGGTCCGCTCGGTCCGCCACAGCCGGCCCCGCCATTCAGGTTCGACCTCATGCTCGGTGTACCACGGCAACGAGGTGACAATCTCAACCTCATGACCTTGTTCGGCTACACGGTGCACGATCTCGGTCATGACCACAGCGGTCGGTGCCGGGTCAGGATCGAAATGAGGGCAGATCACCAAGACACGCATAGTTCAACCCTCCTAAGAGACGGCGTCGCGCCACACGCTGAGCAAGGCAGCCGAAGACGCCGCGGGAGAATAGGCCTCGGCTCGGGCCACACCCGCAACGGCGAGTTCGGCACGACGCATGTCGTTACTGAGAAGGCCACTCAAAGCTGCAGCCCATCCCTCGACATCACCAGGATCGACCAGCACGCCAGCGTTGCCCAGGACCTCTGGGAGTGCCGTGGTGCTCGCCGCCACCACCGGAGTTCCCCGGTGCATGGCCTCGAGCACGGGAAGACCAAAGCCCTCGTAGCGAGATGGGAATGCCATGACATCGGCGCGCGCGGTGAGCTCAGCCAGTGTGGCCGCTTCGACCCGCCCAAGATGACGTATGTGTCGCCCCTCTGGGTCGAGGGCTCGGGTTGCCGCCTCAAGCGGAGCCGCACATCGACCAGTTCCTCCGGTGAAGACCATAAGGACATCGGGATGCGCCTCGATCACAGCCGGGAGTGCGTCAAGAAGGACCCGGTGGTTCTTGTGGGGATGCGAGACAGCGGGGTAGATGATCAACGGACGATCGCCGAGCGAGGCGACCACCGGATGGACGGTGCCATGTATCACGCCGGGATCAGAGGTCGATGAGACGACTCGCACTCGATCCGGGGCACAACCGAACCGCTCGATGACCTGTCGACGCACCCACGCCGATGGGGTCACTACGACGTCGGCGCCCCGCACCGTTCGCGGCAATGCATAGGCCAGATAACGCTGCTTCAGAGCAGAAAAGTTTTCGGGCATGTCAAGGGGCTGAATGTCGTGAACAGTGACAACCGTCGGACATCCGGGTCGGCGGGCCGGGATTCGGCCACCGAAGTGATGGACCAGATCAAAATCACGAGTGGCATGGGCAAGCCAGGTCGACTCGATGGCGACCCGGTAGGGCCGGCGGTGGGACGGACCTCGAAACGGCAAGGTCGCATGGCCCCCGAGCTTTGGGTGCGCGGCAAAGAAGCGTTCGGCCCCGACGACGGTCACATCGACATCGTCGTCTTGATGATCGGCCAGCGCGCGTAGGAGTCGCACCGAGTATTCCTCGCTGCCACCGACCACACCCGGGACGACGAACGCGAGGCTGGCTGCGACCCTCATCGCGCCCCGTCCGTCACCGCACAACCTCACGGTAAGCCGACGCCGTCAGGTTGGCGGTGTTTTCCCAGGTGAGCGCTGCAGCACGCACCCGAGATTTCGCTGACAGCCTGTCGCGAAGAACGGCATCGCTGGCGAGCTCATCGATCGCTACAGCAATCGATCCGCTATCAAGGGGATCGATGAGGCGAGCGGCGCCCCCGGCGACTTCCTCAGTGGCGGAACCGCGGCTGGTGATTACGGGTGTGCCCTGCGCCATTGCTTCGAGAACCGGCATGCCGAACCCCTCCATCAAACTGGGATACACGAACGCCGTCGCCAGTTCGTAAAGGACGCTTAGAACCGAACCTGGAACCACCCCCAGATGACGGACACGGTCAGTGCCGCCCGGAGTGCCGTACATCGCATCGCTTCCCCATCCGACTGGACCCACCAGCACCAGCGGCAAATCAGCGTGAATGCGCTCGTGCGCCTCTAGGAGCGCCGGGAGATTCTTGCGTGGTTCTGCGGTTCCGACCCAGAGGAGAAACTCTTCAGGGAGCGAGTAGGCGTCTCTGACGTTGGTTCGGTCAAAGTCAGAAACCTCAACCTGTTGACATCCCCACGGGATGACTCGAAGGCGGCATCGCTCAATCCCGGCGTTGAGACAGTCTTGTGCCGTTGCCTCCGACGGCACGATGATCAGGTCAGCGTCACGTTGCGCGAGCTCAAGGCCACGAGTCATGAACGACACCCCTCGTTTGGTGAACTGCTCCGGCTCACGCAGGAAGGCGAGATCGTGAATCGTGACGACAAGCCCTGCCCCAGACCGGGGTGGAATCACTCCCCCAGTTGCGTGCACGACATCGACCGGGCCGGTCCAGCGCGTGACTGCTGGCCGACGCAATCGGTGCCAAGCCTCATAAAGAACAACACGCGAAAGCGGGAGGTGCTCGACCGGAATCGTCGGCACAAGATCTGCAGGTGCTGCCTCGCGATGACGAGCAGCGAGGCCCACAAACTCGACATCGGTGTACGTCGCCACCGCGTCGAGGGTGCGGATCGTGGACGTTGCCGTTCCACCTGGAACACGGTGCCAACTCTGCTCGACGACCGCCGCGACTCGGGGACCCACGACCGGAGTCTGGCAGGACAAGCTAAGATCTCCTCCGATGAAGACCCGGTTCGAATCTCAACGGATCTACCTCACGGGAGGCACCGGTTTCCTCGGCTCTGCGGTACAGGCCGAGTTGCGGTCCCGTGGAGTCACAGATATCGAGGCACCTTCGAGTGCCGAGGTCGACTTTTGCGACCGAGCGGCCGCCGACGCCGCAATCCGTGCCGCAGCCCCCGACACCGTCATCCACCTGGCAGCCCGGGTGGGCGGCATCGGAGCCAATATGGCCGCGCCAGCTGACCTGTACTTGGAGAACCTGCTTCTCGGCACCAACGTCATCGAGGCGTGCCGCCACGCTGGCGTCGACAAGACAGTGATTGTCGGCACCATCTGCTCCTACCCGAAGCACACCCCGGTCCCGTTCGAGGAGACCTCGCTGTGGACCGGATATCCGGAGGAAACCAATGCTCCCTACGGAATCGCCAAGCTCGCCCATCTCGTGCATCTCCAGGCCAATCGCGCCCAATACGGGCAGCGTGGCGCCTACGTCATGCCGACCAACCTCTACGGCCCAGGTGACAAGTTCCATCCGGATGTCTCACACGTAATTCCGGCACTGATCCGAAAGTGCGTAATTGCCCGCGAGACCAATGCCGATGAGATCGAAGTTTGGGGCACTGGTGGAGCCAGCCGCGAGTTTCTCTACGTCGAGGACGCGGCGCGAGGAATCGTCGACGCGGCCGAACGCTATGACGGGCCTGAGCCGGTCAACTTGGGCAGCGATGCCGAGATCCTCATCAAGGAACTCGTCGAGATCATCACCGAGGTCACCGGCTTCCAAGGCCGAATTGTTTGGGACTCGACGCGACCCGACGGGCAGCCGCGCCGATCAGTCGATGCGAGTCGGGCGCGCGAATACTTCGGGTTCGAGGCCACCACCGACTTCCGCGACGGCTTGCGCACGACTGTTGAGTGGTACGAATCCAACCGCCAAGAAGCCGAAGCTCGCCGTAACTAGTTGCACCTAGACGCCACGGTGAACGAAGCACGGGTTACCGGCTAGTGATCGACCACGGTCTTGAAATAGTCGACTGTGCGAGCGACACCTTCACGGAGCTGAATCTGTGGCTCCCAGCCCAGGATCTTGCGAGCCCGGGTGATGTCGGGGCGACGTTGCGTCGGATCATCGGTTGGGAGAGGATGCATCTCCACCGTCGATGACGAACCAGTCGTCTCTACGACGATGTCGGCAAGTTCTTTCACCGTGAACTCGTTGGGATTGCCAATGTTTACCGGATCGTTTTCATCAGAGTCGAGAAGCGCAATGAGACCGTTTACCTCGTCATCGACATAGCAGAAGCTCCGGGTTTGGGTGCCATCGCCATAGATCGTCAGCGGTTCGCCGCGCAAGGCCTGCACGATAAAGTTCGAAACGACACGACCGTCGTTGGCCCGCATACGCGGGCCGTAAGTATTGAAGATGCGCACAATACGAGTGTCGAGTCCGTGATAACGGTGGTAGGCCATGGTGATCGCTTCAGAAAAACGCTTTGCCTCGTCGTAGACCCCACGGGGGCCGACGGGGTTGACGTTGCCCCAATAGTCCTCGGTTTGCGGATGCACGTGAGGATCGCCATAAACCTCGGACGTGGATGCGATGAAGAACTTTGCGCCCTTTTCCTTTGCGAGACCCAAGCTGTTGTGGGTTCCAAGCGAGCCGACCTTGAGTGTTTGAATCGGCTTCTCAAGATAGTCGACCGGTGAAGCCGGACTGGCGAAGTGCATGACGACGTCTACGTCACCGGGGACCCAGATGAAGTCCGAGACATCGCGCGGGCTGAACGTGAACTCCTTACGACCGAACAGGTGCTCGATGTTGGAGATGTCGCCAGTGCTGAGATTGTCAATGGCGACAACTTCATCACCACGCCCGAGAAGCAGATCGCAGAGATGGGAACCGAGAAAGCCGGCACCACCGGTGATGACAATGCGCGCCATCAGGAGCGCCCGACACCTTGATAGGTAAATCCGCGGCGCCGAAGTGCCCCACGATCAAGCAGGTTGCGAGCATCCACGACGTTGCGAGCAGCCATAGAGTCGCCAATCTTGTCGAGATCAAGCCACTTGAAGTCATCCCATTCCGTAGCGACAACAAGCGCCACCGCGCCCTCGCAGGCGGCATAGGCATCGTCGACCACCTCAAGGCCTTCCATGTTCAGGCTCTTCACGGCTGGGTCGTAGCCGCAGACGGTGGCGCCCTTGGCGATCAGTCGTCGCGCTATCTCAAGAGACGGCGATTCGCGGACATCATCGGTGCCTGCCTTGAAGGCGAGCCCAAGCATCGCGACGGTGGCGCCGTCAATGTCGGCCACCGACTCAACCTTGCGGACAATCCGTTCGAACTGCTCTTCGTTCACCGCAACCACGCCACGCATCAAAGAAAAGTCGTAGCCCGCATCCTCTGCGATCGAGATGATTGCCTTGGCATCTTTCGGGAAGCATGAACCACCCCAACCAGGACCGGGGCGAAGGAACTCGTGACCGATGCGATGGTCGTACCCCATGCCGAGCAAGACATCGTTGACATCGGCACCCACCGCCTCGCATACCGCGGCAATGGCATTGGTAAATGACAACTTGGTGGCGAGGAACGCGTTGGCCGCGTACTTGCACGTCTCAGCCGACGCAGGGTCGGTGACCATGATCGGGGCACGCACTCCGAGATAGAGCGCCGCCACCCGCCCCGCGGCTGCCTGGTCGTCGCTGCCGATAACGACACGGTCAGGGTTGAGGAAGTCATCGACCGCCGTGCCTTCACGAAGGAACTCTGGATTCGACACAACGGGAATGTCAGAGCGGCCGAGAGCCCGCTCGACAAGATGCGTCGAACCGACGGGAACCGTGGACTTGTTGACCACAATCGTGCCGGGCTGAAGCTTGGCGCTGATCTGGCGGGCCGCGGCCTGAAGATACGTGAGGTCAGCCGAGCCGTCAGCGCCCTGCGGGGTCGGGACACAGAGGTAGACGAAGTCGGCATTGGAGACTGCGTTCTCGGCACCGAGAACGAAGGTCAGCTTGCCAGAGTCGATTCCCTCCCGAACGATCTCCTCGAGGCCCGCTTCGTGGATTGGAATTTCGCCGCGCTTCAGGGAGTCGATCTTCTCAGGAACAATGTCGGCGCAGATCACGTCGTGGCCGAGTTTTGAGAAACATGCGCCGGTGGTGAGGCCGACGTATCCGGTGCCGACCACGGCAATAGTGCTGGTCATCTTTGCTCCTGAAACGGTGTTGAGACACGCATCGGCATTCGTGCCCCAACCCTAAGCCTAGAGACGCACCGAGACGGGAACCTTCATCCGCAAGATTGCCCGTCAGGCGGGCGCCCCCGCGTTGATTCGGTCGTCGTTGTCGGAACCGTCGTTGTCGGAACCACCGTCGTCAGCGGCACCGTCGTTGTCGGAGCCTCGGTAGTCGAGGTGTCGCTCACTGCGGCGCTCGTTGTGGGCGTCAACGTGGTTGAGGATGATGTGCTCGTGGCCGCAAGGTCGGGCAGTGCCACAGTCCCGTGGGCCTGAACAGCTTTCAGCGTGGTCTGGAGATCAAGCGGGAAGAGGTACCAGACCTCGTTGTGATCAGAGCCGAGTACAAGCGTGATGCCGGTAGCCGTGGGCTCTTCCACGATTGCCGGCACCGGATCCAGATACTGCGCCAGAAGCCGGGCACCACGCTCCAGTCCGGGCGGGTGAACGATGACAGTAGTTTCGACATCGACAAAGACCTGACGGTGACTGGTCACCCCAAACCCAGCGTCGTCTTGCAATGTCGCGGCCACGGCCTCAGCTTGGATGAGGTCTGCGCCCACCACCGCGAAGCGAACCTCGGCGGGCGTGACACCGTCGGCCACGCCTCGGAAGATTTCGAAGATCTCCTCGTTGGCCCCCGCCACCGGCTCCGAGATAAATGTCAGCCCATCTCGATCGTCAACCGGCACAACCATCAGGGAAACACGATGGAGCGCGTCCGGGTCGAAGTCGGTGAACGCGGCGCCGAGGTCGATGAGTTCAGCTGGGGTGAGGCCCTGGTCGAGTACGACACTGTCAGCCCCGGACTCGATGAGCGAAGACATCGCCGTGATGTTGCGTGCACCTTGAGCGATGGCCCGTTCGAGCGCCAGAACCACAAAGTCTTGCTGGCGTTCAATGCGGCTGAGATCCGGTTGGTATGGGTCGAGCAATTGCCACGTGCCGTCGAGGTATTCCTCGTATTTGCGGGCCCGTACGTAGCTCAGAGCTGCGGCACCATCCATTTGGTAGCAACCACCCCCGTCGGGGATGTCATAGATCGCGAATCCGGTGGCCTCGTCCCGAGCCGGATTGTCAAACCAGACCGACACGCCATCGAGTTGGTCGACGACCGCCCGGAAAGCTAGGAAGTCAAGCTGAACGTAATGATTGAGCTGGATGTCGAACGTAGCGCTAATTGCCTCAGCGAGAAGCCCAGGCCCTTCGACCAGCGTCAGCGAGTTGATTTTGTAGTCCCGACCGTTACGCGGGTTTTCGATGGCCATATCACGGGGAATCGACATCACCCAGGCCTGCCCAGATGCCGGGTCTATGCGCACCAACGCGATTGTGTCAGCCTGAAACCGGTTCCGCTGATCGATCTTGCGATCGTTGTGGATCGGGTCGTTGGGGTCGATTCCTTGCGCACTATCCGTGCCGATGATCAAGAAGTTAACCGGGGCACCGGGCGCCGTATCGGTCACCAAGAGGTCTTCGGCGAAAGCGACTCGGCCGATCTCTCCCACCCCGGCATACACACTCTGGACGAACCATGCAGCGGCAAGGGCCCCGCCGATCACGCCGATGCATGCGAGGATCACGAATCGCTGAGGCCACGTCCGCCGCAGAACCACCTTGCCGTCAACCATCACGGCGCCGAATCGTAGTGCACGGCTCTGCCCTTCGGGCATCGACGCATCACGCGGGATGGAGATGGACAACATCTCCGGCACTAAATGACCGCAGTTTTCCGCCGACGTCCACAATCAGTTCACCGGTCAGACCGAGGTCGACGGCGACTCCTTCAACGCTCGTGCCACCGGGAAGCTCGATCCGAACTGAGCGCCCGAGGGTAAACGAGTGCGCGCGAAGTTCGGCAAGCGCCAAAGTCGGCTTGTCACGAAGCAGCGCCAGATTTTCGAGCACGAGGCTAAGGATGTGATCCCGGTCGGCGGTAGCGCCGACAGCGGTCACCGAAGTCGCACCATCCCAGTCGATCTGGCCAACGTTCAAGCCGACGCCAACAATGATCGCGCCTGGGGTTCCCGCCACGTACTCGGCCAGCACACCGGCGAGCTTGCCGGGGCATGGACCCTCCTCGATAAGTAGGTCATTGGGCCACTTGAACCCGATCGCAACCGGCGTCACCGATGCCACCGCTTGGCGAACGGCGGCCGCCACCGCGACCATCATCGGCGCCGCTTCATTGGAGCCGACGGGCAGACGAAAGCTCATGAGTAGGTGTTGTGCGGCGGCTGCCTCCCACACCCGGTCACGTCGCCCTCGACCAGTCGTCTGGAGATCGGCGGCCAGCACGCAAG
>JAACCU010000156.1 GCA_009937405.1 Actinomycetota bacterium
AACACAGGTTGCCGTCTCTACGCCGCTCGATCAGGTCGGAGCATGGGAACTCGAGGTCACTGCCGGCGGCGTCCCCATCGGCACGATCACCCAGCCGCTAGACGCCCACTGGGACACCGCCAATGGCCGATGGATCGCGGTGTCCGGCGACGACGACATCTGTTACGACGTCAGCGCCTGTGTGGGTGCACCACTCGAGTTGGCGATGAGTGGCGACGAACGTGTCGTGCTGGAGCAGTACGCCAACGGCCCCAATATCGGCAAGTACCGCGGCGGCAAGATCATCCTCCACCCCGCCGCAGTCAATGGTCCCAAAGGCACCGCGCCAGCCCGCTGTGGGGGCCCCAGCAGTTTCTGTGTCATCCACGGGGACCTCGACCTTCAGGAATACCTCTACGGAGTGTCCGAGATCCCCTTCAGTTGGCACGAGGAGGCGCTGAAGGCTCAGGTCATCGCCGCCCGGTCGTATGCCGTGAGCCGGGTGCTCGCCCTCAACGCAAGCTCGTGGCCCGACCCGTTCGATCTCTACGACTCGGTGAGCGACCAGAAGTACTCGGGGTGGGACGAAGAGAACTACCCCGGCGGCTGGATCGACTGTGCGGACGGCACCACCTGGTGTAATGCCGTCGACGCCACGGAGGACCTGATCGTCGACTACCAAGGTGAGGTCGCCGAGACCTTCTACTCGGCGTCCAACGGTGGCGCCACAGCAGAGCCACCCGATGTGTGGGCCGGCGGCACCACTCGTCCCTATCTGCTGGCCAAAGACGACCCGTTCGACAGCGGCGATCACAACCCGAACTACAGCATTCGTGAACGCACTTACACCATTGCCCAAGTCTCAGAATGGCTCAACGACTATACACCACCGTCTCCCATCCCTCCGGACCAACTCCACGTGGGAACGGTGCAGTCGATCCTGATCGATGCGCCCCCATCAGGACGAGTGTCGTTCGCCCCTATCACAATCATCGGATCAGATAAGACGGTCACGGTCACTGGCCGGGTTAGTGGCGGCCAGATCATCGACGATGGGCCATACGGATTCCGTTTCTACGCAGCAATCAAAGAGGGGTGTGAAGCCACCCCTGGCTGTGACCCGCTGATCTCGACAAACTTCAAAATTGCATCGTTCTTTGACGTTCACCCAGACCGATACTTCTACGGGCCGGTGACCTGGATGGCTGGCGCGAACATCACAACCGGCGTCTCACCAACACTTTTCGCTCCCGATGGCCCAGTCACTCGCCAGCAGCTCGCGACATTCCTGTGGCGGTTCGGAGATAGGCCATCTGGCGTCCTCCCGGGCCCGTTCGAAGATGTCACTATCGGGGCCTACTACGAAGAGGCAGTGGCATGGATGGCCGAGACGGGCATCACCACCGGCACAACCCCCACCATGTTCTCACCCGGCCATACGGTTACCCGCAGCGAGGCGGCCACATTCCTCTGGCGATTCGCCGGCTCACCCGATCCAACGGTCGCCAACACCTTCGATGATGTCGAAGACGGCAGGTACTACACGGACGCGGTTCGCTGGATGGTGCAATGGGAGATCACCACCGGTACCTCCCCGGTCACCTTCGCTCCCAAAGACCCCTTGACGCGAGGGCAGATCGCCACATTCATGTGGAGGCTGGCAGGGAAACCGGATGCGTTCAACCCCAACAGCGCACTTCCCTCATCGATGCGTACATGACGCTCCAGCGCCGTCAACTCCTCCGAGCGGCCGCAGCTAGCCCAGTCTTGCTTCTCGCCCCCGGACTTGGGCGGCGCGCTGTCGCCCACAGCCCTGCCTCAGCGGTGACCGGCGGTCTGCGTGTGCCCACGCCCGCCGGTGGCGGTATCTCAATCAGTTGGGACCCACAGACAAGCACCAACTCAGTTGGCTCAATTCGAGCTCTCGTCGACGGCATCTGGTCTGCCCCGATTACGGTTCACCCTGACCACGATCACGGCCCCGAGGCTGCCGATGGTCGGCTACACGGCCAAGCAGTCCTCGTTCCTGGCGCCGAAATGTACGAAATCGCTCCGAGTAATAGTCGATTCAGTTATGACGTGCACCCGATCCAGGCACCGCCTCGCCGACTGACCCTGCTCGCCGATGACGACCTCAGCCGCCTCGAACCAATCCCCGGACTCCGCATCATCGAACGCAGTAACTGGACTGGCCGAGGCCGCAACGACACGGTCGATTGTGTGATCGGCTCATCCGTCTACGGACTGGGCTGCCGGTCCGATGTCGGCATTCGCCATGCCATCGTGCACCACACCGTCAATGTCAACCACTACACCATGAATGACGTCCCGGATCTCCTCGACGGGATCCAGCGCTACCACATGGACACCCGAGGCTGGGATGACATTGCCTACAACTTCGTCATCGATCGATTCGGACGAATCTGGCAAGCTCGAGAAGCCGAACTTCTCGAACCCATCACCGGGGGCCACACCACCGGGTTCAATGCCGAAAGTATCGGTGTGGCCCTCCTCGGCACATTTACCGATCTTGACCCTGGCCAATCCATGATCGACTCACTCGGTCTTCTGCTCGGATGGAAGCTCAACCTCCACGGCATCGATCCGCTCGGGGTCACCGAGGTTCGTTCCAGCGGGGGCGACTATGCCGAATCGGATGAGATGGTACTTGTCGACAACATCTCACCACATCGAGCAAATCAGAACACGGGTTGTCCGGGAAACGCCACCATCGCTCGGCTGAACGACGTCCGCCAAGCTGCCGCTGAACTGGTCTCCATCTTCGGAACTGTAAGGCCGGGTTACGGCCTCGACCAGGTTGACGTGCGTGGTTGGGCAATCGATCGGCTCTCTCCGACGATTCCACTCCATGTCGAGATCGCGGTCCGCGCCGCCGACACCGACACCACGGTATTGACTGCACAGGACCTGGTGGACGATCTCGAGGTTCAGTATCCCGAAGCAGGCAACGGCCACGGCTTCGAGCACGGCGTTGCGATCGACCTCGACACCACGTCCATCGTTGTCACCGCGAAAACCGGAGACGATCGCTCCACCAACCTCATGGATCTCAAGCTGTTCGCCACATTCATCGATGTCGAACCGCACCGGTTCTTCGCCTCGGGCATCTACTGGCTTCGCAAAAATGAATTAACCACAGGCACGCAACCAGGCCTCTTCGAGCCTATGGACGAATTGCCACGGGCACAGATGGCAACCTTCCTCTGGCGTTTCATGGACAGCCCCATCGTCGAAGATGCCGCTCCATTCATCGATGTGCGCCGACCCAGTTGGTATGCGGCTGCAACCGACTGGCTCTTTGCCACGGGAATCACAACCGGGACCGCGCCAGATCTGTTCGCTCCTGACGAATTCGTCACCCGCGCGCAGATGGCAACCTTCCTCTGGCGTCTGTGCGGCTCGATCATTCCAGTGAACCCCGCACCCTTCCAAGACGTGCCGAGCGGCCGATACTTCACCACAGCCGTGGCCTGGCTTTATGAGACCGGAATCACCACAGGCGTGACTCCGAACCACTACGACCCAAATGCCTTTGTGACTCGCGGCGAGATGGCCACCTTCCTGCACCGCCTGGCCACCACGCCAGAGGCCTGGACCGTCGTCACTCCCCCACCCGTCGTCGTGCTCTGACCGATCAGATCGATCGAGGCTGGTTGGGCAACGCTGCATCTGGCACAGGGCGCTCCGCCAGTTCGTAGGTCCACCCGACCAAGTCGTCGACCGGGTCACCGCACCATTCCAGCATCGCGGCTCGGCCCTTGGCTTGCGCGCCATGAGCGGCATCGAGATCACCGAGAAGCCGTTCGAGTTCCGCGAAGAACGCCGATTCATCCTCAAGCGCAAACGCCTTGGTGAGCCCCCATCGTTCCTCGAGTTCCACCTGATAGGGGTGGCGGCCAGCCCACGTGTTGTAGCGCAACGAGGGCACGCCGATGACGCCAGCCTCTGAGCACACCGTCTGGCTGTCACCCACGACCAGGTCGCAGGCCGCGAGCACGTCGTGGAAACGCTCCGGGGCGGTGGGAACCCGGAGTTCTGCCAACTCTGGTGGAAGCTGCTCTTCAGAGGAGATGATCACCTTGCCTGCCGCTTGAAGCATCGCCAGTAGCCGATCGACCTGAGCCCGGGTCATGCCCGCTTCGCTGACGTCGTGACTCGCCGTGAAGGCGGTGAGGCGAAGGAGGAACAGACGCTCGTCGGCCGCGGCCCCAAGTTCCTCACGAATGTCGGGATCTGGCTGGAAACGCGAGGGGTGCAGGTAGAAGAGTTCCTTGTACCCCTGGTATCGGCGGTGCTGCTTGCCGTAGGACTTCTCTGTCGCCGACGGACTGGTGATGAGGTTCGCAAACGGACCAGCCACGTAGTAAAGGAAGCCGGCAACATGACCGTCGTCGGTGTCGTACATCACTGGTGTGCGGGTGAGGCGGCCAGCATGAACTCCGGCTGGAGACCGGGTGAGGATGACGTCCGGCTTGAAGGATCGGACGGCCCGAAGCGCCCGCCAATCGCGGACAAGGAGCTCCCAAGCCAGGGACATCATCGAAGTGCCAGCTTGCGAGGCACGTATGTGGGGCCGTCCCCGGGCCTCAATGAGTTCAACCACGGAGTCTTTACCCGGGCGCGAGAGCCACAGCGTCTCCTCCCCTGCGGCGAGGAGGCGATCCTCCACAGCCCCCAACGTCCAAACATCGGCAGGGTGAACAGCGTCGATCAGAACCTTCATCGCCGCCGAACGGTAGCTTCGCTGAATGCGAACCGTGCTCCATCGGCTGCTGGAGCAGCGAGCCCAGCCGCTCCCTGCGTTCTGGCGCAACACGATTCTTGTTGTCGCGGCTGGGGGTGTACTCATGGCATCGGTGTGGGCTTGGCGCTCGAGCGGTCTCCAAACGGGGGATCTCGACTGGGCACCGATCGCGATCTTGTTGCTCGTTGCAGCCCCCGTTAGTCTGCTCCTGAAGGCAGCCGAGTTCGCTCTCGCTGCTCGCGTTGCCGGCCAGCGGCCGCCCACCTCTCGACTCCTTGAGATCGCCATCGTCTCCTCCGCCGCCAACCTGCTCCCGTTGCCTGGCTCGCTGCTCGTGACTGTTCGGTCAATTTCCGAAGATGGCAGCAGCTACGGCACAGCTCTCGCTGCGAGTGCCGTACCCGGGCTCACGTGGCTCGGCATCACCGGTGTCGGTGGCGGCATTGCCATTGGTATCGCCGGCCCACCCGTCCTCGGAGCGATCGTGATCGCGCTCGGCGTCGGCGCTCTGGTCGCCACACTCATGCTGTTCCGTTCGACCGCCCCGTCTACAGGACGGTTGGCGCTCGGGGCATCGATCGTGGCGGTGGAGACCGGTTGGTTGGGGGTCAGTGCACTCCGTCTGGGTTTGGCTGTCACTGCGCTGGGCATCGACATCGAACCTATTCAGGCATTCGCCCTCTCGGTTGCTGGGGCGCTCACAGTCGCCATCGGGTTCTTTCCGGGAGGGCTCGGACTGCGCGAGGTGCTCATCGCCGCGTTGAGCCCACTGATCGGCTTGCCGTTCGACACCGGAGTACTACTCGGCTCACTTGACCGTGTGGTCTGGTTGCTCTTCTTGGCTGTTGCCGGAGCGATTCTGGCATTCACCCGCCGAGCAGCCACCTAGCTACCGCTGCAGAGATGCCAAAAGCTCCTGCAGCGGTTCTCGATAGTGCCGAAGAGGAGCGATCCCCAGATCAGAGAGCACTTCGCTTGCCAGCACAGAGTTCGCAGGCCGCGGCGCCTGCCGGGGTGCGTCCAGATCGATAGTGGCGATCGCTTCAACCCGCGACGTGTCGTGCCCCCCATAGCGGGCAATGTCCTTGACGAACTCAAACCAGCTGACTGCTCCCTGGTTGGTCACGTGAACGATGCCGCCGTGGCGGCGGCGGCCGAGCTCAGCCACAACCCTGGCCAGGTCAACGGCGAACGTCGGACAACCGAACTGATCATCGACAAACCGGAGCGTGGCATCGCCATCGAGGAGTCGGAGGACTGTGAGGGCGGTGTTGGGTGCCGTGCGACTACACACCCAGGAAGTTCGGACGACCGTAGCGTCGGGGCCGGCGAGCGATTCACCCTCCAACTTTGACTTGCCGTACACCGACTGCGGGTTGGGTAAATCGGTTTCAACGTGCGGGCTGTCCTTGGTCCCGTCGAACACATAGTCCGTCGAGAGCGTGACCAAGTGCGCATCCTGCTCGGCGACTGCCGCGGCCAGCACTCCAACTGCCGTCGCGTTGACGGCCATGGCGAGTTCGGGTTGAGTTTCGCAGAGATCCACGGCAGTGAAGGCTGCAGCGTTGATGACGAGATCGGGCCGATTGGCCTGCACAAGGCGTCGAAGCGAGCCGGGGTCGGTGAGATCGGCATCGGCCCGGCGGGCTGCGACCACCTCGTCGCCTGGAAAGCACGACAGCAACTCGGTGCCGACTTGTCCACCAGCACCGACGATCAGAATCTTCATGATCGAGCCTTGAGCGGCTCCCACCACGCACGGTTGTCGCGGTACCAGGCCACTGTCTCGGCCAGGGCATCATCAAAGGCGCGCTTCCGTTCCCAACCGAGCCCACGGATCTTTGAGGTGTCCACCGAGTAACGACGATCATGACCGAGTCGATCGGCGACCGGTTCGATGGCCGATTCGTCGCGGCTACAGAGCTCAAGGAGTCGATATGTGATGTCACGGTTCGTGACCTCATTGCCGGCGCCGATGTTGTAGATCTCACCGATTGAACCAGACCTCAAGACCAGATCGATGGCCGCACAGTTGTCCGCAACATGGCACCAGTCCCTGATGTTCAAACCGTCGCCATAGAGAGGCACCGAAAGACCATCGAAGAGGTTGGTGGCGAACAGCGGTATGAGTTTCTCCGGGAACTGATGCGGTCCGAAGTGGTTCGAGGATCTTGTGACCACGACCGGCAGGTCATAGGTCGTGTGGTAGCTCAGGGCAATCAGATCAGACCCTGCCTTGGATGCGGCATAGGGCGAACGAGGATCGAGCGGATCAGTTTCGGCAGACGAACCTTCATCCACCGAGCCGTATACCTCATCGGTCGAGATGTGCAGAACCCGTTCCACCTCGTGCCGGCGAGCACTGTCACAGATCACGTTGGTGCCGCTGCAATTGGTACGGATGAAGTGATCGGGGCCGACGATGGATCGATCGACATGGGTTTCGGCGGCGAAATGTATGACGGCATCGGCTCCGGTCATTGCGGCGCTGACCGCGTCCCGGTCGATGATGTCGCCGTGCACGAACTGCACCTGTGAGGTGTCGATCAGGTCCTGAATGGTGCGGACATCGCCTGCGTAGGTGAGGGCATCGAAGATCACGATCTCATCGTCGTGGTTGGCGAGCACATGGCGGAGGTAGTTGCTGCCGATGAATCCGGCAGCGCCG
>JAACCU010000157.1 GCA_009937405.1 Actinomycetota bacterium
AAAATCGAGAAACTCGCCGCCGGTATCGACGAAACCAACGCCGGTGTCATCTTCCCAGAAGGAACGTTCTTCACGCCGGCTCGTCTCGAACAGGCGGCAGCCAGACTGGCGAGCACTCGACCCGAGCTCGAGCAAAAAGCCCGCCAACTCACAAAGATCCTCCCGCCCCGCCCCGCGGGGTTCCTTGCCCTTCTGCGAGGCTCGCCCGGTGCCGACATCGTACTCATCGCCAATGTTGGACTCGAGAACGGCGGCGGTATGAGTGAACTGCTAGCCAAGATCGACCATCCCACCGCCCTACGGATGCACGCTTGGCGTTACCCCCGCGTCGACGTTCCCCGGGACTCAGACGATGCCGTGGCATGGCTACTGGACCGCTGGATTGAGATGGATCAGTGGATCGTCGATCAGGCGGCAGACCTGGACCCTGCACCTCACGGTGATATCAAAGAACCCCAATGAGCAGCCACCTCGACATCCTCGGCACCGGCGATAGCCACGACGCTCTCTCAAACTTGATAATTGCCGTGCTCACCATCTGAGGGCTTCGGCTCGCCTACTTCAAAGCCGACCCTGACAACGTCAGCCAGGTACTGGATAGCGGCCTATGGCGCTACACCCGACACCCCAACTACTTCGGCGACTTCTGCGTGTGGTGGGGAATCTTCCTCGTGGCCGCCAAAACCGGTGACGCGACTATGGGGCGTGCATCGAACACACATCGGCGTTCATCCCGCGAGTACCAAAATCCGACTAGGCCAAACCAGTTCGCTGGTCTTCATCAACTGGAGCGCTGGCTTTCATCAACCCATTTGAGCGAAGGCTTCGTCGTAGCGGCTCAAGGGCTCGAAGGGTGGCGTGCCAATCGCTTCGCCACAGCTAGCACCGGCTTCAGGGGCAGTCGTTGAGCGACGGCCAAGCTGATTATCCCAAAAGTCGGCAACCGCATCGTCGCTGATTCGTTCCACGGCGACCTGGCGCATCCACGCCGTCAACACGATTGGGTTAGCGAGCCCCGGATATGGCGCAGCAAGAAGATGTGGATCGGTGGACACCAGCGCGGAGATGGCATCGCGTTCGGCCACATCGAGATCGGGGTCATAGGCAATCCAGACAGCACCGTGCTCCAGCGAGTGCACGGCGACCTCGTCCAATAGTGGTTCGGTGTAGAAGCCGCAGTTCTGCCACGCAGGGAAATGATCGCCACTCATTGGTGGAGTGGTCTCATAGCCGACCGGACACATCACGTGATTGCCGACGTCCACTGATGTCACCTGAACCACACCCAACGCGAGCACAGCGATTCCAGCCTTCTCGATGACGTTGCAGCCGTTGGCATCCTGTTCAGCAACCCCCTCATCGCCAAGCGGTTCCACCCCGGCATCAGAGTCGGAGCTACCGCACGAAACAGCAACCATGGCAAGCAGTGCGAGCACTGTGAATGAAAACGAAACGTGGCGACCCATCAGGGTCGCCACGTTATCGGTTGGACGAGGGTCATTCTGCGTAGAGGGCAGTGACCAACAATTCAGTAGGCGAATCCCGAGAGAGCCGGGGCGTCCGATTCGATCAAATTGACCTGCTTCATGCGCTCTCCGAACTTTGAAGCCTCACCAATATCCTTGGCGTAGGTCGCCTTGCGGCGGGCCACACGACCGGTGACTTCACCCGGCTCAGAGGTATCGCTCAGGTACTGGGCTTCGATGCCTCCCTGGAGCATGAGCAGCGACTCGGAGCGAAGCTGCGAAATGCGGGACTCAGTAACACCAAGGAAATCAGCAAGGTCTTGGGAGGTACGACCCTCAAGGAAGTAGCCAATGATGACGAGGCGGTGACGCTCGGGAAGGAGGCCAATCGCATCACGGAGATAACCGTGGAGCTCGCGGGTCTCAAGCTCAGAAGAGGGCTCGATGGAATGTTCATCGACGAGAACGTCGACGAGAGTGAGACCTTTTTCAACCTCATCAGTGGTCTCATGATCAAGAGCCAAAACGATGCTGCGGAACATGCGGTCCTGGAGGCGGGAAAGTTCGCTCTGGTTCATGCCCAGGGCCTCGCCCACCTCTTCCTTATTCGGCACACGACCGAGCTCGGTGGCGAGATGCTGTTCGGCCTGTTCCAGCTGGCGAGCCAGATTGCGAACCGAGCGCGGGGCCCAGTCAGCGGCACGAACGGAATCGAGGATTGCACCACGAATGCGCTGAGCGGCGAAGCGCTCGAAAGGCACGCCACGCTCTTCGTCGTAGCGGCGAGCGGCCTCAACCAGACCGAGCGCACCGGCTCGGGCCAGTTCGTCGCGATCAACGTGGCGGGGGAAGTTCACGGCGACCTGAAAGACGACGTGCTTCACCAGTGGAAGATTCTTCTCGATCATTTCGGTAAGGTCCGAATCCATCGACCCTGCCCCTTGGACCGGATGCACCCGACGCCTACTGGCACGTGTGCTACGTAACATCTGATCATTTTCGCCCTGATACATCGCCCTTGCTTCTTCCTATTCCAGTTGGCCGACTCTTCCACCGGCCTCGGTTAGCAAAGAAGACTTCGACCCCTAGAGCGAAAACCTTTAGGGTTTTTCTGAAAAGTTTTCTATGTCGCCTGTAACGACGTCACTCGCCTTGAGCTTCGGTACATAAAGGGGAAACCTTTACAACAAGTTCAGTCAAAATTTTGGGAGCGATTTTGCTGGAGCCTCACCAGCACGGAATTCCCTGCTCAACCGTGCACTTCGCCCCCTCACACGAAAGTACTCATGCCCTCAAAACGAACTGGTTTCACACCGCGCGAGGCAAGGGTGCGAAGAAGGCCAGCGCTGTCATCCACTCCAGCCAGGCCGTAGGCGCCAGGAGCCATCAGGCCGTCTAGTACGTGCAAAGTGACCGCCGCAGCCATCGCCCCCGCACCCACCGCCGGTCGTTCGATGGCCCCGAATACGGCGACTCGGCGCTCAAGACCGACACGTCCACGAAGCTCAACACGGATAGCCCCGATGCCACCCTCAGGATGAGGACGGCGCAACATCGGGAGCGGTGATGTGACCCGGTCTCTTCGAGTGGCGGCTTGGCGAGCGGTTACTCGTTGAACCCCAGCGAACTCGGGAACGAGGAGCAAGGCGTCGGGGAGACCAGCCCGGTAGCAGTCACGGCCTCCCACTGGGTCGGGGAACCAGGCAAGCTCACGACCTGAACCCCCCGTACGTTCCGCCCACCGACCATCGCGCCAATCGACGCCGCGGCTGCTGAGTGCACGATGATGTTGCCGAGCACATGCCGGACCACCGGTGCCGACCTTTGCGACATGAATTTCCTCAACCTCGTCGAACTGGTGAGCTCCATGTTTAGCCAGCAGGCAGGTGAGCCCAGGCATGAATCCAGCACCGACGATCACCGACAAGTGACGGAAGCGCGCTTCCTGATCGAGCGAGAGGAGACGGCGGACCTCCGCAGTCTTGTTGGAAGTAGTGATCACTGGAACTCCAGCGTGAATCGCTCGCCGGGCCAGCACTGTCTGGGTCCCGCCGGGCGAAGCAATCACCACCGCGGCCACTGACCCGTCCACCTCGCGACCAACACCAAGCTCAGCGCCGTCCCCCAGCGAATCAATCAACCGAGACGCGGCCGCAGCGTCAGGATCTCGGATCTCGACACAGTCGACGCGGCCCGATGAGCGTAGTTGTCGCGCCACGCGAGCACCGGTGGCGCCCGCTCCAAACACCACTACACGGCGCGCGTCATTCAAGGTCAGAGCCTCGAAGCTCGCGCCAACCCCCAGTTTGGGGTGGCACACCACCACTGCCGCGGACCCGAATAACGGCTGCAACCGCGATTCCTGAACCAATAGCGACCAATGCCCTACGTACGAGAGTGAGCAGGCCTCCGCCCATGGGTGCCTCCGACTGGGGAACAATCCGTGTGCCACGACCAATCGCCGGACACACGGAGCGTGGGGCTAGCAGGAGTCGAACCTGCGACCTCACCCTTATCAGGGGTGCGCTCTAACCAACTGAGCTATAGCCCCGTGCGGCGCACAACGCTATCCGTCGCTCTCTCGCGAAACCACCTCGTTGTCGCCGGGACTGAGGTCGTCTGGACTGACGTCGTCAAAGACGTCGGAGGCGGTTGGCAGAACCGCAACATCTCCACCGGCAACTGCCCGCTCGACCACTGGGGCGAATTCCTCAGGCATTGGCAGCGGGTGGTGGTCAACTGGGGGTGCACCCACTGGCACCTGTGACGGCTCCGGCTGTCGAACCAAGCGACTACGCCGCGGACGGATCCGTTTTGGACGAGGGCGAGCGGTTTCTTCTTCGACAACCGTGAATCGCATGCCACCCGTGACATCAGAGATCAGGTTGAACAGCACGGCCATCAACACGGTGAAGCCGGCACCAGCAACGACGAGAACTAGGCCGCCAATTGAGCTGGCTCGAAAGATCTGATCAGCGTTGAAGGTGAAGCTTTCAAGGGCGAAGAGTTCCGTGACGAAGGTTTCAATATTGTCGACAGTGCCGGAGCTGACTGCCAAGTTCCAGAGCATCACTCCGGCAATCAGAAGGATCACCCAAAGACAGAAGTAGAAGATCAGAGAGATTTTGAGAACCGACCACGGCTCCACGTGGCGCACCAAGCGGCGGACCTTGCGGGCCCGAAGGCGCCCGGCCGTGCGCTTGTCGAAAAAGGTTGGACGCGGCGGCCGACCACCAAGGGGCGCAGGGCTGAGCTGGGGCAGGGAGCCGTCGATCGAACGATCGTCGGCAGGCACCATGCCAATATCGCTGCCGTCGTTGAGACCATGAACAGGATCGTCATCGAAACTGGGCATGACGAGCTCTTCGCCTGTAGCCAGTCTGAACGTGGCGTCGTCGTCTTCTGATAGTTCGCTCATGGGCAGACTGAAGTGTACGGGACGCGACGCGAGGGAGCGCTGCACCCCACCGACGGAGTTGAACCGAGCGGGTGCAAGCGTTCTTTCAGGGCCGTTAGGGCACCGCTGCTATCACAGATCAAAGCATTCCCAATGGTGCGAGTCATACCAACGGCTCAGCTCCCGCGGCTGGTCTCGATCCAACGACCGAGTTGCTGGCGAATGCTCTCAATATTTTTGTAGTCGGCGACATCGATGGGGATAGCTGCGAGTTCATCGGCGAACGCCGAGCCCAGCAGGTCATCAAGAATTTCCACGAGCGGCCACCGGTGGACCCGCACGGCAAAGCACGCGGCATCAGGGTGCTCGACGAGACGGCGCACGCTTTGGCGCTCCGCTCGAAGCCAGAGGTCATTACCGGGGTCATTCGGAAATACCATCTCATTTCTACGCTGAGGTAGATCCAGGCGTAGCCCAGGATCAGCCACAAGTGACCAGTTAGGGCGCCAGACCAGGCGGCCCGGCTGAAGGCGGTCGAAGAAGCGGTTGACCACCGTGCCGATCATTTCCCCATACTGCGGAACCGGCTCATGGATCTCATCCATGGTTCGGTCGAGTTTGGACCGGAGATCCCAACGAGTGGGGAAACAAACTGATGCCGACGTTAGGACCCAGCCTCGCTGTTGACGCTCCATCACCACCAGGTCCTCTTGCACAAGCCGCCCCGCCGCGTCGATCGGATGGAGGGTGTCGTCGACCTCAGTATCGATTCCGCGATGCGACAAGTCAGCCTGCACAAGGCGCAAAACTTCCTGGGCAGCAGCTTCGCTCCCGGTCACATGGACAACACAATCATCCAACCGAGTGGCTAACAGTGCTGCCTTCTCCGCTCGGTACA
>JAACCU010000158.1 GCA_009937405.1 Actinomycetota bacterium
AAACCAACAACCGTGGAAGGTTATTGTTGTGACCAGTCCGGACCTCAAGGCTGGCCTACAGGACATCTATCGACCCGAGTGGCAGCGGTATGCGAAGGGATTTCTCTCGCGCATGGAAGGTCAGCCTGAGGCCGTAATGGAGCCATGGCAACGGGTGGTCAGAGCCGGGAACTATCTGGCCGACAAACTGCATGAAGCTCCCGCCATCCTCATCTTTTGCGCCAATCCCGCCCTGATGGCCATCACCGATGCCAAGCTTGACCGTGTCAGCATGGTGGGCGGCGGGTCCGTCTACCCGGCAGTGCAAAACGCCATGCTCGCGTGTGTGGCGGAAGGGCTGGGATGCACGCTCACCACGTTGCACTGCCTGCGTGAGGGTGCCGTCAAAGAATTGTTAGACATCCCCGACTCGTGGGGGACGCTGGCCCTCATCCCCATTGGGTATCCGGTCGGCCGCGGCCACGGTCCCATTACGAGAAAAGGCGCTGACGTCATGGCTGCTCACAACACGTTCGACACGCCGTGGCGGGGCGAGTGAACCACGAACACACGCTTGTGTGGGCCGCAGGATTGGTCGAGTCGCTTCGAGCGCGCGCCAGCGACACCGAGAGTCTCCGGAAGCTGCCGGAGGGCACCATCAACGATGCACTCGACGCGGACCCTCGCTCACGGCTGCGTGTCCTCGGCATGGACGCTCTCGTTTCTGGTGCTGCACAACTGGTTCGTTGCCCGAGGCCCAAGGGAGCTTCAGGAGGCTGTTTTGGCCGACCGCTCTTTCGCCCTGATCCCGTGTCGCCTCGCTCCGACAGGGACGGGCGTGCCCACCGAGAGCCGCTTCTGCCTACTCCGAATCGATGAGGTCGAAGTCATCGATACCTAGCCCACGTCGGGGATGCGAGGCACAGGCAGTAATGACGTTGTTGTGGACGGCGTATTTGTGCCCGAAGCTCAGACAATCGCCGCCGTCGATCATTATCGGGAGTACATCAAAAACCGGGTTCTGCCCTATTCGCCCGGTGACCGCCAGGTCGAACAACAGGCATCACAGATCCGACTCGCTGAGGCACTTGCCACGGTGCACGCCGCCCGTCTCGCCTGGGAGGACGCGATCGAGCAGGTGACCGCCACGTACCGCTCCGGGGGGATCCATCAGCCGCAACGAAAGAGGGCGCCTTCGCCTCGCCACCGCCTACACCGTGAGGCAGGCACTGCACGCCGTCAGCATCATCGTCGAAGGGGCGGGCGCGTCGGTGCACTTCACCGATTCAGACATCGGCCGAATCCATCGCGACCTGGTCACCTTGAAGGGCCATGTGGTCTATGACTGGGACCGGGCGGCACAGCTTGCGGGCAAGATTGAGGCGGGGATCGAGCGACTCGTGACCGACATGCTCTGAGACGGGATTCGCCGCCGCTACAGAGGGTTGTCGAATCGCTGAATCTCTACCAGATGCCCATCGGGATCGTGAACGAAGCAGTGGTACAGCTCGAAGCGTTCGTTGGCGTGCGGTCCGTCCACGTCGATATCGGCCGCCCTCAGACGTCTGGACCAAGCGTCAACGTCGTCAGTTACGAGTGTGAGGATGATGCCGCCAGGATCCGGCGTGCGATGAGTGCAGACACCCAGATACGCATTGGGCGTCACACGATAGATGAGACAGGCACCTTGGTCCCGGGCGAGCTGAAGTCCAAGTTGTCCGCCATAGAACGCTGCTGCACGATCGAGGTCGTCGACGTAGACGAAAGTGATCTGTGAATCGAAGCCCTCAGGGTCCATGGCGGAGATACTAGCTGGGCGGGCGGCGCAGCCATTTGTGCTATTTCGCACGCAGGAGTCGGCACTGGCCTTGTTGGACGGGTTGAATGAGTGTGGTTCCCGACTACCGGGCGCGGAGGAGATCGTCGACACCCATGTCTGAGGGAACGTTCAGCGACCAGCTTGATTGGCGGTCACTCAGCGATGCGGCACGAGAGCGGGAATACTCTCCGAGCTCGTGCGTTGGCGGCGACCTTCAACCCTTCCTCACCGAGTATTCCGA
Organism: Actinomycetota bacterium; assembly: GCA_009937405.1. Taxonomy (GTDB): domain Bacteria; phylum Actinomycetota; class Acidimicrobiia; order Acidimicrobiales; family Aldehydirespiratoraceae; genus JAACCU01. Next base: position 2,040 of record JAACCU010000158.1, read on the forward strand.
GGGGAGCGCCACATCTCGCTCGTGGTGTCGACATCAAGGGTTCGAGCTACAAACCCTGAGCTACGGCGCATTGGACTCCCAGAGCGTCGATGTCGTGACACCCGGTGGCGCTCCAGCTCCCTTGGTCGTGTTTATTCATGGCGGCTACTGGCAGGAGTTGTCGAAGCTCGACTCATTCGGTCCGGCACAAGGCTTGCTGTCTCGCGGCGTGGCCTACGCTGCCGTCGACTACACGCTTGCCCCATCCGCCACTCTTGAAGAGATCATCGCCGAATGCCGTCAAGCGTTGGCAATGATCCGTGAGGCGGCCGACGATCTCGGAATCGACGCTCAGCGCATCGTGGTCGCGGGGAGCTCAGCGGGCGCTCACCTGACCGCAATGGTGTCACTCGACCCGACCGTCTCATGGCGACCTGCTGCCATGGTCCTTCTTTCGGGCATCTACGAGCTGGAACCTCTGGTCGGCACCCCAATGAACAACGCCCTCGATCTTGATCTGGAGACAGCGCACCGCAGCAGCCCGGCCCGACTCCGTATCACAAGCCCTCCTTCTGCTCTCGTGGCATGGGGTGCCGACGAGACCGATCAGTTCAAGCGTCAAAGCCGGCTTTTCGCCCAAAGCCTGCAATCGGCCGGCGCCAAAACAATCGAGCACGAAGTGGCGGGACGCAACCACTTCGACATCCTGACCGACCTCGGACGCGAGGCCAGCGAGCTTGGTGCGGCGGTCCATCGCCTCATTGAGTCGACCTAGGAGAGCGATGCCCACCTTCGAACCATTCCTGCCCCAGATCGTCGACCCCTCAGGCGTGAGCGATGCCGCCGCAGCACGACCGATGCCGATCACAACTGACGACACCCGGATCGCCACCGCGATACAGACCGGCGGTGATCCGCTCACCGACTTTGCCGGAACCTCAAACCCCTACATCGACTATCAGAGCATCGATCTCCTTCTCTCCCTGCAGCACCCCCGCAGCGACGGCTACGACGAGATGTGCTTCTTTGTGATGGGGCAGGTGAAGGAGTTGCTGTTCCGCGGCATCCACTTCGAACTCGCCAATGCCCAACTTCAGATCCGTGATGGCGAGATCGCCAACGCGCTCCAGATTCTCAGCCGGGCCAAGGTCCTGCTGACCTACATAACCGACTCCTGGAACGTGCTGTCAACGATCACGACGGAGGGGTTCAATCAGTTCCGCGATCATCTCGGCACCGCGTCGGGCCAGCTTTCCTTCATGTATCGCCACGTCGAGTTCGTGCTCGGCAACAAGAACCGCACTCTCGCCGAGGCGCACCGCAACGTCCCACATGTATGGCCGGCGCTGCTCGAGGCGCTCGAGTCTCCAAGCCTGTACGACGATGTGATCGCCCTTCTCGCCCGTCGCGGCTATGCCATCGATGACGCGGCCCTCGATAGAGACTGGTCCCAGCCGTACGCGCCGAACGAATCGGTGGAGCGAGCCTGGCGCGAGATCTATCAAGACATCAGCGCGGGGAACGAGGTTCGCAACCTCGGTGAAGCGCTGATCTCACTGGACCAGCAGTTCTCGATCTATCGCTGGCGCCACTTCACATCTGTCGAACGCATCATCGGCTACAAGCCCGGCACGGGCGGTTCGGCAGGGGTCGGGTGGCTCGAGCAGGTGACCCACCACCATTTCTTCCCGGAGATCTGGGCAACCAGTAACTAATCTCCGAGTAACTGTTTCGCGGCGTTTCCCGCACGATTGTTGAGGTTCGCCTGGCCAGCAACCAACACCAGTTCGGCTAACTCGGTTTCGCTGAAATGCGTCCTGAGCTCGGCCACCAGCGCCGGGTCGAGCGCGTGCGTTTCGCCGCACATCGCATCGGTGAACCGGAGAACGCTTTCAGATCGAGCATCAAACGTTCCGCTCCAGGCATCCGGTGTCTCCAGCGCGTCAATCTCCGCGTCCGTCACTCCTCGTTGTCTCGCCGAGACAACATGACTAGTCAGTCAAGTGGAGCACTCATTGACCATTGACGTTCGAATGAAGATGAGTTCCTTCAGCCTCAGCGGGACGGCACTTTCATCACTCCATAACGCTGACCCGAAGGCCTTGTAAGCATCGGCGGCACCGTCAACCTTGGTCAATGTGTAACCCAAGGGCGCGGCAGAGAGTTTCGGGCGGATTTTCATCATCGTCAGTATGGCGTACCTTTCCGCCATGAGTCTTACCATCGGCGTCTGGGCACAACCCGTCGACCAAGCAGGTCTGGATTTCGTAATCGAGGCGGAACGCCTGGGTGTCGATTCCGTATGGGTCCCCGAGTTCTGGGGCTACGACGCTTTGGCCCCCATCGCCGCGGCCGCCGCCGTAACTGACCGCATCCGTTTGGCTTCGGGGATCGTCCAGCTCGGGACCCGCACCCCTGCGATGCTCGCCATGACAGCGCTGTCTCTGCAACGAATCAGCGAGGGACGTTTTATTCTTGGGCTTGGCACCAGCGGACCCCAGGTCATGGAGGGCTGGCACGGCGTGCCCTTCTCTAAGCCGGTGACCAGGACTCGGGAGACAATCGAGATCATCCGCATGGTCATGAGTGGCGAACGTCTCCGATACGACGGCGACGTCTACCAACTCCCGCTGGCTGGTGGGCAGGGTCGGGCCCTTCGTTGCGCTGCTCCCCGAGTCGAGGTCCCGATCTATATCGCGTCGCTCGGCCCAAAGAACCTCCATCTCACCGGCGAGCTGGCCCAGGGTTGGATCGGAAACTCGTTCTTCTGCGAGACCGCTGACACCTTCTTCGACTCGCTTCGCTCAGGGGCCACCTCAGCCGGCCGCTCGTTCGGCGAACTCGATCTCACAGTCTCCGTGGGCGTTGAAATCACCGACGATGTCGAGGAAGCAGGCCGCCGCCATGCCGACGGTTTCGCGTTCACCTTCGGGGCCATGGGCTCAGCGTCCACAAACTTCTACAACGAGGCCTTCACCCGTCAAGGCTGGGGCGATGCAGTGGCCGAGGTCCAACGGCTCTGGTTGGCCGGGGACCGCGAGGCGGCCGCTGCTGCAGTACCGACCGAGATCGGCCTTCAGCAGAATCTGATCGGCCCACCTCACGAGGTGAAGCGGCGCCTCCGGGACTACCGGGATTGCGGTGTCACTACGCTTCGCCTCGGGCCAGCCGGTGACACGCTCGATGAACGGCTCGACAACCTGGGCCAACTCATGGATCTCGTCGCCACCGTCAACGCCGAACCAATCATCTCACCGCAATAAAGGAACCCCATGAAGGCTCTTCTCTCCATCGAACTCGGCGGGCCTGACACGCTCGTGTTGTCCGACATCGACGCGCCAACCGCTGGCCCTGGCGAACTCCTGATCGAGGTTCACGCTGCATCCGTGAACTATCCCGATGTGCTGATCATCGAGGATCTGTACCAGGTCAAACCGGCGCGCCCGTTTGCCCCTGGGGCCGAAGTCGCCGGGGTCGTTACCGCGGTCGGCGACGGAGTCACCACGTTCACTCCCGGCGACCGAGTGCTGGCTGCGCCGGGGCACGGCGGCATGGTCGAACAGATCGCGGTCGACGCGGCCGGATGCCACAAGATCCCCGACGACATGCCGTACGACGAGGCAGCCTCGTTCCTGTTGACGTATGGCACGAGCCACTACGCGCTCCGCAGCCGAGCGGTCGCTCGTGAAGGCGAGTCATTGTTTATCCTCGGCGCTGCTGGGGGCGTTGGACTCGCCGCTGTTCAACTCGGCAAGGCGATGGGCCTCACCGTCATTGCCGGTTGTTCCAGCCAGGAGAAGGTCGATCTCTGCATGGCCAACGGCGCCGATGCCGGCATCGTCTATCCGCCAGGACCCCTCGACCGCACGCAACAAAAGGAACTGTCGAGTGAGATCAAGACGGCCGGAGGCGGTGGCGTAGACATTGTCTACGACGCGGTGGGCGGCAGCTACGCGGAGCCGGCGATCCGTGCCCTGAACTGGGAGGGGCGATTCCTGGTAATCGGCTTCCCTGCTGGCATTCCATCCATCCCCCTCAACCTTGCCCTACTCAAGTCATGTCAAATCGTGGGCGTGTTCTGGGGCGCCTTCGTGTTCACCCAGCCCGATGTCCATCAGGCAAACGTTGACGAGTTGTTTTCCATGTATTCGGCAAACCAGATCAAGCCCCACGTGACCAGCCGCTATTCTCTCGCCGACGGTGCCGCGGCGATCCGCGAACTCGCTGAGCGTCGGGCCAAGGGCAAGGTCGTCGTTGACGTCCGATAGCGAAAGCGCTCTACCTCGCCAGTGATCAGTCCTCGAAGCCGACATAGGTGACAACGCTGTCATTGGAAGCCCGACGCGACTTCACATCGTGGGCACCGAACCTGTCATCGGGATACCCCATGGCCACACAGGTCATGATCACTTCGTCGTCGGGGATGTTGCCGTGTTCTCGGACGACCGACGACTGCATGATTCCCTGGCCGTTGATCACCGTTCCGAGACCTCTGTCGCAGGCAGCCAGCACGAGTCCATACGTGGCCATGCCGACGTCGAAGTGTGCGACCGTGTCGTCAGCTAGTTCCTTGTCCATTGTGACCACTATCGACACCGGCGCATCGAACTGCCGCAAGCCACGCATCACCCAGTCCTGACGGCGTTCCTTGTCGTCACGTTGAATCCCCATGGCTTCGAAAAGCTGAATGGCGATCTCGACCTGCCGATCGCGATGGATGCCCTCATAACCATGCCCCATCTTGATTTCACGATCGACGCCGGCACCAGCCATCATGCGTTCGCTGTTGCCCTCGCGAATGAGCTCAAGGGGTGCGCCGGTGATCACGTGGAAATGCCAGGGCTGCGTGTTCATCGAGGACGGCGCTCCTTTGGCCACTGTGATGATCTCGTCGATCACTTCCCGGGGCACCGGTTTCTTCTGATAGCCCCGAATACTGCGGCGTTCGCCAACCAACGTCTCGTAATCCATTCGCACAATTGAGCACATCTGGAAACGAACAACGAATCGGGGATCCGGGATCGACTTGGTCTCGAACTTCGACGGTCCCTAACCTCGGCTCATGCGTCTAGGTCTAAGCACTGGCTATTGGGGTTCGGGTCCACCATCGGGTGTCGTTGAGGCGATCGAGACGGCCGACCGACTGGGGTTCGAACACGTCTGGACCGCTGAGGCCTATGGCAGCGATGCCCTCACACCATTGGCCTGGTGGGGGGCCAACACCCAGAACGTGAAGCTCGGCACATCGATCATGCAGATGTCGGCCCGGACGCCTGCTGCCACTGCCATGGCGGCCATGACCATGGATCACCTCAGCGGAGGGCGTTTCATCGCCGGCATCGGCGCGTCGGGACCCCAGGTTGTTGAGGGTTGGTACGGCCAGCCCTATTCGCGGCCACTCGAACGCACCCGCGAATACGTCAACATCATGCGCCAGATCTTTGCCCGCGAGGACACCGTCGGGTTCGAAGGCAAGCACTTCCAGCTCCCTTTCCCCCACGGCACCGGGCTCGGTAAGCCACTGAAGTCGACGGTGCATCCGTATCGCAGCGACATCCCCATCTACCTGGCTGCGGAAGGCCCAAAGAACGTCGCCCTCTCCGCCGAGATTTGTGACGGTTGGCTTCCCCTGTTCTTTGCCCCCAAAGACAATCAGTTCTACAAGGACGCCCTCCAGTCCGGCATGGATGCCGGTGGACGCAACAACTGGGACGACTTCGAGATCGCCGCCATGTGCAGCCTCATCCCTGGGGCCGACGTCGAGGATTGCGCTAACAAAATCCGACCGATGCTTGCGCTGTACGTAGGCGGCATGGGTGCGAAGGGAAAGAACTTTCACTTCGACGTCTTTGTTCGCATGGGCTTTGAGGCTGAGTGCGACAAGATTCAGCAGCTCTACCTGAGGGGCAACAAAGCCGAGGCTATTGCCGCGGTACCCCTTGAGATGTGTGAGGCCGTTGCATTGCTCGGTCCACCCAGCAAGATCAAGGACGAGCTTGCACTGTGGGAGGAGTCGGTGGTCAACACCCTGCTGATCTCGGGGCCACCGCAGCTGCTGGAGTTCGCCGCCGACCTGGTGAGCTGATCAGCGCGACACGAGCTGGCGACTGAACAAGCTCCCGCGCCCTGGGACGTCGTCGGTTACGCCGGCCAGTCGGAGCAGGTGCCACAGCAACGCAATATTGCTGGACACAACTGGCATGGCGACCTCACGTTCGAGGGCATCGGCCGCAGCCATCGAGCGAAGGCTCGTGCACGAGACGAACACCGCATCGCAGTCAGCTCTTCCTGCGATGGTGCGAACGCCCTCAGCGATCGAGGCTTCGGAGATGCGGGCGACCACAAGGTCGCTCGGTTCGAGGAACGATCCAAGAGCCGTGACTTCCAAGCCGGCATCAGTGAAGTGTTGGGCGATGGGCACCGTCACATCTGCCGTGTAGGGCGTGACCACGGCGATACGTCGAGTGCCAAGGGCTCGGAACGCTTCAACTGCAGCCGAAATCGGGTTTGTACACGCAATGCCGGGATGGGCGGCGTGGATCCCGGCAGCGACACCTTCAGCGCCGATGAGCGTGGCCGCCGACGTGCAGCCGTAACCGATTGCGTCGAACTCGAACTCTGAAGGCAGCAAGGCTGCTGCGATGGGCAGCTGCGCCTCCATGTCAGTGAGGGTCTCCGGCGTGACCTCAAGCGCGTTAGGGATCCGCGAGTGGTAGATGTCGACGCCATCGATATCAAGCATCCCTGCCTCGGCTTCGATCGTCTGGTCTGACTCAAGGACGATGAGCCCGAGCCGGGCCCGAGCGCCAAAGCCGTCATCAGTGTCAAACGACAGTGGTATCAGTTCAGGAATAGTCACTCGCCAGCGTCCTCGGCCTTGGCTTGCTGTGAGAAGAATGAGGCTCCCGTAGGGACTTCGGGAAACTCCATCTCATATGTGGAGCATCGTACTCGGTTCGTCCGTTCGCCTCGCACAACCTCGCCCTGGTAGCGGCTTGGCAGGTGGTTGACCTGCAACGGCTTGGAGTCTTCGGCCCGATACTCACTGATGAACAATGTGCGCGGGTCCTTTGAGTTGTTGGGCGCCGATCCATGCAGGAGACGGGTGTGCATCAAACACGCTGACCCCGCAGGCCCCTGGACGGGAATGCCCCGAGCGAGATGGGCGGCCTCTACATCGGCGCTCACAGCGCCGGTGTAGACGCCGTCGTGCCAGTGGTCAAAAAGGTCGCCGCGATGGGTGCCAGGGACGACGTAGGCGGGCCCATTCTCGAGTGTTACATCATCGATGAAAAACAGGATAGTGATGAGGTCCTCGTTGCTGTGCGGCTGGAACATGAAGTCCTGGTGGTACTTCACTTCAGTGGCAGTGCCCGGGTGCTTGGCGTTGATCTTCGAGTTGTTGAACTCGACGTTGGGGCCGATGAGCTGGGTGGCCGCGTCGAGACCTCGGTTGTCACGCATGACCTTGAGGTACGCATCGGAAACTTCGATGGGTGAAGCCACTCGACGCAGGGCCGGGTGGTCGGCACTGTGGCCGACCTCAAGGTCAAAACGAGGTCGGTTGGCAAGCGTCTCGCCGTAAGCCTTTGAGTGGTAACGAGACTCGTCGACCCATGCCGCGAAGTCGATCCGGAGTGCTGCGAGTTGCCTTGCGCTGATCGCGTCCGCGATACACACATAGCCGTTCGTCCAATAAAATTCGATTTCGGACGCGGAGAGCACCTTGGCGTTCATCAGATCACCGGCAGTTCTGGTGCCGCCCGCCGACTGAGCAGCTCGGGGCCATCAGCACGCACGACCAGGTTCTCTTCATGGACCATTGCTTTGCCGGGTTCCCACATGAGGCCGGGCTCAAGGGTCAAAACCATGTTTTCCTTGATGACGGTGTCATCGCTGGCCGTGTGCGACGGCCATTCAGTCACTTGCATACCGAGGCCGTGGCCCATACGGCCGACGTCGTTGCCCAGGGAGCCGTTGGCTTTCAGCACCTCGTTCATGGCGATGAATATGTCGGTGGTTGTTGCCCCCGGGCGAACTGCTGCGAGGCCAGCTTCGGTGGCATCCCATACGGCGCGATAGGCATCGCTTGCGCCCTGGCTCGCCGTGGTGAACGCGAAGTTTCGATCAAAGTCACTGAAGTAGCCATCGAAGGTCGAACCCGTGTCGAAGATCAACAGATCACCATCAGCGATTTCACGATCAGAGGGCTGGCGGATGATGTCACCAATACCGCCGGGCCCGGTCGCCCCAACCAGGTACGGCACATCGTCTGCCCCTTGGCGCAGGATCTCCGCTCGGAACTCGGCGAACGCTTGACGCTCGGTCATGCCTGTCGAAAGTAACCCGGGGAGCTCGTCAAAGGCATTCGACACGAGTCCGCAGATGTGACGATGCTTGGCGATTTCCCGCTCACTCTTCACCATCCGCAACCCACTAATGATGTCGGTGACATCCACGTACGTCCCGAGTTCAGAGCGCAGCCGATCCACGTCTCGAAGCGGCATCCGAAGGTGCGTTTCGGGCCCCATGGGTACACCGAGGGACCCGTCTCCTATCACCTCTCGAATGCAGTCGACGAGTAGAGAAATCCCATCGTCATCAGGGGCGGGCGATGACCAGGTCCGCACGTCGTCGATCCATGTTGCCGACATGGAGGCTCCGCCGATCGACGGGATGACGGCTATTGGCTTGCCGGCGACGGGAACCACAGTGAACCATGGCCGTGTCGGACTTTGCCAGAACGGCGTATGGAACCCGGTGAAGTAACGAACCTCTGGCTCGGTACACACCATGATGGCGCCAATCCCACGGGAGGCCATGGCGACCTGGCACTGCCGGGTTCGTTCCGCATACTCGTCGGCTGGGAAACCTCGCTCAGGGATCAACGCACACTCCATCGTTTCGAAGGCGCCGCATTAGGTTGACGCCGTGAATACTCCAGTATCTCTTGATCAGCTCCGAGCTGTGACACCCGGCGTCGACCATGTGCTCCACTTCAATAACGCTGGCGCCGCGCTGCCTCCCGATATTGTGCTCTCGACGGTTATCGGGCACCTCGAACGGGAGGCCACGATCGGCGGGTACGAGGCAGCCAATGAGGCCGCTGGTCGACTCGATTCCGTGTACGACTCTCTCGCTGCCTTGATCGGGGCGGAGCCGAGCCAGATGGCTGTGGTGGAGAACGCCACTCGGGCCTGGGACATGGCCGTCTATGGCTATCCCTTTGAGGCCGGCGATCGAGTCCTGACGTGTCGAGCCGAATATGTGAGCAATGTTCTCGCCCTCCTCCAACTCCAGGAACGCCACGGCATCGAAGTGGTACTCATCGACGACGACGAGCACGGCCAGATCGACCTTTGCCAGCTTGAGGATGAACTCGCCCAGGGGGCGACGATGGTTGTCCTCACCCACGCCCCAACCAACGGCGGCCTCATAAATCCGGCGGCCGCGGTGGGGGCGCTGTGCGAGCAGCACGGCACGTTCTATGTACTTGATGCCTGCCAGTCGGCTGGCCAGGTTCCGCTCGATGTCGCAG
>JAACCU010000159.1 GCA_009937405.1 Actinomycetota bacterium
GGAATCCTGACCGAGTGTGCTGTCGGCGTGCTCGGCCGTCTCGGTTGCATCGTCCGGGGCATCTTCAGAACTACTGCTCGAGTTGGTAGTAACCGCCTCATCGGAGGCTCCATCAGCGCCCTCATTGCCAATGCTGTCGTCGGTGCTCTCACCAGGGGACGCGAACTTGGTTTCAGGGGCCGAGGAACCAGGGGCAATCGCCGCAATGGCGACCGAGCCGCCAACGGTGAGAGCGATGGCAGCAGTCACACCGGCGACACCGGTGCGAATACGATGGTTGCGACGAGCAGTTCGGTACTCGGGCAAAAGTGCACCAAGGCGGTCGCGGGCTTCCGCGGGGGAAACCTGCGGAGGCGCCATGCGTTCGAACTCGCCGCGAAGCGGATCGTGAGACATCACGATTCTCTCTTGTCAAGGATGGGCCGGATCTTTCCCCGGCCCTGATTCAAGTGGTATTTGACGGCACCGCTGCTGATACCCATTTCATCGGCAACCTGCTCGACGGAGAGGTCTTCGAGATAGTGCAATGCCATCGCCGTGCGCTGTCGCTCGGGAAGTGGTAGCAGCAGACCAAACAGCGAGTCGTCCGGCTGCTCATCAACAACGATATGTGGTCCCGCCGCACGCTCTTCGTTGCGAAGCCGCCGATCGTTGGAGCGGATCATGTCACGGCTGCGATTGATGGCGACGTGCCGAACCCATGCCGCTGGCGCGTCGTAGCGGCTGATCTTCTTCCAGCGGACATACGCCCGCTGGTACGCATCCTGCAATGCATCGGCAGCCAACTCCGCATCGCCGATGACGACCGTAAGGGTGCGATGAAGCCCGCCATAGCTCTCAAGAAAGAAGGCTTCGAACTCGGCGTCGTCACTCACACGAGCGGCACTCCTGAGGCGGGCGGACAAGAACCCGGCATCCCAGGATGCAGTAGGCGGGAGCAAGGTTCGCATCCCGACGTTACCCGGCGTTGTGCCGAGTGCGAAGTCGAGGAACGAAACTGTGTGCACGTCTGTACACGACGCGGCAAGCCTGTGAGGTTTGGACCGAAGGCCCAAAAATCAGCCCCTACGATGCAGGTGCTCAGAACGCCGCGGACCCTACAGGCCATACGGGCTGCGAAAACCGTGGGTCGGCGAGGCCACCGTCACAGAACATGTGCGTCCCCTACCGGTTCGAACCCGATAGCTGAGAATCCACCGCCATTACAACGCCTTAGTCGAAGGCGGATGCGTCGGTGCCTGCCGCACTCGTAATCCAGCGCTCCACGAGCGCGATCCTGTCGAGGGTATTGTCCGGCCATTCCGCGTCCTGAACGCGGAATGGACCCGTCGCGAGGCCAAGCACGTGGGCTGCGGCACGAAGACGTAAGACAGAAGGGTCAACACGCTGATCAAACTCGGCTAAAGCGGCTCGTCCATGTGCCGAGAACGCGGGCGCGGCTTTCCCGGCGAGCGCCAGCACCGACACTTGACCGAGATACGCCGCAAGGTCAATCGAGTGCGAACCGACGCCGCATGTATCGATGTCAACAAGGCCACTAACAGCACCATCGACCGTGAGTACTTGCATCGTGTGGAAGTCGCCATGGATCAGGCGTTCAGGCTCAGCATCATGGTCGACCACTATCTGGTCGACAAGCAAGGCCATCCGACCGGCGGCCTCGGGCAGCAGGATGGAAAGGAGCCGGACGTGATCGCCCACCTGGACAACGGGATCAGCCACACGCACATGGTGCTTTGCCGGCGCCGGGAACAAGTCAAGTAGTGCCAGAAGCTGACCAGGGTTCGGTACGGGTTCCCCGTTCTCGATCAGGCGGCGGATTGGCAGACCCTCAATCGCCTCGAGGAAAATAACCCCGCCCTTCTCCAACAAGCCGTGGCTACGTGGGACGGGAAGCACCGCAGAGAGCTCACGATGAAGCTCGTGCACCCGCTTCGCTTTCGACGGCTGAAGCACCTTCATATATAGGTGCGCCGTATCGGTTGTGATCTCGAGAGCCGCACGCCGAGTGGCCCGGTACGAGCGGCGACGAAGGCGTAGCGACTGCGGTTCCACACTGATGTCGGTCAGCGTGGAGCGCAAACGATCCGGGTCCGTGACCTGCGCAAGCCCGGGGAGTTCTGGGTCGTGGGGATAGCGCCAGACCGCAATCTCGGCGCCGCTGCGCTCGACAGTCGCCACCGGTCCTGCGAGCCGAAGGCCGCTTGAGGCACCGACAGTGTCGATGGATTCTGAACCATCAGGCATACGGAGATCAGCCTGGAATTCGACAGTTACCGACCGTCCCGGCACATAGCGCACTTGAGCGACCCGCAAGCTTTCAACGGTGATACCAAACGGGGCAAAGACCTCGCCAACGACCAATGGCGCCTCATCCCCAAGCAGATGCTCAAGGGCTGGAACGCCATGATCATGTGGAGGAAGTCTGATCAAAGTCAGCTGTCGGTGTCTGGATCATCAACGGAATCAACCGAGTCGACAGAATCGACAGAATCGACAGAATCGACAGAATCGACAGAATCGACAGAATCGACAGAATCGACGGAATCAACCGAAGCAACA
>JAACCU010000160.1 GCA_009937405.1 Actinomycetota bacterium
GATCCAGGGATCGGCGGAATACGACGACGAGTTCACATCGTCAATCGAGTCGGGCATGGATGTGGAAGCCTCCTACTGGCAACTTGTCACCTCCGATATTCGCGCCGCGCTGGGCATCCTTCGCCCCGTCTACGACGAAAGTCAGGGCCTCGACGGCTATGTTTCGGTCGAGGTTGATCCTGGTCTCGCCCGTAATACCGATGGCACCACAACTGCGGCACGACAACTCCACGAGCGGCTAAGCGAACCAAACCTCTACGTCAAGATTCCGGCTACGGCCGAAGGGTTGCTGCCGATCCAGACGATGATCTCGGAGAAGCGGTCCATCAACGTCACGCTGATCTTCTCGCTTGAACGGTATGCCGAAGTGATGGAGGCTTATATTGCTGGCCTTGAAGCCGCTGATGGCAACTTGCAAGACATCAGCTCTGTGGCGTCGTTCTTTATCAGCCGGCTCGATGTCGAAGTGGATCGGCGCCTCAATGCCCTCGGCAGTCCAGAAGCATTGGCTCTGCGAGGCAAGGCTGCCGTAGCGAACGGCAAGCTGGCGTATGCGTTGTTCAGCCGAACGTTCTCAGGCCCACGCTGGGAGACACTGGTTGAGCGTGGCGCACGTGTCCAACGCCCACTATGGGCATCGACCTCAACGAAGAACCCCGACTACCCCGACACGCTTTATGTCGATGAGCTCATCGGCCCGCACACCGTCAACACCCTCCCGGACAACACACTTGAAGCATTCAAGGACCACGGCACGGTTGCTCGCACCATCGATTTCGATGTGAAGGCAGCACGAGCGGTCATCGACGAACTCGCGACGCTCGGGGTCGACATGGTGGAAGTTACTCAGCAGCTTGAGGACGAAGGCGTTGCTGCTTTCGAGAAGAGCTTCGACGAACTTCTCGGCGCCCTGTCTGAAAAGGCGGCAACGCTCGCCTAGCGACTCACCGGGGTACTCGTGACCCGACGGTACGCCCGATTGCCGTTCAGCTGCTCTATACTTAGAAACAGGCCACCCGGTCCGATTGGGTTACCGGGTCAGCGTCCTCCTCCGCCTGCGGCGAGGGACAGCAGCGCTGAAGCCTGCAGAATTCCGAAAGCGATGCGCGTCGGCACGTGCACCGCCACCTGACCGGAGACCATCGTTACCACCATCGTCGAACGCGGCTGGCTCACACCCTCAGCTATTGATCATCTCGTGCAAGCACACCTCGATGGTCAGGCCACGGATGAGCAGACCCGCTATCTTCAGGACAACACAGAACAATGGGCAGCGAGCCTGTTCCGCCTGCTCGATACCGCAGAGATGGCGCTGGCCTCCGCTCGCCGTGACGTCCGCGGGCCAGAACGGGCAATGGTCCTGGGTGACCTCGACGAAGAATGTTTTCGCATCGATGCTGCGCTCACAGGGCTGGTTGGAGACGCGCCGGAAGATGATCTCGTCCCGCTTACTTCTGTTGAGCCACGGTCTCAGGTGCCGGCACCGGCACCGGCTTTGGCGACAAGCCCGATTCGTCTTCAGCTTTCGCGGACCGATGGTCGCATCGTGGCGTGGGCCTCAGGTCTCAACCAACGTGGCGACCGCCACGAAGGAGTCCTCGAACGGGTGAAGTCTCACGGGGGCTCAGCCATTACCTGGGACGAGCACGCCACGATGAAGATTCCCGGCAGCGGTCGTGTGTCCACTGTCTCGGCCCCACTGGCGAGTGCTCTTGGATGGTTGATCGCATTTGGCGATACCGCTGAAGACGACACGCTAGGTGCGAGTGTGACATGGATGGGGCAAGTGGCTGCGCTTGCGGTAGAGCTCATCGCTCAAGGTCGAGTGGCGCCCCAGCTCGTTCAGTCGAAGCGACGGCGCCGAGAAAAGGCGGACGACGACACCTCGGCTTTCCGCGTGCGCTGGGTTCCCGCTGTGGTTGACCCCGAACGTTTTCAGGCCCTCGTCGCCAGCGTGCCCGGGGCCGCGATGACAGGCAGCCGAGAGCAGGCAAAAGATAAGTTTGTCATGGCCGCCCTTAGCGATCTCTGTGATGCGATCGTTGGTATCGCCGCGGGTCAGCTGGAGACGCCAGCGGCGCCTCCAGCAGTCAGCACCAAGGCCGATGTCGCGGAGGCCACCCTCTGCCACCTCGATGGCGAAGCCTTCAACGCTCCTACGAAACTCGGGTCAGAAATGGCGCGACGGATGACCCAATGGGGGCAAAGCGTTATCGGCGTGAGCGAGCGGCCGATGGTCATCCAGCTCGGCCCGCCCGACGACTCAGGGGGTTGGCATGTTGCAGTGCTGGCGCCCAATGAGGAGGGTGGGCTGGATCCGGTCGAGGTTGCGATGGCCACAACCTCCAAGTCTCGGGCCAAACACACGGCCGCCCAACTTGCACGCCTTGAACGTCTTTTCCCGGAGCTGATGCGCTTGGGTGGTCGCCGTCGAGGCGAGGTCATCCTCTCCCAGGACGAAGCATGGAAGCTCATGACGGAGGACGGAGACCGTCTTGGGGTGTGTGGGTTTGACGTGCGGGTCCCTGCGCTCAAACGTCGCAAGGCGGTTGCATCGCTGCGGCTCACTTCCCAAGCCGACGAAACAGTGGTGGGTGCTCGCCAGCTCGCCGATGTGCGTTGGTCTGCCGTGTTCGACGATGTTGAACTCACTGCTGCGGAGATTTCAAAGCTCGCGGCCGAGGCCCGACCACTGGTGAAGAGCCGCGGCCGGTGGGTAGAGCTTGACAAAGCCGACCTCGTTGAAGCGGCTGCCGCGCTTGCCGAGCGCGCCGACAAGAC
>JAACCU010000161.1 GCA_009937405.1 Actinomycetota bacterium
CGGGTCAAACCCGCTGTCTTCGAGTGAGCGAACGAGGAACGCGCCGATGGGTGCCACGGCAATCCCGCCTGCGGCTGCCCCTAGCGTGATGATTAGTAGGGGCGGGCTTGGCTGGTGTAGTCGCGGGGCGACGTGGGTTGTCTGCGGCGACACCATGCGCGGGACGAGCAAGAAGCCGGCGACGGCCACAACGAGCGCGTAGAGGTAGGCCCAGCGCCACCCAGCGGTCACCGCGACAGCGGGTAGGGCTAATCCGGCAAACCCGGTCGAGACCGGGATAGCCGACTGCTTGATCCCCATGGCGAACCCCCGCCGATGGGTGGGTACGCCCAGACTGATGAATGAGCTGTTGCCGGGCTGGCTGATGGCGTTTCCGATGGCGGCGACGAGCAGGCCGGCCACGATGACCTCGTAGCGAGGAGCGCTCATGATCACGACCGCGCCTAGGAAGCTGGCGAGCACCGCTGTGCGCAGCGCTCGCGTGGGCCCGGCACGATCCGTGTAGGAGCCGCCCCACGACGTCAGCAAGGCGGACAGCGCAAAAAACGCGGCGACGGCCAAACCCTGCGCTGTATCGCCAAAGTCGAGCTCATCCTGGATCTTGGGAGCCAGTGCCCCGAACAAATGGATCGGAGCGACCGCCGCCACCATCGTGGCCATTGACGCGAGAGTTACACGGCGAGTGGAGGGGGAGAGCACTCGACAGTTTGCCGCCTCGGTAGCCTCTCTCCATGGACCGACCCGACCCTGACCCTGTGAAGCTTCTTTCCCAGTGGGGAGAGTGGGAGAGCGGTGAGACTCCGCCCGGAAAGGTGCTCGCCAACCTCAAGATAAGTGGCATGCGTGAGCTGCTTCGATCACTCGTTGATTCGGCCGGTACCTCGGACTCCTGAACGCGTCGTTGTCTTCCCGCCCGGACTGGTCTCCTCCGGCTCCTCCGCTCGTGCCAATACCGGCCGGTCGTGGCGGACCACAACTGATTCCGCGGCCGGCGGCGGCGCGTCTGGGAGGCTCCGCTCCGTGGGCCCACCTGCCGACGGCTCAACGTCGGCTCACCCTTGATCATGTTGTTGAGGCTCTGAGCAACCGACGCCCTGCTCGGACTCTTGGGCATGTGCCCGACAAGACCCGAGAAAGTGCGGTCATCGCGGTTCTCTACGAGGATGGCGGTGAGCCTCACGTGATGTTGACTCGCCGGTCCCCGCGGATGCGTCAGCACGCGCACGAGATCGCGTTTCCGGGCGGTCGCCGTGACCCCGAAGACGAAAGCTGGTGGCATACCGCGGGTCGAGAGGCCGCTGAGGAGATTGCCCTTGACCCTGCGGTGATCGAGCACGTCGGAGTGCTTGACAGCTTCGTCACCGGTGGGTCCCTGTCGCTCGTGCACCCCTATGTTGCCATTGCCCACCAACGGCCGCGAGTGCATGTGGCATCACCCGACGAGGTGGAGTCGGTCCGCCACATTGCACTTTCTGAGCTGCTGCTCGATGAGGTTTGGCGGGAAGAAATCTGGCCGTTCCGAGATGAAGCCGGTGACCGGGCTGTCACCTTCGTTGAAGTCGTTGGCGACACGATCTGGGGGGCCACGGGCTCAATGCTGCGTCAACTCCTCTCGATTGCGACGCAAACCGAACCTGAGCCTGGATCTGGACCTGAGGGATCGGCTCGCTGACATCCCCCCGGGCTCGTCTCAGTCCGCTAGGGTCTTTGCTTTCCAACGTGGGATTTCGACGTCCTGCGGAAGGGTCGAACCGTGACCGAGATCCAGATCGGCTGGGGCAAGAAAGCCCGCCGCGCGTACAGCCTCGATGATGTCAGTATCGTCTCGAATCGGCGCACCCGAGACCCCAAAGATGTCGACCTTTCGTGGAAGATCGACGCCTACAAGTTCGGCTTGCCGGTCGTCGCCGCAGGCGTTGACCGTCGCCTCACGGCCGATGATGTGTCCGCAGTTCACCGGAGTGGCGCATTGGCGATGGTCGACTTCGAAGCCATGTGGACGGCAACCCCCGATGTTGGCGCCGTGAAGGAAGCAATCGCCAAGGCGAAGGGTGAGAACGGACGTATTGTGGCCAGTCTCAGTCCGAGGCGGGCGGCTGAACTTGTCGATCATGCGCTTGCTGCCGAGGTTGACCTGCTGGCCATCCGGGGCGGAATTGTTTCAGCCGAGCACGTGTCCACAAGCTCGGACACACTCAACCTCAAAACTTTTATTCGCAGTCTTGATGTGCCTGTGATCGTCGGTGGCTGTGCGAGCTACAACGCCACGCTCCATTTGATGCGCACGGGTGCGGCCGGTGTACTCGTCGGCGTGTCGCGCCCCGAGCTCGGAATCGATGTGCCTCTGGCTACGGCCCTTGCGGATGCTCGAGCCGCCCGCGTGCGGCACCTCGATGAGACCAGCGTCTACTGCCACCTGATCGCCGCTGGCGGGATCAGCGACGGCGTGGACGTGGCCAAGGCCTTAGCGATTGGTGCCGATGCGGTCCTCGTCGATGCGGATGCGGTCACGTCAAGTACCAGCGAACACAGCATCGATCAAACGCTGCGCCGCAGCATGGCGGCCTGTGGCTACACCGACGCGAAAGCATTCCAGAAGGCGGAGGTCGTCGTTCGATGAGCAAGTCGGCCCGCGAGTCCGTCTTGGTGGTCGACTTTGGCGCCCAATACGCCCAGCTCATCGCCCGACGCGTGCGCGAGGCCCATGTCTTCAGTGAGATAGTCGGCCCCTCGATCACCCCGGCGGAAGTCGTCGCCAAGGCTCCGATCGGTATCATTATCAGTGGTGGCCCGGCATCGGTCCATGTCGACGGTGCACCGATTATTGACCCCGATATCTACGACCTCGGTATCCCGATCCTGGGCATTTGCTACGGCGCCCAGCTCATCTCGTTGCAGCGCGGCGGCGAGGTTGGGCGCACTGATCGCGGCGAGTACGGCCGTACGACGATGACTCTGGCTGGTGGCGGCGGCATCCTGCTGCACGGCACCCCGGCTGAGCAGCCGGTGTGGATGAGTCACTTCGACGCCATCGTCACCCTGCCCGACGGGGTGACGTGCACAGCGTCGACCCCGGATGCGCCCATTGCTGCGTTCGAGGACGTCGAGCAGAAGCTTTACGGCGTGCAATTTCATCCCGAAGTCATGCACACGCCGCACGGTCAGCATGTGCTTGAGCAATTTCTTCGTGAGGGCTGCCAGGCCGAAGCAGATTGGACTATGGCCTCGATCATCGACACCGAGGTCGCCAAGATTCGTGCCCAGGTCGGCGATCGGCGGGCTATGTGTGCCCTGTCGGGCGGTGTGGATTCGGCTGTCGCTGCGGCACTGATGCACAAGGCCATCGGTGATCGACTCACATGCGTGTTCGTCGACACCGGACTGATGCGGTTGAATGAGGGTGAGCAGGTCGTCGAGACGTTCGACCGGCACATGGGTTTAGAGCTCATCCATGTTGAGGCCGGCGATCGGTTCTTCGCTGCTCTTGCCGGCATCACCGAGCCGGAGGCCAAACGCAAAGCCATCGGCGAGCTGTTCATTCGAGTGTTCGAGGACGCCAAGGCTCAAGTGCAAGACGCCGACTTTCTTGTCCAGGGCACGCTCTATCCCGACGTCATCGAGTCAGGCGGCGAGCATGCCGCCACCATCAAAAGCCATCACAACGTGGGTGGTCTTCCCGCAGACGTTGACTTCGAGATTATCGAGCCGCTGCGCAGCCTGTTCAAGGATGAGGTCCGTATGGTTGGCAGCCAGCTGGGTCTGCCTGACGAGATTGTGCAGCGTCAGCCGTTCCCGGGCCCGGGTCTTGGTGTTCGCATCATCGGTGAAGTCACGCCGGACAAGGTGGCCACTCTGCAGTACGCCGATGCGATTGTGCGTGAAGAGCTCCGGGTGGCCGGACTTGAGCGCACGATCTGGCAGTCCTTCGCCGTGCTCCCTGACATTCGCAGTGTCGGCGTGATGGGCGATGAGCGTACGTACGGCTGGCCCATCATCATTCGCGCTGTCACCAGTGAGGACGCCATGACCGCCGATTGGGCGCGGATCCCACACGACGTGTTGGAGGCAATGAGTTCCCGGATCATCAATGAGGTGGCGGGCGTGAACCGGGTGGCCTACGACATCACGTCAAAGCCGCCGGGCACCATTGAGTGGGAGTAGCAGGGTGGGCATATCACTCGACGCTCAGGCCTATCAGCGGGCGGCCGCGCTCTTCGGGGAGACGATTTCGGCTCTTTCCGATGCCGAGTGGGAGCTCACGGTCAGCGATGAATGGACCGTCATTTCCACCGTCGCATGGGTTGTTGTCGGCGATTCACAGATTACCCAGGCCATCGATAACGGCGAGATCGTGGCGGTCACAGAGTTTGACGCGGCGGTGCTCGGTAGCAATCCGGTAGCGGCCTGGCGCGGTACCGCTGTCGCGGCGATTGCTTCGCTGAAGGTCGTGGGTTCCTCTGAACGTGTGGTCCGTCATCCTGGCGGACGTTTTGCTGTGGCAGACCTCTTGGGCCAGCGTGTCACCGAGAATCTGGTGCGGGCGTGGGATGTGGGTCTTGCCGCAGGCCGGCCCGTCGCTGTTCCCGTCGATCTCGCCGATGCATGTCTCGATTTCTGGGCCGATCACTCTGATGCGGTCCTCGCCGGCGGAGTCTTGCCCGAGCAACCGATCGAGCCACCTGACGACGCGGACGCTGTCACCCGGTTCCTGGCTCTCACCGGTCGCAGCGCCAGAGGGTGATCAGTCGTCGATGTCGGTTTCGCCGTCGTCGTGGTAGCCCTTTGTCTGTAATGGCTCGGTTGCGGTGGTGACGACGCTGCCAAGGTTCGCCACGATGCGCTTCCAGTAGCGAAACAAGATGGCGCGCGGGACGATTTCGTGACCGGGATCCTCGGAGTGCATGCACTCGCGGATACGGCCTTCAAGCTGTCCGCGAAGAGCGTCGGCGTTGGCCCGGTA
>JAACCU010000162.1 GCA_009937405.1 Actinomycetota bacterium
CCCGATCCGGTCAGACAGACGGTTTCCCTGGTGAGTGAGAGCGGTTGGGTTGACGCTGGGTCTGCCAACGGTTCGACATATCTCTACGCAGTGAGTTCTGTCGACGCGGTCGGAAATGAGAGCACGCTGAGTGGATCGATCGGCCCGCCTGCCGCGTGGTTCTCGTCGAGTGTCGCCGATCTGGTGGCGACGTTCTCTGATGGGAGTTCGGATGTGGATGGGTCCGTCGTCTCGTGGGACTGGGATTTCGGCGACGGGTCGGCTTCGACGGCACAGAGCCCGACGCATGCTTACGTCATGTCGGGGGCGTATCTGGTGGTGCTGACAGTGACCGATGACGCCGGCGCGTCAGCCATCGACGCCCAGCTTGTCACGGTGGGTGCACCCGTGGAGGATCTGGCCGTCATCGCTATTACCCCTGGCACTGTGGCGCAGAACACCACCGTCGACGTGACGGTCAGTGGCACTGGGTTCATCAATGGCGCCGGCCTCGCGTTGTCGGGAGGAAGCGGCCCCACGCCGACGGTGTCGAACATCGTGGTCGTCAATGACAGCACAATCACGGCCCGGGTGCGGGTGAAGGCAGGTGGCCCGGGGAAGGTTCGATTCTGGGATGTGGTGGTGACGAACCCCGATGGCTCCTCGGACACCCTCCTCAACGCACTAGTGGTGAATCCCTAGTTCCGTCGCTTGCCCGGTGTGCTAGATGGATTGACTGGGGAAGCCGTGGCCCTCGTGGTCCCTGCCCGACATTGAGGCATTGAGACGAGCTTTGCTCATGAGCTCGGCCACAACTGGTCCCATGTCGCCAGGATCGTCCGTTTGGGTGGCGACGGGGCCGAGGTGCCAGCCTTCGGCAATGCCGAGCTGATCGCCGCGAATGTCGAAGCACCTGCCGGTGACGTTGGCTGCCTCGGGAGAAGCGAGCCATGCAGTGATCACAGCAATCCAGCGGGGGCTGATCTGCTCCTTGAGGTCATCGGGGGCATCGTCGCCACCCATGAGCGGGGCCGTCATGCGAGACCAGGCTGTGGGAGCAAGGCAGTTGACGGTGACGCCGTACTGCACGAGTTCCTGCGCGGCGATGATCGAAAACGCAGCGATGCCGGCCTTGGCCGCGCCATAGTTGGTCTGACCCACATTGCCGTAGATGCCCGACGGCGACGCCGTGTTGATGATGCGTCCGTAGACGTCTTCGCCGGCCTTGGCCTTCTCACGCCAATAGGTGGCGGCGTGCTGGCTCGGGCCGAAAGTGCCCTTGAGGTGAACGCCAATGACGGCGTCCCAGTCGTCCTCACTCATCGAGAAGAGCATGCGGTCACGCAAGATGCCAGCGTTGTTGACCACGATGTTGATGTCGCCGTAGGTGTCGATCGCCTGTTGGACCATGGCACCGGCCTCATCAAACTTGGCGACGTTGCCACCATTGACAACGGCTTCTCCCCCCATGGCTTCGATG
Organism: Actinomycetota bacterium; assembly: GCA_009937405.1. GTDB lineage: Bacteria > Actinomycetota > Acidimicrobiia > Acidimicrobiales > Aldehydirespiratoraceae > JAACCU01. Next base: position 1,460 of record JAACCU010000162.1, read on the forward strand.
TCGGCAACAGTCTCCTGCGCCGGGGTGGTATCGCCGCCGCCGCCAGCGGCATCGCCGCCGAGATCGTTGACGACAACCCTGGCGCCTTCCGACGCCATCATCAGTGCGTGTTCGCGGCCGATACCGCGGCCGGCGCCGGTGACCAGCGCCACCTTTCCATCAAGAATGCCCATGACCCCTCCTGGGGGATTGCGTTGTGCGAAGTGAACGAGTGTCAGCGTGCCATCAATCTGCGCGAAGGGCTACTCGGCGGGAGATACTGGCCTGATGACGAGACGTCGAGTGCCTACCGCAGCGCATTGGGGAGTTGGCTACGCCGTCGTGGAAGATGGCCGGCTCCTCGCCATGGAACCACGAGACGATGACCCTCGCCCGAGTCGGATCGGTCACGGAATGGTCGACGCCGTCGACGGTCCTGCGCGTGTCCGCTATCCATATGTGCGACAAGGATTCCTCGACCATGGCCCGGCGTCCCGCGCCACTCGGGGCATCGACGAGTGGGTGCGCGTCGACTGGGACACGGCTCTCAATCTCGCCGCGTCACACCTTGACCGCATCCGCACCGATCACGGCAACGAGTCCATCTATGCCGGGTCCTATGGCTGGGCGAGCGCCGGTCGGTTCCATCACGCCCAAAGTCAGGTTCACCGGTTTATGAACTCGATCGGCGGCTACACCCGCCACGTCGACAACTACAGCTTCGCCGCGGCGATGGTCACCACGCCTCATGTCGTCGGCAACTTTTGGAAGCTTCGTGCCCAGGTCACCCCCTGGACTGCGGTCGCCGAGCACGGCGAACTGGTCGTGGCCTTTGGCGGCGTCGCCTCGCGCAACACCCAAGTTGGCCCGGGTGGATCTGGTCGTCACGAGCTGCCAGGGATGATGCAGGCGTGTCGTGATCGTGGTGTCGAGTTCATTGGTTTCGGGCCCGTGCGGTCCGACCTCGATGCGAGTCTGGACGCCGAGTGGCATTTTCTGCGCCCGGGCTCGGACGTGGCTGCCATGCTTGGTATCGCCCACACCCTGATCGCGGAAGACCTCCACGACCGGGAGTTCCTAGACCGCTACACGGTCGGCGCCGATCAGTTGATCGACTACATAACCGGGGCAAGCGACGGTGTGACCAAGACTGCCGCCTGGGCCAGCGAACACTGTGGCGTCCCGGCGGAGAGCCTCGTCTTGGTTGCCCGCCGGATGGCGAAATCGAGAACCCTCATATGTACTGCTCTGGGCGTGCAACGCGCCCAATTCGGTGAGCAGCCGATGTGGATGACGGTCGCGCTTGCCTCCTTGCTCGGCCAGATCGGACTGCCGGGCGCAGGCTTCGGCCTTGGTTATGCCCAAAACGCGCTGGTGGGTCGTCCGGGCCCGGACGTTGAGTGGGCCAGCCTTCCGGAGGGCACCCGCGGCGTCGACACATTTATCCCGGTCGCGCGTATCGCAGATCTGCTGCTCCATCCGGGAGAGACGTTCGATTACAACGGGGGCACCCACGAGTACCCCGACACTCGGGCCGTGTACTGGAGCGGCGGCAACCCGTTCCATCATCACCAGGACCTTTTCCGGCTACGTGAGGCATTCCGGCAGCCAGAAATCGTCATCGTGAACGAGCCGTTCTTCACGGCCACGGCTCAGCATGCTGACATTGTCTTTCCGACGACAACCACTCTCGAACGCAACGATTGGGCATCAACGAACGCCGAACTGGTGTTGACCGCCATGCACAAGGCGATCGAACCGGTGGGGGAGAGCCGCAACGACTACGACATCTTTGCGGCCCTGGCCGAGCGGATGGGGGCCCGCGACACGTTCACCGAAGGCCGCACGGAGCAAGACTGGCTGCGCTGGTTCTGGGAATCGAACTGTGAGCGTGCGGCAGCCGCAGGCATCGGCCTCCCCGACTATGAGTCGGCGCGGGCCAGAGGCTTCATTGATCTTCCCCACCCCGGGAGAGACCAGCACGTGATGTTCGGCGATTTTCGTGCTGACCCCGACTCGTCGCCTCTCCCGACGCCATCGGGGCGCTTTGAGTTGTTTAGCGAGACCGTGGCCGGGTTCGGGTACGACGACTGTCCCGGTCACCCAGCTTGGTTCGCTCCTGATGAATGGCTCGGGAATGATGACAGGACCAGGCGTCATCCGCTCCACCTCATCTCGAATCAGCCCGCAACCCGGCTTCACGGTCAACTTGACGACGGTTCGACCAGTCAGGCATCAAAGATCGACGGCCGAGAACCGCTCACAATGCATCCTGAAGACGCGGCCTCGCGTGGGCTCGTCAACGGTGACCTGGCACTTGTTCGCAACGACCGCGGGGCCTGCGTGGTGGGTATCCGAATCTCCGACGAGGTGATGCCCAGAGTCGTGCAACTCGCGACCGGGGCATGGTTCGATCCCTACGATCACCCGGAGCTGGGGCAGATCGACCTCCACGGAAATCCCAACACAGTGACGCGTGACGTTGGGACCTCGTCGCTCGCTCAAGGGCCGAGCTCCTCCTCGACGCTTGTTGAGGTCGAACCGCTGACCGTTGACGTCCCTCCGGTTCGTGCCCACGACGGGGCTGCTACCGTCGGCAGCCATGGGAGTTGAGGTTCAAGCCATTGATGGGGCGGCGTTCGGCGGCATCGTCACCGGTGTCGAC
>JAACCU010000163.1 GCA_009937405.1 Actinomycetota bacterium
CATCGTCGCTGCCGCAGCGCTGATCGTGTTGATCGGCACCCGGTCGGCGAGATCTGACAAGGACTCCACGTTGGCGAACTTCTGCCCGGCCTGCGGAAAGCCGGTCGAACAGCCCGATCGGTGTGCAGCCTGCGGCTCCACGTTCCGCGTCGACTTCACCACGAAACCAACGCCCAGCGACGAGATCGGGTGACCTTGGTCAACGGCCGACAAAGCCCGTCGACGGTTGGCCGACGCGGGCCACGATGACGAGGATCTCCACTGCTCTAGCCTTTCACCCATGACCAAACTTCGACCGCTGGCGTTCCTGACCATCGTCGCCGTACTTGCCAGCACGTGCGGCGCAGGTTCAGAGAGTTCCACCGCCGCAGATTCCGCCCAGTCGTCCACGACCGCCCCAACAACCGGTGCGCCGACCACAACCACCGTCGCGCCAACCACGACCACAACCATCGCGGCCACCACCACGGTCGCGCCAACCACCACGCTGGCGTTGAACGTCAGCGAACCGATACCGGCGATCCGCGCCGAGGAGATTCCCGATCTCGTCATCGAATGGGCCGCAGCCACGAGCGAACCACTCGATCTCGCCCGCCGAATCATCGGCTTTCCGATGGACATCCCCGTCCCTGAAGGATCGTCTGCCTATGAGATGTCCGTTGATCTCAGAAGCGGCGATGCCGAATGGGACTGGGACTGGTCCTACAGCGTCGTCCTTGACGAACCACTCGGCGACATTGACGCCGATCTCCCCGAAGGAGGTCCCGGCACGATCACCACGATGATCACCTTTGCTCCGGTGATGACCGGTTTCGGCTGGCGCAACGTCAGCCAGGTCACGAGCGATCCGAGCAGTGGCGCCGGCGGGCCGCAATCGATCAACTTCGTCTACCAGACCGACGAACCCGTCTACCGACTCGGCGAAATCGATGCAACGCCCGGTGTCATCCGGATTTGGGGCGAAATGGATGTCACCTTCGAGGACTCGCCATTCGGCGACGAGAGCGGTTATCGCCTCGATGCGGCAATGACCACCCCGCCGAACCTCATTCCTATCCCATTACTCGAAGCTCTCTTCAAAGAGATCCCGGTCGTGGCGGGCGCTCGCCTTACCGATCTCAGCTTCCGCACCCGCACACGGTCCGAGGACTCGTACGACGTTGACGAAGGTCTGCGCTACTGGGATCTCGAGTACACGTACAGCCTGCCCCCCGACTCGGCCGATGCCGCTTACACCGCCTACAGCATCGGCCTGGCCGGCACCGTGTACCAGATGGGCGAAGAAGACTTCTTCGAATCCGGCTTCATCAGAACCACCGAAGCCACCGTCTTCGATGACACCTGGACCCAACCAATCATCGTGCTCGACCGATACCCCGGACGGATCAAGGTCAGGATCGATTCCGAGACGAGTGAGGTCACATCGACCATCAGCGTCACGTTGGAGCCGAATCGCGAAATTCTTCAGGAACCCGCGGACTAGATCACGAGGCGGGGTCGAGCCGACTTCCGTTTTCGGTGAGATTGATGTCCCACAGGACTTTGTCGAGCGAATCGCTTGCCGCGATCGCCGAGTACCGCAGCGGGTTATCCGCTGTCACAGTCGGCGCCATCGGTGCCAGAACCGTCCATGGCGTGGGGTGGGCGAATTGAACCACCGAATACCGATCGCCCTGCTGGCCTTCGCTCGACACCACACGGTGGATTCCTGAGGTGATGACGCCATTGCTCAACCGTTCGAGCATCAGGCCCGTGTTGATGATGGCGCAGTTTTCCGGCGGAGCGGCATCGATCCAGCCGTCGTCGGTCTTGACCTGAAGACCGGCCGCCGTCGCTCGAGGAAGCGCCGTGATCAGGTTGATGTCGGCGTGCTCTCCGGCCCACACGTGCTGCTGGTCAGGGGCAAGGTCCATGGCCGGATAGTGAATGGCGCGCGTGAGCGTGGCGCCATCGACCAGCATCTCGTCAAAGAATGTCTCGTGGGCACCAAGACCGGCAGCGATAATGCGCAGGACGCGGCGTTGCAGATCGGCCACACGCTCATGAAAGTGCAACAACAACTCTGTAATACCGGCAAGGTCAGCTTCGGGAAGGGTCGGAGGGCCGTACCGGTGTGGGTATTTGACGCGCAACGGGTGACCCTCACCGACCGGGGCACCCCAGTTGAGCATCTCTTTCCAGTCGGGCACATCGCTGACCGCCGCCGTTTCGACCAGGAGGCCCGTGTATCCGGTCTGGCCATGTGAACCGGGCACGACGTAGCGGTCCTTGACCTCCTGAGGAAGCGTGAAGAACGATTCGAGCTGGCCATAGGCCTCGTCGACCATGTCGACCGGCATATCGTGCTCGACATAGACGAAACCGGTCACAAGGCTACGGCTCACGCCTTCGATCACTGCGCCTCGCTGGGCCTCAGAGCCCGTCTCAAAGGCGAGCAGGTCGATGTCAAGGATCTCCATGGCCGAACGCTAGCGCTCGTTCAGCGCTTGAAGCGATCGACACCGCCGCCGTGGCCGTTCGGTGCCGCCCCGATTTCACGCGTTCACCGGCACACGTGACAGCGACCAACAATCCAACAACTACCGTCCCGCGACCCCAGTTCATAAAGCACAAAGCACCGATATCTCGACGAATGACACGGTGCGTGACTGTGTCTGCACAGAGCGCGAATCAATATGCAGATCTCTTGAACACGCTTCAAATTCCAGAAAGGTCAGAATCGCCCCTTGACAGCAGTGTAATTACACTGCTGTAATTGCGACTCCTACCCCTAGTGGGCGGGACGGGGCGACTGTGAGTCGAGGGCACCGCTCCCGGAGCGCAATGCTCCATCTGGTGATTTCGGCGTGGAAGAGAGCCCTTCATGGCAATTATCGAGGACCGCCTGTCGGCAGTCGACAACAACGCAACGGCGGTGGAAACCGCCACGAGCATGCGTGTACGTAAACGCAACGGCAATCTTGAGCCGGTTGATGTCAACAAGATCGTCAATGCAGTCGCCCGATCCAGTGAAGGCCTGCTCGGCATCGACCCAATGGTCGTGTCGACCCGCACAATCGCCGCCTTAGCCGACGGCGCCACCACCCAAGAACTCGACGAGTTGTCGATCCGCACTGCCGCCGGCCTCATCGTCGAAGAGCCGAGCTACTCGAAGCTCGCGGCACGCATGCTTTCGACATACATCGACAAGGAAGTCCGCAACCAGAACGCCCCCTGGTTCTCGGAATCCGTGTCGCTCGGCCATCAGGTCGGCCTGATCGGCGACGAAGTTCTCGAGTTCGTCAACGCCAACGCCCCCACATTAAACGCCGCCATCAACTCGCAGCGCGACAAAAACTTTGAGTTCTTTGGCCTTCGCACCGTCTACGACCGCTACCTGCTGCGTCACCCCGAAACCCGCCAGGTCATCGAGACACCCCAGTACTTCTTCTTACGTGTGGCCTGTGGCCTCTCCACCAACGCCGACGAAGCCATCCAGTTCTACGATCTCATGTCGTCGCTGGCATACCTGCCTTCGTCGCCCACTCTCTTCAACTCGGGCACCACCCACCCACAGATGTCGAGCTGCTACCTGCTCGACTCGCCCGAAGATTCCCTCGAAGGCATCTACAAGCGCTACACCGACATCGCCCGCCTCTCGAAGTTCGCCGGCGGCATCGGCGTTGCCTGGCACCGCATCCGTTCAAAGAACAGCCTGATCGTAGGCACCAACGGCTTGTCCAACGGCATCGTCCCATGGCTTAAAACCCTTGATGCCTCTGTGGCTGCGGTCAACCAGGGTGGTCGCCGCAAGGGCGCAGCGTGTGTCTACCTCGAGTCATGGCACGCCGACATCGAGCAGTTCCTCGAATTGCGCGACAACACCGGCGACCACGCTCGTCGCACCCACAACATCAACCTCGCCAACTGGATCCCCGACATGTTCATGGAACGCGTCGAAAAAGACTGGCAGTGGAGCCTCTTCGATCCAAAGAACGTCCCCGAACTCATCGACACCTTCGGCGACGAGTTCCGTGCCATCTACGAACAGGCCGAGGCCGACGGGATCTACGAGAAGCAGGTCCCCGCCCGCCAGCTCTACCAGCGCATGATGAAGTCGCTGGCCGCTACCGGCAACGGTTGGATGACCTTCAAGGACCCATCGAATCTGAAATGCAACCAGACCGGCCCCGGCGCCACCGGCGAGAGCGGCAACAACCGTGACCGGGTCGTGCACTTGTCCAACCTGTGCACCGAGATTCTCGAGGTCACCAGCCAGAGCGAAACCGCCGTCTGCAACCTCGGTTCAGTCAACCTCGGCGAGTTTGTGGTGGAGTCCGAGGGCGTCTCCACTATCGACTTCGCCAAGCTCGGCCAGGTCGTTCGCCAGGTCGTGCCCTTCCTCGATCGCGTGATCGACATCAACTACTACCCCACCGACGAAGCAGGCGTCTCCAATGCTCGCTGGCGCCCAGTGGGCCTTGGACTCATGGGTCTCCAGGACGTCTTCTTCAAGCTCGACCTGCCATTCGACTCCCCTATCGCTCGCGACATCAGCCGACGCATCTCCGAGGAGATCTACTTCAACGCCCTGTGGGCATCCACGGAACTGGCCGAGGCCAACGGCCCCCACGCTGCGTTCAAAGAGACCCGTGCTGCAGCAGGCGACCTCCAGTTTGATCTCTGGGGGGTGGAGCCGAGCGACGTCGAGCGCTGGGCCTCATTGCGCGAGCGCATCGAGAAGCACGGTCTTCGCAACTCGCTCATGATCGCCATCGCTCCCACAGCAACGATCGCATCGATCGCTGGCTGCTACGAGTGCATCGAGCCCCAGGTATCCAACCTGTTCAAGCGTGAGACCCTCTCCGGTGAGTTCATGCAGATCAACCGGTACCTGGTGAAAGAACTCCAGAGCCGTGGCCTGTGGGATGCACAGATGATCACCGACGTGAAAAAGTCCGAAGGCTCAATCCAGGACATCGATCGTGTTCCCGACGATCTCAAAGCCATCTACCGCACAGCCTGGGAAGTTCCAATGAAGTCCCTGATCGAGATGGCTGCTGATCGTGGAGCATTCATCGATCAGAGTCAGTCGCTCAATCTCTTCATGGAGTCACCGACGATCGGCAAGCTCTCGTCGATGTACATGTACGCATGGAAGGCCGGTCTCAAGACCACGTACTACCTGCGTAGCCGTCCAGCTACACGCATCAACAAGACCACCTCGACTGGTCCGGCCACCTCAAGCCCTGCCCCTGATGGACCGGGTGGCGGTCAGCCGAAAAAGACGTTCACCGACGAAGAGGCCGTTGCCTGTTCGTTGGAAAACCCAGAGCACTGCGAAGCGTGCGACTGATGGCTCTCGCAGACGACCTCAACCTCGCCCCGGCCTACAACCCGGACACGCTCGGTCATACGACAACCCCGGCCTCTGTTCGCACCAACATCTTGGATCCGGGATTCGACCTCACACTGAGGCCGATGCGCTACCCCCAGTTCTTCGAGATGTACAAGGACGCCATCAAAAACACGTGGACCGTCGAAGAGATCGACTTCTCCGACGACCTCACCGACCTCGACCGAAAGCTCATGCCGGCCGAGAAGCACATGATCAGCCGCCTGGTGGCGTTCTTCGCCACCGGTGACTCGATCGTGGCCAACAACCTCGTCCTCAACCTCTACGAGCACATCAACGCTCCTGAGGCTCGGATGTACCTGTCACGCCAGCTCTACGAAGAGGCGTTGCACGTTCAGTTCTATTTGAACCTGCTCGACAACTACATCCCCGACCACAACGAACGGGCCGAGGCATTCGCGGCCATCGAAAACATTCCGTCGATCAAGGCGAAGGCTGAATTCTGCTTCAAGTGGATGGGCTCGGTTGGTAGCGGCCCATTGCAGACCAGGGAAGACCGCAAGCGGTTCCTCATGAACCTGATCTGCTTCGCGGCGTGCATCGAAGGCATGTTCTTCTACGGTGCCTTCGCCTACGTCTACTTCCTGCGCTCCAAGGGCCTGCTCAACGGCTTGGCCGCCGGCACCAACTGGGTGTTCCGCGATGAGTCGATGCACATGAACTTCGCCTTCGAGGTGATCGAAACGGTTCGAGCCGAAGAGCCCGACCTCTTCGACGAAGAGTTCGGTCAGCACGTCACCGCCATGATCGAGGATTCTGTCGAGGCCGAGTTCCAATTCGCCGAAGATCTCCTCGGCCAAGGCGTGCCCGGCATGTCCACCGGCGACACCCGCATCTATCTTCAGTTCGTGGCCGACCAGCGTCTCACTCAGCTCGGCTTGCCCAAGCGCTATGGCTCCCACAACCCATTTTCGTTCATGGAGCTACAAGACGTACAGGAGCTCTCCAACTTCTTCGAACGCACCGTCTCGGCCTATCAGGTCGGCGTGGATGGCGACGTCGCCTTCGACGAGGAGTTCTAGTCCTCCCACAAGCTCAACACCCACCCGCCTCACCAGCGGGTGACTTCAGACGGCCGCTCCATTCACCCCGGGGCGGCCGTTGCGCTTTTCAAACGACGCACTTTAGGCGAACAGAACATCTCTTCGATACCCCTCAGCAGAGGCAAATCGACCCAGCTATCGGCGCGGGCCCAACCAGCGCACCGCTAGCAGTGAGCCGACGAGTCCACCCGTGGACGACAGAAGGAGATCACCGATCGTGTCGCCATAGGTCAACGAGAGCGCGCCGGCGCCCCCGATTCCGTCTTCGGAAACCAGCCACTCCAGGACCTCCCACCACACGATCGCAAGCGCCCCGACGCCGTAGCCGAGCAGCACGGCATCACGGCGGTCAGTCACTTTTCTGAAACGGAACGCGTGGAACGCAGCCACCAACAGGACCCAGTTAACGGCATGCAAGACATCATCGGTTTGGGGGTATTCGTCATAAACGCCCAGCAGATTGCCCAGCGTGTCAAGCAGGAACGGCGCGGCCAGCAGAGCGTCGCCGACATGGGCGTAGGGGCTCCAGCGGCGCCGGCGCCCGATGAGTGGAACGAGGACCGCTGATGCGAGAAACAGGGGCGCTCGAAAGCCCATGGCCTTTCCCTCGAGCACGTCAAGGGGAACGACGAGCGCGACCGCGAACGAGGCAAATAACGCCATCTTGACGACGATGTTGGCTCGCCGGGCCGCACGGGTCCGATCGAGCTGAAGTACCTGGCTCAGTAGCCCCGTACCCCGTGATACGGGCTGCCTGCGGCCTCTGCCTCTTCATAGAGAACCATGAAGTTTTCACCGAAGGGATCTTTGTCCTGGAGCGGCAATGCTGCCCGGCGGATCGTCCAATCGTGGGGGGCCAACTGGCCTGCTCGTTCAAAGTTGCGAGCCGCCCCGGCCCCGTCGCCACGGCGGCGAAGTTCGCTGGCGATTCGAAAGTGAAGTCGGGCCGCTTCTTCGTCGACATTCAGATCGCCGACGGAGTCGCGGATCTGGTCGTCGGACACCTCGACGGACCCGGTGCGAACCCAGTCGCGGATGCGGTCATGCTGGCGGTCAGAGTCGATACCTGTGAACTCGCGGAACAGGTCGCATCCGAATGCAGCCCAGTTGGGATACACGATGCGATCGCTCTCGTCGATCATCACCACTGTGGGAACATTGGAGATCGCGTAAAGTTCGGTGACCAGATGGTCAGCGTCCATGAGCACGGGGAAGTCAATGCCGTCTGCGAACCCGCTGATGGCTTCAGTGTCCTCGTCGATAGCGACGGCAATCACCTGGAAATCGGTGTGACCCTCAGCGTGGAGTTCGTTCTGCAGTGCCTGCCACCCGGGCAGGTCATAGGCGCATCCTCACCAACTGGAGAAGGCGACCAGGAGCCGCTTCTTGCTGCGATGATCGGACAGCGCAGTCAGACCGCCTTGCAGGTTGGGCAGCGAGAAGTCCGGGGCAACCAAATCGACGAGGGCAGATCGCCGCCGGGCTCGTAGGGCGCCGATAGCGGTGAGGCCACTTTCATCGGCAACAGCAGGTCGGTCGAGAAGACCGGCAACCGCGACCAGATCAATTGCGGACTCGTCGCCGAGCGCGGCCCGATCCTGAACCGGAATGCACACGTCGTCTCGACACAACCCTTCGGGCTTCAGAGACCAACCAATCAGATTCGGCAGCTGATCAGCCGGCGCTGTCGGGGATTCGAGCAGGAGAAGATCAGCATCCATACGTTCGGTCTATCAGTCGTTGCGAGGGAATCCCAAGTCAACCGAGGAACTGGCCGGGTCGGGCCAGCGACTCGTGATGGCTTGGGCCTTCGTGTAGAAACGGATTCCCTCGGGACCATACATGTGGGTGTCACCGAACAATGAGTCCTTCCATCCTCCGAACGAGTGATAACCCACGGGAACGGGAATCGGAACGTTGATACCAACCATCCCAACCGGCGCGTCTTCGCAGAACTGGCGGGCCGCTCCTCCATCACGGGTGAAGATCGCAGTGCCGTTGCCGAACGGATTGTTGTTCAGGAGCTCGAGCGCCTCGTCGTAGGTGTCGACTCGAACAACGGCAAGCACCGGACCGAATACCTCGTCGCGGTAGACGTCCATATCGGGGGTGACGTTGTCGATCAGCGAGCAGCCCAAGAAGAAGCCGTCGCTGTCGAATTTGGTTTCGCGTCCGTCGAGCACGAGTGTTGCGCCAGCCGCGGCTGCGCGGTCGACATAACCGGCCACACGGTCACGGTGTTCACGGGTGATGAGTGCACCCATCTCGGCGTCAGGGTCGTCGCCGGCACCGATCTTGAGCTTGACGGTGCGATCGGCGATGGCTTCGATGAGGGGATCAGCAATGTCACCAACCGCCACAGCCACGGAGATCGCCATACAGCGTTCGCCGGCGGAGCCGTAAGCGGCCGAGACGGCGGCATCAGCGGCGAGGCCAATGTCGGCATCAGGCAGCACCAGCATGTGGTTCTTCGCTCCACCAAGGGCCTGGACGCGCTTGCCGTTGTTGGTGGCGGTCTGGTGGATGTAGCGAGCGATCGGGGTTGAACCTACGAAGCTGACCGCAGCGATGTCACGGTGTTCGAGGATGGCGTCGACGGCCACCTTGTCGCCGTTCACAACGTTGAAGACACCAGGAGGGAAGCCCGCTTCGGCGAACAACTCGGCAAACAGCAACGCAACCGACGGGTCCTTCTCGCTGGGCTTGAGCATGAAGCAGTTGCCGGTGGCGATCGCATTCGGGATCATCCACAGCGGCACCATGGCCGGGAAGTTGAACGGTGTGATACCGGCGACGACACCGAGGGGCCGCCGGACGGTGGTCACGTCGATTCCAGTTGCGACCTGGTTGGAGTGACCACCACGCATCAGTTCACCGATGTTGCAGGCGTACTCGATGTTGTCGATGCCTCGGGCAACCTCGCCAAGCGCATCGGAATGGACCTTGCCGTGCTCTGAGGAGACCGCGGCGGCGAGCGCATCAGCGTTCTCGTCGACCAGGTTGCGAAGCTTGAACATCAGCTTGGTGCGGTTGGCGATGGAAGACTTGCCCCACGTCTCAAATGCTTCCTTGGCCGCAGCAACAGCGATGTCGACCTCGCCAACCGAGGCGAGAGCCACACTGCCGGTCTGCTGGCCTGTGGCCGGGTTGTTGACCACACCGGTGTTGCCGGATGAGCCGGCCACGGCCTGACCGTTGATGAAGTGTCCGATTTGGGTGATTCTGCTCATAGTGCGTCTCTGCAGTTTCCGTTGTTCAAATCTCAGTTGTGAGGGCTTAGTTGTTGTTCAGATCGTTAATCGCAGCGAGCATCGCGGCGATTGCTTCGTCCATCTCTATCGCCGACACGTTGAGCATCGGGGCGATACGGATCACATTGCCATAGAGGCCGCCTTTGCCCACGAGAAGGCCATGGATCCGGCACGCTTCGAGGAACTCACCAGCGCGACCAGCGTCGGCCTCGTTGCTGGCGGGGTGCACGAACTCGAGCGCCTGCATGAGGCCTTTACCTCGGAGCTCAGCGATCCAATCGTTGGCCTCAACCGCAGCTTGCAGCCCAGCGGTGAGTTGTTTGCCTCGAGCGAGCGCGTTGCCCTGCATGTCTTCATCAATGACGGCCCGAAGCGTGGCATTGCCCGCTGCCGCTGACAG
>JAACCU010000164.1 GCA_009937405.1 Actinomycetota bacterium
CCAACAATTCCAATTCGTGTCATGGATTCATGCTGCCATGACCCAGAGCGAAGGATGCGCCGCCGAAGGCCTTGTTGGCGGATAACTTTGCTGGGTGCGAAGCATCTTTCAGAGCTTCCTGCGTCTGGTCCGGTTGGCGGCGATCCTCGTCGGCGGTGGAGTCGCCGTTGCGTTCTCTGTAGCCGCGCTTGCACCCAGATTCGTTGAGATTATTAAGGCCAACGATTCCACGAGTGTCGAAATCAATCTGGACGACCTGGCACTTCGGTCCATCGTCTATGACCGCAATGGCGACGAATTCGATTTCTTGTACGACGTTGAGAACCGGGCTTTGGTTGAACTCGACGCCATCAGCGGGTACTTGATTACCTCCGTCCTTGTGGTTGAGGACGAGGGCTTCTGGGATCACAATGGCGTGGACGCAAAGGCCATTGGCCGAGCGTTTGTCGAAAATGTCAACGCTGGCGGCATTGAGCAGGGTGGCTCGACAATCACGCAGCAGTTGATCAAGAACGGTGTGATCGGCAATGCCCTCGACATCGATCGCAAAATTCCCGAAGCAGCCCTTGCCTGGCGGTTGGAGAATCAACTCACAAAGGAAGAGATCCTTGAGGCCTATCTCAACACGGTGTATTTCGGTAGTGGCGCCTACGGGGTGCGTGCCGCCGCCGAAATCTACTTTGGGGTGAGTCCCCTCGAGTTGAACTGGCATCAATCGGCAATGTTGGCCGGCCTTATCTCCAACCCCACGCTCTACGACCCGACCAAATTTCCACAGAACGCGAAAGATCGTCGTGAGATCGCCTTGCGCCGACTACTCGATACCGGACACATCAGTGAGCCGCAGTATTTCTACTACATCGACCGCCCCCTTCCGACAACCCGATTCGTGCCCGCTGAGTGGGAACCCACCGGTTACTTCATCGAGGAGGTCCGTCGTCGGCTCCTCGATGATCCTCGTCTTGGGGCCACGCAACCTGAGCGGGCTGAGGCCCTTTTCGGTGGCGGTCTGCGCGTCTATACGACACACGACCCAGTGGCCCAGGCCCATGCCGAGGCGGCGGTCGAGGCCCTGACACCGGTTGACGAGCGCAACTTCGCCATCGCCATGGCGAGTGTCGAGCCTGGCACCGGCCATGTGCGCGCCCTGATCGGCGGACCAGGATTTGGCACAGGACCAGGCGAGTACGAGTTCAACATTGCCACCCAGAAGGGCCGACCGACGGGCTCCTCGTTCAAGCCATTCGTTCTTGCGGCGGCGATGGAAAAAGGATTTGTGCCATCCGACTTGCTCAACGGGATCGGCACATGCGAATTCCTTAATCCCGGTGGATTCCCCGACCCGTACCTGGCCAACAACTTTGGTGGGCCCGGTGGTTCAGTGAAGTCGATTCGGTCGCAAACCCTGTCTTCCTCGAACTGTGCGTTCGTCCGGCTCGGTCAGATTGTGGGATTGTCGAACGTGGCCGATACGGCTCGAGCGCTTGGTGTCACCACGGACTTGTCGGACTTGCCGATCTCGATGCCGCTCGGCCCGAAGGACGTCACGCCCCTTGACATGGCCAACGCCTATGCGACGTTCGCCAATGATGGGTTAAAGGTCGAGCCGGTCTTCATTCTCAGGGTCGAGGATCGCGACGGGAACATCTTGCTCGAAAACAGGCCAAACCCGGAGCGGGCGATATCGGCGCAGTCGGCTCGACTCGTCACCCAGATTTTGGAAGCGAATGTTCGTGCCGGCACCGGCACGAGAGCTCGCCTGCCCGAACAGGTTGCAGCGGGTAAGACCGGCACTGCTCAGGATTTCAAGGATGCATGGTGTGTCGGCTACACGCCCTATCTGGCGACTGCAGTCTGGATTGGTAATCCCGACGAACAGATCGAGATGCGCAATGTCGACCGAGGCGAGTTGGGCTTCGGCAGCGTCTTCGGTGGCTCGATTCCGGCGCTGGTATGGGCACAGTTCAACGCCGCCTATCACACCGACCTGGCACCGATTCCCTTCGATATCCCCGCTGGTACGCGTGACGGGATTCGAATCCGTACGGACCAAGAAGAGGACGACTACAACGAGGTTATCGAGAGCTTCTGTGGCACCGAGGAGGCCGAGATAGATAGTGATGAGGATGGTGTCACCGACTCTTGCGAGATCGAAGAATTCGAGTTCGATGAGGGCATCGCCGACTGCCCAATCTTCTACGAGTCGGTTGACGAGGACGACGATGGGAACACCGATGGATGTGTTCCGCCGTCAACAACCACAACCACGACGACGACAACGACCATTCCGGGTGCTACAACGACGACTACTGTGCCGAACGGATCTGCCACCACAACCACGTCAACAACGCCCATTACTTCTACGACGGAGCCGGAGTGAGCCAAGAATCGCTTTCCGAACTTCAACGGCTCGATACCGAGATCCAACGGCTTAATCACCGTCGGATCAATCTCGAACAGCGAAGCACTCTTGAGGCCGCGTTGCTCGAGCAGACAGAGCATCAGGTGCAGATCGACGCGGTTGGCGCGGCACGAGTGGAGGTCGCCACCCGACAACGCCGCCATGAGGATGAGGCCCAGATCGTCGCCACGAAGGTTGAGACAGATGTCGCCCGGCTTTACAGCGGTGAGGTGCAGGGCGTGAAAGAGTTGGAGGCGCTCCAGCACGAGATCGCCAGCCTTGGAGAGCGGCAAACAGGGTTTGAGGACCAGGCGATCGAAGCGATGGAAGAGGCCGAGGAACTGGCCTCGAGGATCACCTCGCTCGAGGCTGCACGGGCCGACGTTGACAACCGAATCGGCATTCTTGAAACTGAGATCACGGTCACCGAAACGGAGATCGACGTCGAGATGGAACGGGCCGCCGTGGGCCGCACCGCTGCGGCTGCAGAGACAACAGTGGAGCTGGTGGCTGAGTACGAGAGCCTTCGGCCCGGGTTTGGTTCTGCCACCGTCGTCCGGTTCGATGGGAGTAACTGTTCTGGTTGCCCGTCGGTCATGCCGGCGATGGAAGTTGACCGGATGAAGCGCGAAGCCTCGGACTCGATCCTCAATTGCCAAGAATGTGGCCGGATCGTGCTGCGCTGACGTGTTGCTGTGGTTCGTGGCCGCCGCCGTGGGTGCCGTGCTCTTCGTCTTCGACAGTCCCGCCGTCGACTACCGCTTTGTTGCTGCCGGTGGCGTGCTACCTCTGCTGGAGGCGATCACCGGCCGTCCTTACATTCTCCATACGTTGCTGGGGTCGGTTGCCCTAATGGCGCTTGTGATGGCGGTGACCGTCGGTCGCCGCATCCTGCGTCGGCGGTTGCTTGGTATCCCGATCGGCACGTTCGTGTTTCTTGTGGCTTCCACGAGTTGGACTCGGACCGAGCTGTTCTGGTGGCCGGTCGCTGGGATCGACGAGCTTGGGGTCGCTCCGCTGCCCGAGTACAACCATCCTGTCGTAGTTTTGGTGCTGCTCGAACTGGCCGGTCTCGCACTCCTGGTTTGGATCGCTCGTCGGTTCCAGATGACGCTCCCTGCGAATCGAGCTGAGCTGCGCCGGACCGGCCGCTTACCCCATCTCGGAAAGGCCACGGGAGAATGCTGATCGTGCTGCGTCATGGCCGAACCGAAGCCAATCGGGCTGGCGAACTGCTCGGCCGGCGTGACCCGTCGCTAGATGCGATCGGGAGAGCGCAGGCGGCTGCGGCTGCGGGTGTGCTTCCGGCAGGTGCCCGCGTGATTAGCAGTCCGCTGGCGCGTTGTCGCGAGACGGCAGCTGCGCTTGATCCGCTCCACGAGGTCGACGAGCGCTTGATCGAACTGAACTACGGAGACCTTGAAGGCACCCGGGTCGCCGATGTGCCCCGGGCCATGTGGGATGCCTGGCGCGCAAACGATGATTGGAAGCCTCCTGCCGGGGAGAGCCACAATGAACTGGCTGCCCGGGTTTGGACGCTGCTTGATGAACTCGTTGTGCCCGCGGCCACTTCCGACATTGTTCTTGTTAGCCATGTATCGCCTCTCAAGGCAACGATGGCGTGGGCTCTCGGTGTTCCGATCAGCATCTCGTGGCGTTGCTTTGTGGCCCAAGCCTCAATCCTGCGGATCGCCACAGGCGGTCTGAACCCGTCGCTGCGATCGTTCAACGAAACGTCGCACCTCGCTCACCTCGCGTAAAGACAGTCAGATACAGCCCACTAATGCTCGAAACGTACGGGTGCCGCCGACGCGTGCTGCCCTGGCAGCGTTGCCTGGAGATAGGTATCTTGGAGTTGTGTGTACCGAGCGCCCCAAGCTGACATGACAGTCGGGTGGGAGATACCCGAGGCAGAAATCGACTTCCGTTTTGTCGCGTCCGGCGGGCCAGGCGGTCAGCACGCCAACCGCAGCAATACGAAGGTCGACGCCACGTTCAATATCGCGGAATCACCTTCGATGCCTGAGGGGCTCCGTCAGCGCGTCATGGAGCGGCTCGGTCAGACCGTGCGGGCTACGGTCGATGATGAGCGTTCGCAGCTCCGCAACCGACAAATTGCCATCGAACGGCTTCGCGGCCGGGTGGCCGCGGCAGGCAAAGTTGAACGTCCTCGACGTGCCACCAAGCCAACCCGTGGCTCGAAGAAACGTCGGGTCGAGGCGAAGCGCCAGCGAAGTGACCTGAAACGCGGTCGGCAGAAACCAGGCCGCGACGATTAGGCCACAGTCTCGTCGGTGCCGGTACGGACCCGTAGTAGCGGTCGACGATGGCGGTCGATCAAGCCAAGTTGGTAAAGAGCGTCAGCGGCCCGGCGGACGGTTTCGTGGCCAGTGCGGGCGAAGGCGGCGATATCTCGCGAGCCCATCGGCAAATCATGATCGAGCATGGCCAGGGCAGTTGCTACTCCGGCGGTATGACGCGGTACCGACTGGGTTACATATTCGAGGACGTGGATGTGTTCGACCCAGCGAAGCGCGTCCGTCGTAAGTGGCGGCGGCGGCAGTTTGGGCTGCTCAGTCACTGGGCGGCTGTCTTTCGCTGATCAATCACTATCCAGGACCCTGGGAAGTAGTGGACACTGCTGAATTCTACATAGACCTGACCGACGTGCTTAAGGCGTACGTCTCGAGTCGTATACCCCATCGAGAACCCACACATGTACGCGATCGAGATGCGAACGCTTCAGACCGCGAAGGCAGCTCAATGGTTGGCAAGGATCAGGAACCTCGCGGAAACGGCAGGTAAAGGGATCTCTGACTTGTGGAGTTGCGAACGCTGAAACATGATGCTCGGGTGATTGATCTCCGAGGGCAAGTAGGGATCGTTACCGGTGCTGGGAAGGGAATCGGCCGAGAGATTGCTCTTGCGCTTGCTGCTCGAGGGGCTTCGGTCGTGGTGAACAACCGTGCTCGTGATGGCATTGACTCAGCTGGGGATCTGGTCGCAGAGATCAACAAGGCTGGGGGAGTGGCGGTCGCGGAGCGAAGTTCCGTCGAAGCTCCTCAGGCCTCTGACTTGCTGGTGGCTGCGGCGATTGAAAACTATGGACGACTTGATCTCGTCGTAGCCAACGCCGCGATCGTCGACCGAGCGACCTTCGGAAAGGCTGAGCCGGAACGGTTCCGCGAGGCGATGGAGATCGACTTCATGGCGCCGGTGGAACTCGCCCGAGCGGCGCTTCCTGAGGTACGAAAGCACTCAGGTCGATTCCTCTTCATCACGTCAGCCGCCGGAACGTATGGAGAATATGGCGTCAGCTCGTATGCCGCCGCCAAAGGAGCACTCTCGGCCTTTGCAAAGACTCTTGCTATCGAGGGACGGCGCAATGGTGTGAAGGCGAACCTGCTCGCACCGTTTGCCCTGACCCAGATGACTGAAGGTTTTGTTCCGCGTGAGCAAACGAAAGCGATGTCGCCCGCCATGGTTGTTGCAGCGGCGATGTGGCTACTCAACCCAGACACTGATGTGACCGGACAAACAATCGTTGCGGCCGGGAACCGATTCCGCGCAGTCGTGACCGGCGAGACGGCTGGCCTCGTCTTCCCGGTCGAACAACCCGTCGACGACGACAGATTTGCGGATGCAGCGGAAGCACTGTTCGAGTTGGACGGATGGGAGAGCTATTCCGATGGGATGGCTGCATTTCTTGGTCTGATGGCGATGGATGCAGAGCCTGGAGGCATGGCATGAACTGGAGTGACCTCGCAGCAGCGTTGACCGCCGGCGTGGGTATAGCGGCAGCCTGGGTTCTCGTGCTGTGGCTGGTGTCGATCCTGCGCCGCGATATTTCAGTTATTGACGCAGTTTTTAGTCTGATCGAACTCTCGATCGTTGGTGTCGCCGGAGTGGTGATGGGATCGGCACCGCAAAGTCGCAAGATATTGATCTTCGGGCTACTTTGCCTTTGGTCGCTTCGTCTCACCGCGTATCTTGGCTGGCGCAAATGGGGAGAGGGCGAGGATCCTCGCTACACCAAACTTCGGGGATGGGTTGACGAGGGTTGGCCGTTTCATCGCTTCGTTCTGCGACAGGTCTTTGGGCTTCAAGGCGCCACGATGTTCCTGCTCGGCTTACCGCTGATAATTTCACTAGCTGCCGATGAGCCCGACTCTTTTGGTCCGATCACCTATGTCGGCGTGGCTGTTTGGGCAGTTGGCTTCTTCTTCGAGGTCATCGGTGATCTCCAGTTGGTGCGGTTCAAGGGGAACCCGGCGAATGACGGCAACGTGCTCGACTCTGGGCTCTGGCGCTATACGGCTCACCCCAACTACTTCGGCGAGGTGATGATGGCGTGGGGGCTCTTCATCACTGCGCTTGAGGTGCCCTGGGCGGCGATCGGCATCATCGGACCAGTCATGTACACCCGACTGGTTATCAAGATCACTGGCACGCCGACCCTCGAAAAGCGTGTGCGACGCACCAGGCCTGAATATGGCGCCTACCTCGAACGGACCAGTTCTTTCTGGCCGCGGCCGCCACGTTCGAGCAGTTCATGATCCCTGCACGTTGAGCAAGGTTGAGCAAGGTCGGGCAACGTCGAAGCTCTCATTGGTCGACGTGACCGCGCCGAGTGGCCGTTCGGTGAACGAAATATTCGATCAGCTATTCTCGCGCCCAAAACCATCAGGGAGATCTGAGTTGCGTCGAGTCCTATTTTCCATAGCTTCGTTCGTGTTTCTGGCGGCTGGTCTTGCAGCAGCCCCGGGGGCTGGGGCGGTTGATGAGGCGTCGTCACAGTAGGTGATGTATATGGCGTTCAAGTCGGGTGTCTCGCTTGGCGGTGTGTCCGCCGCAGACGAAGACGTCTTGGGCTGGGATGGCGCCGCGTACAGCCTGGTGTTCGACGGTAGCGATGTGGGTCTTGATGCTCTGGAAATTGACGGACTCGATGTGCTGTCTACCGATCAACTGTTGATTTCGTTCACCACGTCTGGGTCCGTTCCCGGCATCGGAACAGTCGATGATTCCGACATCGTGCTTTTCAGCGGGTCACTCGGCCCTGCTACCTCGGGCACGTTCTCGATGTATTTCGATGGCTCCGACGTGGGGTTGACCCGCAATGGTGAAAACATCGATGGGCTCAGTCTGCTCGATTCCGGCGATTTGCTGATCAGCACCAAGGGAAGCTTTAAGGCGTCTGGGAGCTCAGGTAGCGACGAAGACGTTTTCCGCTTCAGCGGATCATTCGGTTCGGATACCGCTGGATCATTCTCGGTGTATCTCGATGGTTCGGATCTGGCGTTGACAGCCAAGAGTGAGGACATCGATGGACTCTCCGATGATGGCGATGGTCTCTATATCTCGTCACTCGGGGCATTGTCGTCGGCTGGTGCGGCCGGTGCGGATGAGGATGTCTTTCATTTTGCGGGCAGTTTCGGGGCTCAGACGTCGGGCACGTTGACCTTGTATTGGGATGGAAGCGCCGAAGGTACCAAGGTCGATATGGGCGCCCTCGACATCGACACCGTGGACGACCCCGGTGGTCCGGACCCGACCGATGACCCAACTGCTGTTGTGACCATGGGAGACAGCTACATATCGGGCGAGGCGGGACGCTGGCTGGGCAACTGGAACAACCCGTTCGGGGACCGTGGAGGGACCGACCGTGCCGCATACACCGTGCTCGGTATCTGGCAGTACGACGCGTCGCTTGTGTACGGCGCGAGCGCGGCCAACGGATGTCACCGTTCAGATGTCTCAGAAGTTCTCTCGAGCGAGATAGCGGTTGACGCGCTGATCAACCTTGCGTGTTCGGGGGCTGAGACCCAGAACATTCCACGGAGCTCAAACGGCGGCGTAGGCCAGGGTGGAGAGCCCTCTCAAGCAGACCAACTCGCCGATGTCGCAGCATCTCACAATGTTGAAATGATCGTGCTGTCGATCGGCGGAAACGATCTTGGATTCGCGGACATCATTATTACTTGCACAATCGAATACAACACCAGTCCGAGTTGGTGGCCCAACACATGTCACGATCAACAGCAAGCTGTGGTCGATGCAAAGATGGGTTCGGCGATGGCCGGCGTTGCCATCGCGATCGATGAGATCCATGCGGTGATGGCTGCTGCTGGTCAACCTGATGGCTATCGAGTGGTGCTTCAGAGTTATCCCTCTCCAATTCCGCGCGCTTCGGAGTTCCGTTACAGCGAGAGTGGATGGGATCGCACGCTGGTCGGCGGCTGTCCGTTCTGGGATGTGGATGCGACTTGGGCGAGAGATGAGCTCGTGCCCCAGATTTCCTCGAATCTTGCGATCGTCGCAGCAGCCAAGAACGTTGAGTTCTTGGATCTGTCTGATCAGCTTGAGGATCGTGAAGTTGGCTCGGTTCACACCAGTCACGGCACCGGATCCAATGCAGAATGGGCGCGGTTCTTGGTGACAGGACTGACCCAAGGTGATGCTCAGGAATCGATGCATCCGAATGCTTACGGCCAGCAGGCCACTGGGACATGCTTGAGCATGTTGTACGCGTCCGCCGAAGGTGAGTACACCTGCACGAACGTCGCAGGAGCATCAGCGGACACCATGCTGCTTTCGCCAGGCTGACACCGTTCGACCCGGCATCGCCGCCTCAAAACTTGGGATTGGTCCTGAGTCGGTTTGGTGATGTCGGGTGGAGCTTCGAACTAGCTGCCGCCCTCGACATATTTGTGCGGTGAGTGTCGTGAGCGGGCTGTCAGAGGAGACGAGCCGCGGCATCGGGAGCCGCGGCATCGGTCGAAGGTCTTTGGCATCTCTCGATCCGAGTATGTTTGGCGGATGAGATTCTCCTACTGGGCCAGTACCGGCCAGACTTGGCAGGAACTACTCGCCGGAGCCAAACACGCGGAGGCCACCGGCTGGGATGGTGTCTGGATACCCGATCACTTCATGCCTCCCGATGAGGGGTACGGGCCTGAGGATTCTCATGACACCGCAGGAGAAATGGGGCCGATCCTTGAGGCCTGGACTGTGCTAGCGGGTCTCGCTGCTGCCGTACCCCGCGTACGTCTCGGGGCCATGGTGAGCGGCAACACCTATCGACATCCGGCGCTGTTAGCGAATATGGCAACCACAGTCGACCATGTCTCGGGTGGGCGCCTGGTGGTCGGTGTCGGTGCGGGGTGGCAGGAGAACGAGCATCGACGCTACGGCTTTGAGCTGGGAACGATCGAGCAACGATCGGACCGGCTCGAAGAAGCCTGCGAGATACTTCGAATGCTGTTCTCCCAGGACCGCACCACCTTTGTTGGCGACTACTACCAACTCGACAGTGCACCGATGCAACCGAAGCCGCTCCAGCAGCCGCTGCCGTTGATGATCGGTGGTGGCGGCGAGAAACGCACACTTCGCACCGTGGCCCGGTTTGCCGACGAGTGGAATGTATGGGGTAGCCCGCAAGATCTGACCCAAAAGATCTCGGTGCTCGAGCAGCGCTGCTCCGAGGTGGGCCGTGACGTGGCAGAAATCCAGAAATCAGCCGTCGGCCTGTTGATCATCACCGAATCCGAGGACGAGAGCGCCGAGATCCGCAAAAATCTGGGAAGCCGCGGTGGCCTGGTCGGTACCCCGGACCAACTGAGGTCGATCGTGGCGGACTATGACGCCGCCGGCGTCGACGAGATCATCGTGCCTGACTTCACCATGGCCGTCGAAGATCGAAATGACATTCTTGACCGGTTTCGTGGCGAGGTGATCGACGCTTAACAGGGTCACGTCCGTTAGACCCTGCGAAGTCTCGTGTTCGTCCTTGAATGTGGAGCGACCCCCACTCTGGGAAGAGCGAGGGCCGCAGTATTCCCGATCCCGAATCGGCGAGAGACGGAACCGATACAGCCGACGATACCCGTAGCCGGCGAGGAGTTGCGACCAGATTGGGCTGCGTGCCGAAACACCACGGTCAAACTGTCCATGTGTGGGGCGCCGTCTGGCTCTGGTGGCCAGCGAACACCGACCGGTGTCGTTGCCGCCCCCATCACCGTCGGGACCGGCCCGCGGGGGTGGCTTTTGACGGTAGCCACATCTGGGTCGCCAACTACAGCGATGGCACGGTGTCGAAGATCCCGGTCGGGTAAAGCAGCGGTACACCGCGCCGGCATGGGGTTGGCCGGGGCAACTCCCGACGACCAACGTGTCAACGTCGAACTGGCTTATACGCCGCGCCCCGGCCCCGCCAACCGGCGTCAGGCCAGCGCATTGCGGTCTGCATACTGTTTA
>JAACCU010000013.1 GCA_009937405.1 Actinomycetota bacterium
GCTCCTCCTCTCCTATGCGAGTCACGCAGACACGCTGCTCGTGCTCGACCAGCAACGCAAGATTGAGCCGAGAGCGGTCGGCGTCTTCGGTCAGGCCGCCCGCCGCCTCGATGGCGTCAACCACACGGCTACCCAGCACCACTTCGTGCACACCCGGCACCGCTACTGCTCCGTCCACGTGGACCACCAGCGGTACCCGTGCAGCGGTAGTTGTCGACGGCACCGCCACGACAACGTCGCCGACCAACGGCAGCACCTCCTCTACCAGAGTTGGCGGAGCGCGAAACGCCCACCATGCTCCTGTCGCCGCCGCAACCACGGCGAGCAGGCCCAGCACGACCGCGGCGGGCGAGACTCCAAGTCGGTCGGCCAGAAGCCTGGGCGCGCGTCGCCAATCAAGGTCAGGTTCGGTTGACGACGGTTCAGTTGAAGGTGGTTCAGGTGAAGGCGGTGGCGCGACCACACGACGCTCCCAGATTCGGGGGTCTCGCGGGGAAGGGCACGGCGGACGAACCGCCGAATTTCAACCTAGCGTCGCCCGCTGACATCGAGACATCGACACGACGCTGCTCCAGCTAGGTTTTGCCAGATGAGCACGCCAGAGAAGGTAGCGATCGTCACCGGAGCAGGCAGCGGGGTCGGCCGGGCCGCAGCCATCACACTGCTACGGGCCAACTATGCCGTCGTGTTGGCCGGCCGCCGGCCCAACGCTCTGACAGAGACCATCGCCGCCGCTGGAGATGCCGGCCAACACGCACTTAGCGTGGCCACCGACGTCGGTGATCCAGCCGCTGTCGCCCGCCTTTTCGCCGAAACAAAAGCGGCATTTGGGCGACTCGATGTGCTCTTTAACAACGCTGGTCGCGGAGCGCCACCCGTCCCGCTGGAAGACCTCACCGTCGCCCAGTGGCAACAGGTAGTCGACGTGAATCTCACCGGCCCGTTCCTCTGCACCCAAGAGGCATTCAGGATGATGAAGACACAGGACCCCAAAGGGGGCCGCATCATCAACAACGGCTCAGTGTCGGCCCACGCGCCACGCCCATTCTCGGCTCCCTACACCGCAACCAAACATGCCATCACGGGCCTCACCCGATCGGCCTCCCTTGACGGACGGGCCCACAACATCGCCTGCGGCCAGATCGACATCGGCAACGCCGAGACAGAAATGACCGAGTCGATGTCAGCGGGGATTGTGCAGGCCGACGGCTCGACCAAGGTCGAGGCCACGA
This sequence comes from Actinomycetota bacterium, assembly GCA_009937405.1. Taxonomy (GTDB): domain Bacteria; phylum Actinomycetota; class Acidimicrobiia; order Acidimicrobiales; family Aldehydirespiratoraceae; genus JAACCU01. The sequence goes on from JAACCU010000013.1 coordinate 1,233, forward strand.
TGGACGTGCAGCACGTGGCAGACGCCGTTCTCTATATGGCGGGGCTTCCGCTTGATGCCAATGTGCAGTTCATGACCGTGATGGCAACGTCGATGCCGTTCATCGGCCGCGGCTAGACGGCCCCGCTTTTAAAACAGCGCCGCGCTGAGCCTGCGACGCCAGTCGGCGGTGCGCGGGTCGGCGGAGCCCAGCAACTCAAGCAGGTCGACAAATTTTTGACGAGCGTCTTCGTCGACCTTCACCTGCGGCAACAAGCCAGCCAGGGTGGCATCGATGTCGCCGCCGCCGGCGTCGCCGGTGCGTGCCAACGCTGCGAGACGACGCGTCTCAGGCGATTCGGGGATACGGGCAAGAATCTCTGTTGCTTCATCAGCCCGGTCGGTTTGGATAAAGATCACGGCGAGCGCACAAATTGCCTCGGCGTTGTCTCGTTCCAGGTTGACCGCGGCTACCAGCGAAGCTTCGTCACCGGCCGCGATGAGCTGCTCGATTTCCGACAGCTCTTGGGTAGGCACCAGCTTTTCCACAAACTCGCGGACCTGTGCTTCGCCCTGGGCGCCCATGAAGCTGTCGACGATCTGGCCGTCGACCATTGCGTACACGGCGGGGATCGACTGAACCTTGAAGGCCTGTCCGACAGCAGGGTTGGCGTCGACGTCGATCTTGGCCAACTCGACCGCGCCATTCGTCTCGGCGATCACTTTTTCGAGGATGGGACCAAGCTGCTTGCACGGCCCGCACCACTCAGCCCAAAGGTCGACAACGACCGGGACCTGCTTGGAGCGCTCGACGACAGCGGTCTCGAATGTTGCATCAGTTACATCAGTCATTATGGGTTTCAACGTAGCGCGCGTCGCCACAATTCCCGTGCAAGGAATACCCTCGGGAGTAATGACTCCCCCTGCGGCTCCCGAGGATCTCTACACCCTCATGCGCACTCCGGATCTTCTCGACCCCGTCCTGTTGGTGCACCTCGACGGTTGGATTGATGCCGGGCGGACCGCACACTTGGCCGTTGAGCGAATTCTCAGCCAAATCGACGCCACCACAGTGGCCACCTTCGATACGGAATGGTTGATCGATCATCGGGCACACCGCCCAACCATGCACATCGTCGACGGTGTGAATGTTGGCATCGACTGGCCTTTCATCGAGCTCGTGTCGGGCCGAGACCGCCACGGCAACGATGTCCTTCTTCTTCACGGCACCGAGCCCGACCACAACTGGCGCGCCTTTGTGGACGCTGTTGTGCAGCTCGGCCAGCGCTTTGCCATCCGCCGCATGATCGGCCTCGGCTCGTACCCCGCAGCAGCCCCGCACACCCGTCCGGCAATGTTGTCGATCACAGCATCCACGCCGGAACTCGTCGACGAGACGCTCAACAACGCCTCGCTCGATGTGCCCGCTGGGGTGGAGTCGGCGTTGGAGAAAGCGTTCGAAGTCGTGTCGATCGACTCGTTCGGGCTTTGGGCCCAGGTCCCTCACTATGTGTCGAGTTCGCCCTACCCGCCGGCGGCGTTGGCGCTCATCGAAGGACTCGAACGTTCAGCTGGCCTGTCGCTTGATTCTGCCGACCTGGCCAGCGAATCGCTTTCGACACGAAACCGTCTCGACACCCTGGTGCAATCCGAGGATTCACACGGTCAGATGCTGGCCCAACTCGAGGCCCAACACGACGAGTTTGCTGAAGCGCAAGCCGATCTTCCCTCCTCAGATGAGTTAGCGGCAGAGGTCGAACGTTTCCTGCAAAGCCAAACCGACGACGACTCCGGCGACAGCGCCGACTGATCAGCCCAGCGCCCACACCGTTCCGCTCTCCAACTGCAGCACCAGCGTGGCCCCATCCGGTGGCGGCGCGTCCGGCGGCAACAAGAGGTGTGTGGTCTGCGCGGTCAGCGACTTCGAAGTGTCATCGAAACCGACCTCCCATGCCAGAGCGGCAATCAGATTCGGCGACACCCGTTCCGCATCGACGTAGAGTTCGCCGACCGGCCCGATGACTTCGATGACACCCGACGTGCGGCCACTGATGTTGCCGTCGTGAAGCTTGTCGAGCCCCACGATGCCGCTCGCCACACCCAACGCAACAATGGCCGACAGCACGACCATGGCGATGATCTGGCGATCGCTCCTCCACAACCACCAAAGCACCAGGCCGACGAGAATCGAGACGGAGGCCGCCGCTCCCGGCTCAAAAACGCTCGAACCGAATGGTGCGCCGCTGACCTCAACCCCGAGCATCATCACCGGTGAACGCGGCGTGTTCCAATTGTTGCCCGGCCCGGCCCAAGCTCCGATGATTCCCGCCGCGATCGGCGCTGCGACCAACAGTCCCAGTGCCGGCTTCCAGCCCATGTGCTTGAGCGACGCAAGTCCAAGTGCCAGCAACAAGGGTGCGAACACTTCGACGTAGCGGCCGTGGAGCCACGCATCCGAGCGACCCACCCCGGTGAGGAACCAGCCTGCCACCGCCACCGTGGCCCCAAGCATGCCGACGAGGACCGGGCCCACGATCGGCCGGCTTCCGGTCATGACCAGACCGATGAGCAGGATCCCCGTCCCGGCGAGCGTCAGATAAGCGCCGGTGCCAAGAGCGTGTTGCGCCATGTCAGGGATTTCGCCAAAGCCGCGCCGAGACGCAAGATCACCAGCGTCGTAGGTGCCGGAACTGCCGAACGTCGCGTCAGCGACTACTCGCCGCACCCATTCCGTCAAACCCAAAGCAAAAACCCCGGCGCTGAGCAACCCCACCCGCACAAGCATCGATCGGCGAGTGATCAATGCAGCAAAGACGACGACGACCAGGGCGGTCGGCCCCATTCTCGGGTGGGTGGCGAACAATCCGACAGCTGCCACGACTGCCTGGAGCGCTCGGTCCGGTGTGCGGCTCGCGGCGAGCCGAATAATCGTGAGAAACGCCACCGCCACAAGCAGGGCAAGAAGCCGCTCCGTCCAGACGATCGAACCCGTCAACCAGAGCGCCGGTAACGCCGCACCGGCCATAGCCGCCAGCAACGCCGGAAGCTGTTCGGACGACCAGACCCGGCGCACGATCACATAGAGGACCGGCACCAGCAGTGCCCCCAGGGCGGCGTTTACCGCCCGGGCGTATGTCAGCATCCCGCCTTCGTCGAAGCCCAAAAGCCAGCCCGGCGCCAACAGCACCGGATACAGAAAGCCATAGGGCGGCTGGGCCGGCATAGCCGACGAACCCTCCCCCGCCAGCGTGCGCGCCATCGACAAATAGGCGATGTCATCAGCAAACAAGAGGGGCCCCGGGGTGGCCGTCGCAACCGCCACACCAATGGCGAACCACAGGGCCGTGACCGCCCCCAGCACGCGCTTCGTTACCTGCATCCTTGTGACGCTAGAACGCCTCACACATCCAATCAGGGAGGGTGTCAGACTCGCACCGCGCTGGTACGATCGTGCGGTCATTCTCGGGGCTATAGCTCAGTTGGTAGAGCGCTTCCATGGCATGGAAGAGGTCAGGGGTTCAATTCCCCTTAGCTCCACGTAAAACCCGAGCCACATCAGGCCACAGGGAGCTTCACGGGGA
>JAACCU010000165.1 GCA_009937405.1 Actinomycetota bacterium
GGCTGGGAGCGTCGGCTCACCGATGCTGGCGTGCAGATCGTCACCGACACGTGCACCTACATCACGCCAGTCATGGCCGAGACCTACGGCGTCGCGATGACCGACTCAGGCAAATGGGCCTACTACGCCCCCGGGAACTTGGGGATCGAGGTCGTGTTCGGGAGCGTCGAAGACTGTGTCGAGTCAGCGATAGCCGGCGAGGTCAGACGCGACGACACGGTGTGGGCCGATGTCTGAAGCGCAGCGAGTTCTGGTGGCTGGCGAAGCATCGGGCCTGGTGCTCGCTCTCGGCGAGCCTCTCTCGTTTTGGGGTGGCTTCGAGAGTGAGACGGGCACGATCATCGACCAAGCCCATCCCCAGGTCGGCGAGTCGCTCGCGGGACGGGTGGTAACGATGGCGGTCGGTCGCGGCTCGTCGTCGGCCTCGACGGTGCTGGCCGAGGCGATCCGCCTCGGGACCGGGCCCGCCGCTCTGATCATGCGTGAGCCGGATGAGATCGTGAACCTCGGCGCCATCGTCGCCGATGAACTCTACGGCATCACCGTGCCGATCCTGATCGTCGACGAACCCACGTTCATCGCCATCGCTGCAGCCGAACGGGCCACCATCTCCCCCTCCGGAACCCTCACCTTCTAACAAAGCACGTCAAAAAACAAAGCACGTCTGGAGACAGACCCCAAACGTGCTTAGGCGAAGGCGAGTTGGGCGGCAGCGAGGTCTTCGAGGGCAGTGCCGGCGGACTTGAAAAAGGTGATCTCGTCGTCGCGGGTGCGCCCTGGGTGACGACCCGACACCAGATCAGCGAGATCGGCCACAAGATCGTCGGCGACAATGACACCATCGGCCAACGGTTGGGCCAGATCCCCGGCGAGTAGTGCGTCTTCACGGGTGTCGACAAAGATCGTGGAGCGACGCACACACTCATCGTCCGATTCTCGCATCTCGAGATTGAAGCCCCCGATCAGGTCGAGATGGGCTCCGGGTTTCAGCAGCGCCCCCTTGATGAACGGCGTAGTGGCCCCCGTGACGCACGAGATGACGTCGGCTGCGGCAACAGCGGTATCGAGGTCCTCGCAAACGGATGCAGTGATCCCCTCACCGGCGACCGCGTCAACAACTGCTGCAGCCTTCGCCGCGTCTCGTCCCCAGACCTCGACCGAATCAAAGTCGCGTACATGCGAATGAACGAGCACCGCATTCGGTGCCACAGCCCCGGTGCCAACAACGAGCAGGCGCCGAGCATCGGGACGGGCGAGACGCTTGGCGGCAACAGCCGACGCTGCTGCCGTGCGCCGGGCCGTCAACTCTCCCGCCTCGCCCGCGCCGATCAAGGATCCGTTGCTGCCATCAAACAGCAGCATCCCGGCCTGGATCATCGGCAAATCAATCGACCCATTGTCGGGAAAAACGGTAACGCATTTCACCGCGATGACTTTGCCAACGATCCAGCCCGGCTTCATCAGAAAGAATGCATCATTGCCATTGGCGTCAGAAACAGTGTGTGCAGTCCGAGCAGGAGCGACAGCAGACGGCGACACCATCATCTTCTCGATCGACTCAAGCAGCGCTCCCCAGGGGAGAGCGGCAGCGACCTGTGCGTCGTCAAGGGACCTCATGCGTCATCCTCTGGATACCAGTCTTCAATGTCGATGCCGAGACCATCGGCGATGCGGTTGGCGTAGGCGTAGTACGCAACGACCTCGCAGATGTCGAGCACATCACGATCACTGAAGCCGACAGACCGGAGTGCGTCAACGTCGCCTTCGACGACCTCTCCAGGCGTGCGTGTGAGCTTCACCGCGTAGGTCAGCATCGCTACCCGCTTGTCATCGAGACCAGCCCTCTCCCAACCATCGTCGATTCGGGTGAGGAGTTCGTCGTTCTTCAGAAGTCGGCGCAGACCGCGCCGATGGTGCGTCAGTCAATAGTGACAGTGGTTCTCGAAGCTGACCACATAGGCAATGAGTTCCCGCTCGACCTTGCGAAGGGTCGCAGTCCCCGACATGGCCGACATGTACAGCGCGTTGTGCGCTCCCAGCCCCTTCGGGTTCAGCGAATGCACCGCCATGATGTTGTCGACTCGCCCGAAGGTCTTGTCAACCACAGCGTCGTGGTGTGGGGCGAGTTCGCCCTCCCACCGGTCGTCGGGAACTGTCTTGATCCATGCCACAGGGAGAGCCTGCCACAGTCTCCTCCCCTGGACGCGAGCCGAGACCCGCAGCGGTGGCCTCAGCGCACGAGCACGAGCATTACAGAACTTAGGTTGACGTCTCTTATATAACATGTTAGCTATATCGTTATGGCACTTGCCGCCCACCCCTCGACTGACCTTGAAGCCATCTTCAAGGCGCTCGCCAGCGAACGCCGGCTCCAGGTCCTCGAGTGGCTGAAAGACCCCACCGCCCACTTCCCTCCGCAGGAACATGGCGATCCGGTCACCGACGGTGCGTGCAATCAGTTCATCGCCGACAAGCTTGGCGTCAGCCAACCATCTGCTTCACGACACCTCAAAGTGCTCGTCGAAGCCAGCTTGATCATCCCAACCCCGCGCAAGGGCTGGACCTACTACCGACGCAACGAGGCGGCCATCGCCGACCTCAAACACATCATCAACGAACTCTGAGGAGTCACCATGTCTACACATCCTGATCTGGCCGGCAAGGTCGTCATCGTCACCGGAGCCGGGAAGGGCATCGGCGAAGCCATCGCCGCCCGTTTCGGGTCGGTCGGTTCGTCGGTCGTCGTGAACGATGTCGACGCTGCCTCGGCCGAAGCCGCCGCCCAGAGCATCAACGCCGCCGGCGGCACAGCTATCGCAGCTGCCGCCGATGTCAGCGACAGCGCCCAGGTCGACACAATCTTCGAGGCGACACTCGCCGCCTTCGGCACGGTCGACGTGATGGTCAATAACGCGGGCATCATCTCACCAATGCTGCACTTCTTCGACGCAGACGAAGCATGGTGGCGTCGAATCATCGACGTGAACCTCACCGGCCACTTCCTGTGCAACCACCGCGCCGCACGCGTCATGGCAAAGAACGGCGGCGGGTCAATCATCAATATGAGCTCTGGTGGGGCCACACGAGCCCACCGAAGCTTCACCGCCTACGACGCGTCCAAGGGTGGCATCGAAGCCCTCACCCGCGCCATGGCGCTCGACCTCGGCCCCTACAACATCCGGGTGAACGCGCTGATGCCAGGTTCAATCGATACCGCAGGTATGGACACCGAGGCTCGCGCCTACCGCGGCGTCAACATTCCAGCCGGTCGCATTGGCGATCCGTTCGACATGACGGGTCCCGCTCTCTTCTTGGCTTCCGACGACTCCAGTTATGTGACGGGCGATGTCATCAAGGTCGACGGCGGCATGCTCGCCCAACAGCGAAGCGCCACTGTCGACATCGTGCATCCCGACACCTTCCCGGCAGTCGAGGACCTGTAAATCATGGGCCTGCGGATCGGAGCCGACGTTGGAGGAACCTTCACCGACATCGTGATCGAGTTGGCCGACGGCAGCTATGCGTCAACCAAGGTCCTGACGACCTACGAGGCCCCGGAACTCGGCATCCTCGATGGCATCAGCCAGATCGCCACCGAGGCCGGAGTCGATCTGTCTGATGTCGAGCAGATTATTCACGGCACCACGCTGGCCACCAACGCGCTGATCCAAAGAAGCGGCGCTCGCACCGCGCTGGTCACCACCGATGGTTTCCGCGACGTCATCGAGACCCGCACCGAGAGCCGCTACGAGCAGTACGACCTCAACATCGTGCTGCCCAAACCCCTGATCGAGCGTGCCGATCGCTATACGGTCACCGAACGCCTCAATGCCCGCGGCCAAGAGCTCGTGGCGTTCGATGAAACTGGCGCCTGCGAGCTGGTCGCCCGTATTGCTGAGGCCGGCTACGAATCAGTTGCCGTGGGGTTCATACACAGCTACCGCAATCCCGTGAACGAACATCGATTCCGTGAGCTTTTACTCGCAGAGCTTCCTGACATCGCCTGTTCGATCTCGAGCGAAGTCTCGCCCCAGATGCGGGAATTCGAGCGCTTCAACACGGTGTGCGCAAATGCCTACGTACAGCCGCTCATGGCGTCCTACCTCGTTCGCCTCCGCGACGAGCTACAGGCCCGCGGCGCCAACTGTCCGCTCTACATGATCCACTCCGGGGGCGGGCTCATGTCGGTCGAGTCGGCAGCCGAATTTCCAGTCCGCTTGATCGAATCCGGCCCCGCGGGCGGCGCCATCTTCGCCGCCGATCTTGCGGCGCGCTACGGGCGTGACCGGGTGCTGTCCTACGACATGGGCGGCACCACAGCCAAGGTCAGCCTCATCGAGAACTACACGCCCGCCACGGCGAAAACCTTTGAGGTCGACCGCACCGCTCGCTTCAAGAAGGGCAGCGGCATGCCCATTTCTATCCCGGTGATCGAGATGATCGAGATCGGCGCAGGTGGCGGCTCGATTGCATCGGTCGACACGCTGGGACAAATTCGCATCGGTCCACACAGCGCCGGCTCAGACCCTGGTCCCGCCTCCTACAGGCTCGGCGGCACCGATGCCACCGTCACCGATGCCAACCTTGAGCTCGGCCGATTACATCCCGACACGTTCGGCGCCAAAGACATCAACCTTTCCCCCGAGCTCGCTGCCGATGCGCTCATCCACTCAGTCGGTCAACATCTTGAGCTTGACGCCCACACCTCCGCAATCGGTATCGCCGAGGTTGTCGACGAAAACATGACGAACGCCGCCCGCGTTCACGCCGTGGAAAACGGCAAGGACCTCACCGGCTACACGATGATCGCCTTCGGTGGCGGTGGACCACTCCACGCCTCTCGCCTGCTCGACAAGCTCGGCCTCGACGAGCTAATCGTTCCGCCGGATGCCGGTGTCGGTTCCGCGGTCGGGTTTCTGCGAGCGCCATTCGCGTACGAGGCAGTACGCAGCTTCTACACAACGACCCAAAACTTCGACGTCGACGGCGCCAACACCATCCTCGCGGAACTCGCCCAAGAGGCCATGTCGTTCGTGCGTGAAGGTACGAGTGTCGACGTCGTGGTCGAACGTCAGATCGCCATGCGATACAAGGGCCAAGGCTGGGAGATCCCCGTCACTCTCGACCACGGACCCTTCGACGACATGGCGGCCGAGCTTCTTGGCGCCAAGTTCACCAAGGCGTACGAAGAGTTCTTCGGTCGGGCCATCGACGACCTCACCATCGAAGCCGTCAGTTGGTCGGTCCGAGTCGCGTCAGTCGTCGAACCACCCGCCCAAATCAAACTCTCGACCGAGCTTGGACACGGTGGTGATACCCCTTCCCAGATTCGCACGATGTTCGACCCCGTCACCGGAGATGACGTGGATGGTTCCGTCATTCAACGCACGGCCCTGAACCCAGGATCATCGGTAATGGGACCGGCCGTGATCGTCGAATCACAAACCACCACCACACTGGGATCACATCATGTCGCCATCATGCAAGCGGACGGCGCGTTGCTCGTGCATCGCCGCCACCAGGGAGGCGCGCAGTGAGCATCAACCGCGAACTGCACAATCAGGTCATGTGGAACCGACTGATCTCGGTCGTCGAGGAACAGGCACTAACACTTGTCCGCACCGCCTTCTCGACATCGGTTCGCGAAGCCGGCGACCTGTCGGCCGGCGTCTTTGACAGTACTGGTCGGATGGTGGCACAAGCCGTGACCGGCACACCAGGCCACGTGAATACGATGGCCGCCGCAGTCGGCCATTTCATCAATGACATCGGCCCGGAGCGGATATATCCAGGCGACGTCTACATCACCAACGATCCGTGGAAGGGCACCGGCCATCTCCACGACATCACCGTCACCACACCGGTTTTCCATCGCGACGAGTTGATCGGCTTCTTTGCCTCGACCGCCCACGTGGTCGATGTAGGGGGCCGGGGCTACGGCCCCGAAGCCAAAGAGGTTTACGAGGAGGGCATTCGGATCCCGATCCTCAAGTGGACCGAGCGCGGAGTGCTCAACAACGATCTCGTCACCATGGTGCGTTGGAACGTGCGCGAGGCCGACCAGGTCATCGGCGACATCCACGGTCTTGCCGCATGCAACGAGACCGGCCGCCGCCGACTTCTCGCCATGCTCGACGAGTTCGACCTTCCCAATCTCGACGACCTGGCCGGGTTCATCTTTGAGCGGACCCATTCGGCCACGATGAAGGCGCTAGAAAACGTCCCCGCGGGGACGTATACGAACACGATGACCGTTGATGGCTACGCCGACGAGGTCACGCTCGCCGTCATGATCACCGTTACCGACGAAGGCATGCATGCCGACTTCACCGGCACATCACCGCTGAGCAGTCACGGCGTCAACGTGCCACTCGGCTATGCCGAGGCCTACTTCACATACGGGATGCTCGTGGCACTCGCTCCCGAACTACCCAACAACTTTGCATCACTCGCTCCGTTCACCGTCAGCGCCCCTCCCGGCGTCATCTTGAATGCGCACCACCCAAACCCAGTCGCCGTTCGCCACGTCATTGGCCATTTCGTCACCGACCTCACCATGGGAGCGCTAGCTGAAACTCTCCCCGACGTGATCCCTGCCGAAGGCGCCGGCGCACTCTGGAACTTTCAAGCCAGCGCCCGCCAAGCATCCGCCGACGACCCGAAGCCACCGATTGAGATTCTCATGTTCAACAGCGGTGGGTCCGGGGCTCGGCCTGCCCTCGACGGAATCACAGCCACCGCCTTCCCGTCCGGCGTTCGCACCATGTCAGCGGAGGCCACCGAACAAATCGGACCGATCATTATCTGGCGCAAGGAGATCCGCGAGAACTCTGGCGGTTACGGCAAGTACCGGGGCGGCATGGGCCAGATCCTGGAGATCGGACCGACCGACGGTTACCAGTTCGAGTTCTCCGCCATGTTCGATCGTGTCGCCAACCCGGCCCGAGGTCGCCACGGTGGCGGTGAGGGTGCGCCCGGCGCCGTCTACCTCGACGACGGCACTCCGTTCCCGACCAAGGGCAAGAAGACTGTGCCCGCCGACCGGCACCTGATCATGGAGTTGCCGGGCGGTGGCGGCTTCGGCGACCCTGCCGAGAGGGCTCCCGAGGATCTCGAAAACGGCCGACAGCAGGGCTATGTTTCCTGATCTTTTAGCCCGCCACACACCGAGCAAATGGAAAGCCATTCCATGACCGAAGCATCTCGTCTCCGACCGATCGTGCCCGAGCCACTGCGATCGTCCTATGACGTCGTCATCATTGGCGGAGCCGTTATGGGTTCCTCAGTGGCGTGGTTTCTTTCGGCGAACCCCGATTCCGACGGCTCAGTGCTCGTTGTTGAGCGCGATGGCTCCTACGACTTCAGCTCCACATCGCGCACCAACAGTTGCATACGGCAGCAATTCTCCACCGAGGTCAACATTCGCGCCTCGTTGTTCGGCGCGGAGTTCATCCGCAACTTCCAGAGCTATATGGGAGACGACCCTGAAGTGCCGGAGATCTTCCTCGATGACTTCGGCTACATGTACCTCGCCGACGACACAGCGTTCGAGTCGGCACTACGCGACTCCCAGGCCCTACAAGAGTCGTTGGGCGCGGGCACCAAGATCATGACGCCGGCCGAGATCGCTGAGGCCTACCCCTTCTACAACCTCGATGGGATCGTTTGTGGAAGTCATGGCCTTATTGACGAGGGCTATTTCGATAGCGGCACCATGTTCGACTGGTGGCGCCGAAAGAGCCGTCAAAATGGCGTGGAGTACCTCGCCAACGAGGTCGTGGCAGTTACCCGAGAGAGCGACCGCATCACGACGGTCACCCTGGCAACCGACGAAACGATCAACGCTGGCATCGTCGTCAACGCAGCCGGACCGCGCTCCGTTGAAATCGCCCACATGGCCGGCTTCGAGCTTCCCGTCGAACCTCGCCGCCGGTACACCTATATCTTCGATGCCGCCGAACCACTCGACCGCCGCCTCCCGCTCACAATCGACACAACTGGGGTCACCTGCCGCACCGACGGTGGGTTTTACATGGCAGGTTGTCCACCCGACGACGATCCGCCGGTTGGCTACGACGACTTTGCCTTCGTGGGTGATGTCTGGGAGGACAAGATCTGGCCGTCGATCGCCAACCGGATCCCTGCGTTCGAACGGGTGAAGGTGATCAACAAATGGGTCGGGCACTATGCGTACAACACGCTTGACCACAACGCAATCATCGGGCCTCACCACGAAGTCGACAACTTCATCTTCCTCAACGGCTTCTCCGGCCATGGAATGCAGCAGTCGCCGGCGATGGGTCGAGGCGTTTCGGAGTGGATCACCTACGGCGAGTACCGTTCCATCGATCTCACGCGACTCGGCTACCACCGCATCATCGCCGGTGAGCCCTTCGTGGAGACAGCCATCATCTAGACCGGCAGCACATCTCGGAGTAACGCCCGGCAACTAGTCTCGACCCATGACGTTGTCGCTCACTCCGCACGCTTCGTTTCCCGTGCGAAGACCGGTGCTCGTCGTTGTCGCTGATGGCGTTGGCGTGGCCCCGGCCGGGCCGATGAACGCAGTCACCGAGGCAGCCACACCCACACTTGATCAGCTGTGTGAATCTCGGCTTTACACAACACTGCTGGCCCACGGGCGCGCCGTAGGGCTGCCATCCGACGACGACATGGGCAATAGCGAGGTCGGCCACAACGCGCTTGGCGCCGGTCGAGTATTCGCCCAAGGCGCCACGCTCGTCAACGAGGCCATCGTCACTGGTGCGATCTTCGAGTCGGACGAATGGACTGCGATCATTGATCGTGGTCGCGCCGCCACCCTGCACTTGCTCGGTCTGCACTCAGACGGAAACATTCACTCGCACACCAACCATTTATACGCCCTGATGCGGCGAGCTGTAGCCGATGGCGTGCGCCGGATCCGGGTCCACATCCTCCACGACGGGCGCGACGTGGACCCCCGCTCTGCCCTCACCTACATCGCCCAAACCGAAGCCGTTCTTGCCGAGCTCAACAACACCGACGGTGTCGACGCGGCGATCGCCTCCGGCGGGGGCCGTATGACCATCACAATGGACCGCTACGGGGCCGACTGGCCTATGGTCGAACGCGGCTATTGGTGCCACACACACGGGGTCGGGCGCACCTTCTCATCGGCTACCGAAGCCGTCGAAGCCGTCTACGCCGAATCAGATGACGGCGATCAATATCTCGACCCGTTTGTCGTGGTCGACGATGCCGGCACGCCGGTCGGGAAGATGGCTGACGGCGATGCCGTCGTGCTGTTCAACTTCCGCGGCGACCGAGCCATCGAGATCAGCCAGGCCTACGAGGACCCGAGCTTCAGCCGGTTCGATCGCGGCCGGCACCCAGACGTGCTCTATGTCGGCATGCTCCAATACGACGGCGACCTGCTCATCCCAACCAACCATCTGGTGGCGCCGCCAACCATCGACCGGGTGATGACCGAATACATCTGCGGCACCGGGTTGGCCAGCTTTGCCGTGAGCGAGACCCAGAAGTTTGGCCATGTCACCTACTTTTGGAACGGTAACCGCAGCGGTTACTTCGACGAGGCACTCGAAACCTATGTCGAGATCCCGTCCGACAACGTCGAGTTCAACACAGCGCCGGCAATGAAGCTTCGAGAGATCACCGAGTCCACGATTGAACTGCTCCGGTCCGGACGATACGCCATGGGTCGCATCAACTTTCCCAACGGCGACATGGTCGGCCACACTGGCGATCTCAAGGCAACCGTCGACGCCATGCAGGTGCTCGACGATTGTCTCGAACAGCTACTCACCGCGATCGACGAAGTCGGCGGGGTGCTGGTGTTCACCGCCGATCACGGCAACGCCGACATCATGTACACCGAGAAATCCGACGGCGAGGTCACACCGAAGACCAGCCACACGCTAAGCCCCGTCCCATTCGTGATCCATGACACCGCCGGCAGTGGCGATTACCGGCTCGCAGGGCTGGCCCAACCCGGCCTCGCCAACGTGGCTGCCACCGTGCTCAACCTCATGGGCTACGAGGCTCCCGAAGGCTACGAGCCAACCCTGATCGAATTTGCTGACGAAACCCCGTAGGAGTTTGCTCTGGGGATGCCGTTTTGTCCCTATCAGCGATCGGTGCGTTCGACAGGAGATCGCCTACCATCGGTGGCTAGGGCCATGGTCCGAAACGAGACCCTGGCTTCGAGAGGACCCGCATGCGAACCGGAGGACAACTCGTCGTTGACGCACTCGTGGCGCACGGCGTCACTACCGCATTTGGCGTGCCCGGTGAAAGTTATCTCGCCGTCCTCGACGCTCTCGTCGACACCGACATCACCTACGTGATCTGTCGACAGGAGGGAGGCGCCGCCTACGCGGCCGAATCATGGGGACGACTGACTGGCACTCCCGGAATCTGCATGGTCACCCGCGGGCCCGGCGCAACAAATGCTTCGGTCGGCATCCATGCCGCAATGGAGAACTCCATGCCAATGGTGGTGCTGGTCGGCCAAGTTGCCACCCATGAACAGGGTCGCGAAGCGTTCCAGGAGATCGACTACCGACGGTTCCTCGGGCCGATCACCAAGTGGGCCACCCAGGTCGACAATGTCCATGACATGGCCGAAACGCTCACAATGGCCTTCAAGATCGCCGTTTCGGGCCGACCCGGCCCGGTTGCGATCGCTCTGCCCGAAGACGTCCTGCGCGACACCACCGAGGTCATCGACGTCACACCACTGCCCGTGGAGCGGGCTACACCCACGATGGCGGAGATCGACGTCATCGTCGCCGAACTAGCGAAGGCCGAGCGGCCGGTGATCATCGCCGGCGGCGGACGATGGACCGAACAGGCTCGGATCGACCTCACACAGTTCGCTAAAGCCAACGACATCCCCGTCGTCACCGCCTTTCGTTTCCACGACCTGGTCGACAATCACAGCGACCAGTTCGTCGGCGAGGCGGGCGTCGCCATGTTGCAGGCGGTGAAGGACACCATCCGCAACGCCGACGTCATCGTTGGTCTCGGGATCCGCTTCGGGGAGATGACCACTGCGTCGTGGACCCTGATCGACCTGGACGAACCCACCCAACGGATCGTTCACATTCACCCTGATCGCACCCAGCTTGGCCGGATATACCCGACCGAGGTCGGCGTGCTCGGTGACCCGTCAGTCACGATCGGCCTCATGCAAGAACGAGTGGTCGATGCTGTCGAGCGACGAGCCGCCTGGCGCCACGATCGACGCAACGCGTACGTCGATGCAGCTGTCGCTCCACCGCAGCCCGGCGACCTCGACATGGGTGTTGTAATGCAATGGCTTCAGGAAAACCTGCCCGATGACGTGATCATCACCGCCGGCGCCGGCAACTTTTCGATCTGGCCCAACAAACTCTTTCGCTATGGGCCCGCGGCTCGCCTGCTTGCGCCCCAGAACGGGACGATGGGCTATGGCCTTCCCGCAGCCATTGCGGCCAAGGCAGCACATCCCGAGCGGACCGTCGTGTGCTTCAGCGGTGACGGAGACCTGCAGATGAACATCCAGGAGCTCGGCTCCGCCCGCCAGGCAGGCATCGAGCCAATCGTGTTGGTTCTCGACAACGCAATGTACGGGACCATCCGCGCCCATCAAGAACGCAACTATCCCGAACGCGAGTCGGGCACGAAGATCATCAACCCCGACTTCGTCGCCCTCGGTCTGGCCTACGGCATGCACAGCGAACGAGTCGAGCGAACCGATCAGTTTCCCGCCGCGTTCGAACGCGCTAAGGCGTCTTCCACTGGAGCTCTGCTCCATCTGAAGGTGCCGCCCGAGATGCTGACCCCGTGGATGTCGATTGACGACGCCCGGGCTAGCGGACGCGCCTAACAACGCACGAATGGGGTCTGACCCCAAACGTGCTTTGGGTCAGGCTTCGCCGAGGTAGCTGGCGCGTAGCTCGGGGTGAACGAGCAGTGCGTCTGCAGTGTCGTCGAGCACCACACGACCGGTCTGGAGCACCCAGCCGCGGTCGGCGATCGAGAGCGCCATATTGGCGTTCTGCTCCACCATGAAAATGGCGACGCCTTCCTCGTGGATCTGTTTGATTAGCTTGAAGTTGGTCTGGACCAGTGCCGGCGCCAGACCCATGGATGGCTCGTCCATGAGCAGCACACGTGGGTTGCTCATGAGCGCACGGCCCATCGCCACCATTTGCTGTTCGCCGCCGGACAGGGTGCCGGACTTCTGGCTGAGACGCTCGTAGACACGAGGGAACATCGAGTAGACGCGTTCGAGATCGCGCTGGATGCCATCACGATCGGTCCGCAGATATGCACCGAGTTCGAGATTTTCTTTCACCGACAACCGTTTGAAGAGGCGCCGGTTTTCGGGGACCATTGTGACGCCGCGCTCCACCAAGTATGACGTGGGCTTGCCGTTGACGACCTCACCGTCGAGCACGACCTCGCCCGTGGTCGGCGTCACCATGCCGAGAAGGGTCTTGAGCGTGGTGGACTTGCCTGACGCATTACCACCCAGGAGGCAAACCAGTTCGCCTGGGTAGATGGCGAGGTCGACATCCTTGAGAATGTGAACGGCCCCATAGTGCGTGTTGACGCCTCGCATCTCGAGTAGCGGTGTCGCTCCATTGCGTTCTGTCATGACGCCTCCTCGACGGGACGACCGAGATACGCCTCGATCACCTGCGGGTTCGTGGACACTTCCTCCTAGCTGCCTTGGGCGATTGTCTCGCCGTGATCGAGTACGACCACACGATCCGAGACATCGCGCACAACACCCATGTCGTGCTCAATCATCACGATCGTGAAGCCCCACTCACTACGAAGCTTGCCGATGAGCCCGGTGAGCTCTGCGGATTCCTTTGGGTTCATGCCGGCCACGGGCTCATCCAGTAGGACGACCTGTGGCTTCGTCGCCATCGAACGAGCAATTTCAAGACGGCGCCGATTGGCGTAGGAGAGCACCGATGCCGGCTGGTGGAGGCGGTACCCGACGAGACGAGAACCAAAGAAGCCGAGCACCTTCTCGCCATACTCACGAATCTCGGCTTCTTCGCGCTTGAACGCAGCCGTATTAAACAGCGATCCAAAGACGCCTTGCTTGGTGCGGCAGTGCTGCGCCACCATCACGTTCTCAAGGATCGTCATATTGGCGAAGAGGCGGACGTTCTGGAAAGTGCGAGCGATGCCCCGGGCGGTGACCTGGTTGGGATCAAGACCAAGCAGCGATTCACCCTTGAAGATGATGTCACCGTCCGTCGGGGTGACCATGCCTGAGATCATGTTGAAAAACGTGGTCTTACCTGCCCCGTTGGGGCCGATGACCGAAACGATCTCCCCCTCATCGACATGAAAATTCAGGTTGCGGAGAGCATGCAAACCGCCAAAGGTCACGCTCAGGTTGTCGATGGTGAGAAGACGTTCGCCGCTCATGCCGGGGCCACCTCTCCCATGTCATCGGGTTCGTCACCCGTATCGATCTCGCCCTTGAGCCACGCGTCCTGCAAGAACTCCTCCTGGTGGAGTTCGCGGGTACGGCGCACATTGGGAATGAGTCCCTCGGGCCGCTTCAGCATCATCCAGATGAGAAGAGCGCCGTAGATCAGCAGCTTGAAGTTAGAGAATTCTTGCAGCAAGCCTGGCTGCCTCGGCCCACCGAGGACGCCGATCAGCACCACGGCACCAGCAATGACACCGGCAATGTTGCCCATGCCGCCAACGATCACAACCACCAAGATCACAATCGACACGAGGATGATGAAGCTCGTGGGGAAGACGGAGCCCACCTTCGCGGCGAAGATCGCACCAGAGAACGATGCCAACACCGCGCCGACAACGAATGCCATCAGCTTGGTGTTCACCGTGTTGATGCCCATGGCTTCGGCTACAGATTCGTCCTCGCGGATCGCCATCCAGGCTCGACCCACCCGTGAGTGTTCGAGACGCCACGACACATAAATAGCCAGCACACAGAACACGGCGACGAGATAGAAAACGGCTTGTGGGTCGGTGCCGCGCACCGTGGCCAAACCGAAGATATTGACCCCGCGAATGTTGGTCACACCCTGGGCGCCACCCGTGTAGCCCCCGAGCCAGTCCGAAAGAAACAGCAGGCGGATGATTTCACCGAATCCAAGGGTCACGATGGCGAGATAATCGCCTCGCATACGGATCACGGGAGCACCAATAAACAAGCCAGTGATCGCCGCGAACACAACCACGATCAGCAACGCCACGAACCAGTTGGTCTGAGGAACCCAGTCCGGCCACGAGTCGCCGCGATTGGGAGACGTGAGGATGGCCGTGGTGTAACCACCGACAGCAAAGAAGGCGACATAGCCAAGATCGAGGATGCCGGCGAGGCCGACCACGATGTTGAGTCCGAGGGCCAGAAGAACGAACAGGCCAACGTTGGCGAGAAGTTCGTTGACGATGCCGCCAACCAGCATGGGCAGCACCAATAACAGCACCGCGACGATGCTAAAGGCGATGAGGTTGCCGCGAGAACGCTCGGGGCCCTCCATCGCCTGGAACCGCTGCTTTGCATCCTTGACCGGCGCATGGCCCCACCACGAATAAGCGGCAGCGACCGCGGCAACGATGAGCAACCCGACAATCGTCAATCCACCACGCTTCGCGTAGACAATGTCGGCCAACGGTTCGAGGCCGAAGGATTCGGAGATATCGCTCAGCACAGTCTCGAGAATGGCAACCAGCAACACTGACATCGCCGCCACGATGACGAGTTGGCGGATACGAGAGGGCAAGATGTGCATGGCGCCACCGATGGCACCGAGCACTCCGCCAATCACCAACCAGAGCAGCACTCCACTCAAAATACTGCCGCCCACCGACAGCTTCTCGAGCGTCTGTGGACTCCAGTTGACCAACGGATCACGCAGTTCGAAATTGTTGATGAGGATGACAAGAAGGCTCAGGCCCGCGCCGGCGAAAACGCCGGCAATCGCACCGGAGACAACATCACGGGCACCCTTGGCATGAGTAGCCATCCCTTCGAGGACGACTTCCTTGCCAACAACCACTCCGATGACGAGGAGCAGCCAATAAAGCGAGAGATCGCCGAGAGTGAAGCGGTCGGCAATGAGATCGAAGTCGTCGAGCGCGACGGGCATGTTGGACAACGCAATGAAGATGAGCGTGCACGCCGTGACGGTCCCGTGGGTCACCAGCTTACGCCAGTCCTGGTCGGTGACCGAACGAGTGGCTGGGGAGTCGTTCATCGTGTCACTCATGCACGGTCCTCCGATGAGAGTCGCTCACCGAAGAGGCCGGTGGGCTTCACCAACAAGACCAAGATCAGCACGGCGAAGGCAACGGCGTCGCGGAGTTGAGACGCGCCATTGACACCGAGTGGTTCGAGAATAATGAGCGGTGCGATCGATTCGGCGCTACCAATCGAGATGCCACCGGCCATGGCGCCACCAAGGTTGCCGATGCCACCCACGACCGCGGCGCTGAACGCCTTGATGCCGGGAAGGAACCCTGTCGTGGCAACGACCGAGCGAAACATCACGCCCCAGAGGATTCCGGCCACACCTGCCATCGCGCCACCGATGGCGAACGTCGTCACGATGATTCGGTTGACATTAATGCCCATGAGGGAGGCGATTTCTTTGTCCTCCGCCACGGCTCGCATCGCTTTGCCAGTCTTCGTTCGCTCCACGAGATACCAGAGCACAGCCATGGAGACACCGGCGACCAAGACAACAAGGAGCCTGGTGCGCTGCACGTCAAGGAACCAGATCGACTGGGTTTCGGTCCACCAGCTCGGAAGGTCCGGGTAGGACTTCGCCCCAGGGCCGAGAAGAACGACGGAGACGTTCTGGATGAAGAAGGAGATGCCGATCGATGTGATCAGTGGGATCAGGCGGGGGGCGCCACGAAGCGGCCGATACGCCACCCGCTCCATGACCACCGCAGTGAACGTGGAGACGAGAATGGCCAAGACAACGATGAAGAGCAGCGAGGGAACGAAGTTGGATTCCCAGGCGCCGGCCTCAGCAAGCTTGTTGCTGGTGATCATCCCGGTCATGGCGCCAACCATAAACACCTCGCCGTGGGCGAAGTTGATAAATCCCAACACGCCATAGACCATCGAGTAGCCGAGCGCGATCAACCCGTACATCGACCCCTGGGAGAGACCAGCGATGACCAAGCCTTGGAACTGGTCAGCGGTGAGCCCGGTGGCGTCGTCATTGATTTGTTGCGCAAGCCAGTTGTTGGGATCGATCTGCTGAAGGACGAACGCAAACAGGCCAAAACCGATCACACTGAACATGGCGAATTTCAGAAAGAAAAGGAACCAGTCGACGCCTGTGCGGCGCGCCGACTTATGCCTCGTAGCGGTGGTCAAGTCTCCCCCTCTGGGACCTGGACGGAATGATGAGAGTAACGCGAAAGGTCCCCGTCCACCACTAGTGGACGGGGACCTCTCAGAAAGCTTCAGCGATAACTGAGCTGGTGCTTACGATTACGGTGCGTACTCGAAGACGACATTGCTCATGCCGGCAGCGGGGTCACTGGAATCAGTGTTCAGCACAACGGTGATCTTCTGCGAACCACAGTCGCCGAAGTCATCACAGTTGATGGTGCCGATGACGCCGCTGTAGCCACGGATCGCCGTGAGGTACGTGCGAACGGCAGCCTTGTCGATGACGAGCTGGCCCGCATCGTTGACCGATGACGAGTTCTTGATGGCATCGAGAAGCATGGCGGTGGCGTCGTAGGAGTGACCCCAGAACGGTGCCGACGGGGCTTCACCATGGTTGGCTTCGTAGTCCTCAAGGACTTCAGCAGCCGTCTTGCCAGTGGACTCGTTCATGTTCTGACCGAAGCGAACGTCAGGACCCGAGAAGTACATACCCTCGGACTGGCTAAGGGCCAGGTAGTCGCTGTTCAGAAGGCCGTCAGCGGCAAGCAGCTGGACATTCTCAAGACCAGCAACGCCCTTAGCCTGATCGGCCACGAAGTCGCCGGCGGGCTGGAAGATCGGGAAGAACAGGGCCTGGGGAGAGCCAGCGGCGATCTCGGTGAGGACCGGCACCATATCGGTGTCTTCCTTGTTGACGCCAGTGAAGCCAGTCATGGTTCCGCCGAGGGCTTCGAAGGCATCGGAGAACGCCTGGGCGAGACCCTGGGTGTAGGGGTCGCCGTCGTGCATCGCAGCAGCGGTGGTATAACCGAGGTCGTTGTAGACGAAGTCAGCCATGGCAGCGCCCTGGTAGAGATCGTTGTGAGCGGTGCGGTAGTAGCCGGCGTTGTAGTTTTCACCAGCGGTGCCAAGAAGGTCCGAGGTGAGAGCCGGTGAGGTGTTCGAGCCGGAGATCATCACGATGCCGGCTTCCGCGATGAGCGGAGCAGCAGCGGTTGCGGCGCCCGAGCACGAGGTGCCGATGACACCGGCGATCTGGGCATCAGCCACGATGGTCTGAGCGGCAGCCTGGCCACCGTCAGCGGAGCAGAGGTCGTCGAGACCCTGACCCATGTTGACCTCGAAGCCGTTGATGTCGCCGTAGTCGGCAATAGCAGCCTCGACCGCGTTCTGGTTGGGAACACCGAGGAATGCAACGTCACCAGTGATGGCGTTCAGTGAGCGGATCTGTACCTGCTCACCCTCGTCGACGACGATAAAATCGGCGTCAGTGCTTGCCTCTTCAGCATCGTCGCCACACGCTGCTGCGAGCAGCGTGAACGAGAGCAAAGCGGCAAGCGTCATTGTGAGCTTGCGTGAAAGCTTCATATAGTTTCCCCTCCAAAGGGATGCGGTATAGACGGCACCACAGGGCCGATTCTTGATGGTAAGCAAGTATAGGGCTGTAAGAAATCGGCTCGCGCCACGAGGGCCAGGAATTGCCACGGAACGTGGTCAGCCTGGATGCGATCGAAACTGGGTCGGTGTCTCGCCGACGAGGCGAACAAACTGCTTTGTGAAGGCCGCCTGGTCGTAGAAACCGCTCGCCGCGGCCACCGCAGCCACCGACTCATCCGAGCGTTGGAGCAGGTTTGCCGCCCGGTCGATTCTCGCCTTCAAGACGTACTGAGCGCCAGTAAGCCCGAAGACCTTCTTCATTCGACGATCGAGTTGGCCGGGAGAACAATCGGCGATTACCGCCAGGTCTCCGATCACAAGCGAGCCGTCGATGCCCTGACGTACCGCGGCCACGATCGGCTCCAGCGACTCCACAGCGATACCGCGGGCGTCAGGCGTAATCAGGTCGCGGCTGATCGACACCAGCCCAACGACCGATCCGTCTTCACTGTGGATCGGCCGCTTTGCAGTGAGGTACCAGCCTGTTGATCCGCCAGGCCTACGGATCAACTCCAACTCATCGTGGAGGATCTCGTCGAGGCGCACAACTCGCTCATCCTGCTCCTCGTAGCGAGCCGCGAGTTCTGCCGGAAAAAGATCGCTCGCCCGCTGCCCAAGGACATCGCGTTTGGAACTTCTACCCGAACGCCGGACGAATGCTGTGTTGACCGCCGTATAGCGACCGTCGGTGTTCTTGGCGCAAAACATGACGTTGACAAGATCATCTAAGAGGCCAATCAGCTGCCATTCCGCATCGGCGGCATCGAGTTTGCTCTCTGACTCCGTCATTTGTGGCGCAATCGTACAAGACCGCGGCCGCCCGCTTCCTCAACACTGGACAGATGGTCATGACATCTCCCGACAACGCCGTCGACCCTGCGACGCTTGTCGATGACGCCATCGCTCTCGTTGCTGAATGGCTCGAGACCGCAGCGGCGATCGAAACCCGTTCCGAGCGGGGCGAAGTCGGGCGCCTGCACGCCCTGATTGATGAACCAGCCGGCGTGCACTTCGCCATGCAGTACATCGATCGGGTCGCGCGGCACGCCGACAATGTTCTGGCCGCCGATGAACTCGCCACCCTGGTGCGCAACGCAGACCTGCCGGGGTTCATCGGCCCCGTCGACCGTGCCCTTCTTCGCATCGGCGCCCGCATAGCGCCACTCGCCCCGAGGATCGTCATGCCGCTCGCCCGGCGTCGGCTTCGCCAGCTCGTGGGACACATGCTCGTTGACGCTGACCCCACTCGTCTCCATCAGCACATGTCCGATCGTCACTCACAAGGGGTGGCGCTCAACATCAATCTGCTAGGCGAGGCCGTACTCGGTGAGGGCGAGGCGAAACGTCGCTTTCAACGAACTCTCGACCTCATCAGCGACCCGGCAGTGACGTACGTATCAGTGAAGGCTTCGGCGATTGCTAGCCAAATCGATCTCTGGTCCTACGACGACTCTCTAACGAGAGTCAAGGCGCGCTTGCGTCAGCTCCTATCCGCGGGTGCTGCTGCCCAGCCGAGCACCTTCATCAATCTGGACATGGAGGAGTACAAGGATCTTCACCTCACCCTGGACGCATTCACTTCGGTGCTCGATGAACCCGGCCATCTCAACACCGAGGCCGGCATCGTCCTACAGACGTACCTCCCTGACTCGTTTGGAGCCCTCCAGCAACTGACGGGCTGGGCGAACGGACGCCGGGAACGGGGTGGCGCAGCCATCAAGGTCCGCCTGGTGAAGGGGGCCAACCTGGCAATGGAGCGCGTTGATGCCGCTATGCACAATTGGGATCAGGCACCGTACGCGACAAAGGCCGACGTAGACGCCAACTACAAACGGTGCGTCGAGTGGTCGGTTCGCCCCGAGCACACGGCTGCCGTCCGGGTCGGGGTGGCCAGCCACAACCTGTTCGACGTGGCATGGGCAAAACTGCTCGTCGACGCCCGCGGGGTCGCCGATCATGTCGATTTCGAGATGCTCCAAGGTATGGCGCCATCGCATGCCCGAGCCGTGCATCAGAGCACCGATGACCTCCTTCTCTATACACCGATCGTTGCCCCCGCAGATTTCGACGTGGCCATCAGTTACCTCATCCGCCGGCTCGAGGAGAACGCGTCAGGTGACAACTTCTTGCGTCATCTCTTTGCCATGTCTCCCACCAGCACGTCGTTCCATGACCAAGCCGATCGGTTCCGTCGGGCGGTCGCCGATCGAAACGCTGTCTCCGCAGAGCCACATCGCCGTGGGCGCCTCCCGGCAATCACATCGGGATTCGCCAATCATCCCGACACCGACACCGCCCGTCCCGAGGTGCAGGACTGGCTCGTCAAGGTTCGCGAGCTCACCGCCCAACCGGTGCGAGCCGCGCTGACGACCGATATCTCCGCCGTGGACCAGCACTTGGCCACCGCCCGCGCCGCCCAACCGGATTGGCTAGATCTCGGGGCAGTCGAGCGCCGCCGGATCCTCTGGGCAGTCGCCGATGAACTAGAGAATCGGCGCGATGAGTTCCTGAGCACCATGGCGCACGAGGGACGCAAGGTGTTCGCCGAAGCCGACGTCGAGCTGAGTGAGGCGATCGACTTTGCTCGCTGGTACGGCGACCATGGCGCTGAGTTGGAGTCAACGGAGGGTGCAAGCTTCGGCCCCTACGGCGTAATCACCGTTGTGCCCCCGTGGAACTTCCCGGTCGCCATCCCGACCGGCGGGGTGATGGGATCGCTCGCCGCCGGCAACACCGTCATCCTCAAGCCCGCTCCCGAGACTCCCCGCTGTGCCGAGCTGATTGTGGAGGCTGCGCACGCTGCTGGGGTACCGCCCGGCGCCCTCCAGTTCGTTCGCACACCAGACAACGAGGTCGGCCAAGCACTCGTGACCGGCTCCGATGCCGTCATCGTCACCGGTTCAACCGAGACAGCGAAGATGTTTCGCCGCTGGCGACCCGACCTCCCAGTCCTGGCCGAAACGAGCGGCAAGAACGCGTTGGTCATCACGCCCCACGCCGACATCGACCAGGCCGTAGACGATCTGGTGAAATCGGCATTTGGTCATACCGGCCAGAAGTGTTCGGCCGCGAGCCTCGCGATTCTGGTCGGGGGCGTGGCCGATGATCTCCGCTTTCGACGGCAACTCGCGGATGCTGTCAAGAGCCTTCGCATTGGTTGGCCCACCGAGTCGGGCCCGAACTACGGGCCGACGATCCTGCCACCTGAGGGCACACTCATTCGAGCGCTCAAACAGTTGGACGATGGGGAGTCCTGGCTCGTCGAGCCCAAACAGTTGGACAACACCGGTTCGCTGTGGTCGCCGGGTATTCGCGAAGGGGTCGCTCCCGGCAGCTGGTTCCATCAGACCGAGTGTTTTGGTCCCGTGCTCGGGCTCATCCGGGCCGAGAGCCTCGAAGAAGCGATTCGGATCCAGAACGACTCCGACTTCGGGCTCACGGGTGGTCTCCATTCACTCGACGAGAACGAGATCGAAGCCTGGCTCGACTCGGTCGACGTCGGCAACGCCTACGTCAATCGCCAGATCACTGGTGCAATCGTTCGCCGGCAACCCTTCGGTGGATGGAAGGGCTCATCGGTTGGGCTTGGCGCAAAGGCCGGCGGCAGCGACTATCTGCTCCAACTCGGGCGTTGGACATCGACCGCTGACCTCACCGCAGCTCCCGATTCCGATCGCCAGTGGCACGACTCCCATTACGGCATCGCCCATGACCCCAGTGCGCTGTTCTGCGAGCGCAACGAACTGCGTTACCTCCCCCACCCCACAGTCGTGATCCGGGCGAGCGCCGACGCCGACCCTGCGGCCGTTCGACGAGCGATCGCTGCGGCTGAGCGAGTCAATACCGCAGTAACCGTGTCCGACGCGACAACAGCCCCTGATGATGACTTCGTCGCTGGCTTGGCCGGTCTCCGCTGGGGCCGAATCCGGATGATTGGCTCAGTGTCGGACTCGCTTCGGCGGGCCGCAGCCGAACACGACGTTCACATCATCGACGAACCGGTCACCGCGAGCGGACGCTTGGAACTCCGCCTCTACCTGCGCGAGCAAGCCATCAGCCAAACGCTCCATCGCTTCGGCAATGTGGCGGCAACGTAACCGTCGCGCAAAGCCCCGCAGCACTTAGGTGCGAGCGACGATCTCTTCGACCGGGCCGGTCATGCCCGTATAAAAAGGCCCGAATTCGGCGTAGACAGCCGAGGCGGTGTCATAGCGCATTGTGTACACCGTGTCTTTGAGGTCGTCGATCTTGACGCCAAACAAGGTGACACCCCACTCCCAGTCATCGAGGCCGGTGGATGCGGTGATCAGCTGCGTTATGCGGCCCGCGAACTTTCGACCCGACGTACCGTGCTCGTACATGAGCTCTTTCCGCTCCTCGAAGTCGAGGGTGAACCAGTTGTTGTCGGCCTCACGGCGCTTCGTCATCGGGTAGAAGCAGTACGCGTTCTTCCCCTCCGGTGGCAGCTCGGGGTAGAGCCGCATGTTTTTCATCTCTTCGGGGATGCCCTGGGCGTACTCGGAGAGTTAGGTGATCGACAAGAAGCTATCGACGACGACGAGGCCGGCGTTTAAAAGAGCAGTCTGGAAATCGCGCA
>JAACCU010000166.1 GCA_009937405.1 Actinomycetota bacterium
GGCCGCGACGTCTCAGCTCTGCCCTACTACCGGGCATTCAATCGCTTCAAGCTCACCTGCATTCTGCACGGCGTTTACGCCCGCTATAGGCGAGGCCAGAAGACGATCGACCCTGACGAACTCGAGGAGATGCGCCAACGCACGTTCGGCCTCATCGAGT
Source organism: Actinomycetota bacterium (assembly GCA_009937405.1). GTDB lineage: Bacteria > Actinomycetota > Acidimicrobiia > Acidimicrobiales > Aldehydirespiratoraceae > JAACCU01. The sequence continues at coordinate 161 of JAACCU010000166.1, forward strand.
CTGCGGCTGCCGATGCCGAGCATCTCTAAGCTCACGGGTTGCCGTCATTGCTTGTAGTCGGCGCCCTCGGTATCCAGCAGTCGCCGCAGGCCCGGCCACTCAACGGAACCGTTGGCTAGCCAACCCTCGGCAAAAAACGCATCATGGTGGCGCTGTGCTTGCTCTGGGTCCGGAATCAGAACTTTCTTGTGGGTGGCGAGAACCCTGAGCTGAATTTCGCACGCCACATTGAGCTGAAACGCCCAGAAGAAGGCTTCGGCGACGGTCGCCCCCACCGCCGCAAACGCGTGATGACGATAGATAAGCGCCTTGTGGGAACCGAGAGCCTTCGGTATCGCCGCGACATAGTCATCGTCGAAGTAAAAGTCGCCGTCGATGTAGCCAATGTCGTTATAGAACGGAAAGGCAGCCTCCGAGATAGGCAACAGTCCACATTCGAGGGCGGCGACCCCCATGACACCGTGCCCATGGGCGTGGATTATGGAATTCACGTCCGCCCGCGCCGCGAAGATCGCCGACGCGGGCCGACATACGGCCATGTTCACGGCCACATCGGGGTCGACCGGGGTGCCATCGATGTTCACTCGCACGAAATCCGATGCCCGTAACTCGTGAAAGAACATGCCGTGCGGGTGGGTTAGGAAGGTCTCCGGGTGATCTGGATCGCGGGCGACGACCGAACCATTGGTCAGGTCCGACATCCCGTACTTGTCCAGAAGCCGAAAGCTCGCGGCCAGATCCTGTCGCAGATCGGTGTCGCTCATGACACACCCGTGATCGGTGGCCAGCCATCTTCCTCTTCGGGATACCAGTACTCGTTGATGACCTCTTGAATTTTGATCAATGTCTGATCTCGCCGAGCCTGCATCTCGCGCCAATCTCGCTCGCCGGTTTCGTCCTCACAGCCTTGTCCGACAAGCTCGTCGAGGCGGGCGGTGAAGGGCGGAGCCTCCAGCTTGGTCCATGGAAGCTCCAGCGTCGGAGCAAAGTGCTTCATGTGTTCTCGCATCCCGCCCTCGCCTGCCCCGACATGCCATCCCATGGCGATCCCCATGAAAGCCCATCTCAGGCCAGGGCCGCCCGTGATTGCTGCATCAATCTCGGGGATCGTGGCAACACCGTCGTTCACGAGATGAAGGGCCTCTCGCCACAGCGCCTCTTCGAGGCGATCGCCGATATAGGCCTCGATCTCATTACGGACATGCAGCGGCCGCATCCCCAGGCGCTTGTAGTAGCCGGCGGCAGCGATAATGGTCTCTGAACTGGTTTGCTCGCCACCCATCACCTCGACCAGAGGTAGAAGATAGAGGGGCGTGAACGGATGCCCGATCACGACCCGTTCTGGCCCATTCGCTCGGGATTGCAATGCGCTCGGCAGGAGGCCTGACGAGCTTGAGGCAATCACCGCCTCCGAAGGCGCATGGCGCGAGATCTCAGCGATGACATCGGTCTTGAGGTCTTCTCGTTCAGGCACATTTTCCTGGACGAACTGAGCCTCAGCTACAGCTGCGTCGATCGTTGGATGAAAGCTGAACCGGTCAGGACTCGCTCCCTCACCAAGACCGACCTGTTCCATCACCGGCCAGATTCGCTCGATATCGGCTCGGGTTCGCTCCTCGACTCCATCTCCCGGATCTGTCATCGAGACATCAAGGCCTTGGGCCAGGCAGCGCACAGCCCAACCTGTGCCGATGACCCCACCGCCTACAAGGCCGACTCGCTGAATATCGTTCGCTGCATACACCATTGGTTTGGCACTCCTCTCAGCCGTTCAAGATATTCGCCCCCAACTGCCGCGTCGAATGGCGGCGAGGGACCACGCGTCGGCCACGGGCGCCGATCCAGAAACGAGCGACAACACTCGCGACATCTCCGGCTAGTCCAATTCGTCAGCCGTTACGACGACTCGCGCCGCGTCGATCTTGGCCGTCGTCAACTTCGGAGCGGCATAGGCGAACAGCACGACGTGGAGAGCACCACCGATCAGCGCCGGCAGACGCAGCGCCCACTCCCGTGAAAGCATTGCGTCTGCGACGAGAACGAGTAGGCCGCCGGCTACAGACCCGATCGGCATCATTCCCCACGCGAAGAAGCGATAGACGCTGTTGACCCGGCCGAGCAGGTGATCGGGGATGATGGTCTGTCGCAAACTGACGGTGATCACGTTCCACAGCACGGCGGTCAACGTGCCGAACGCTAACATCACCCACGCAAACATCCACGAGCTCGAGAGTCCGATCGCTATGTTTGTCGCTCCCGCACCGAGCATGGTGAGGTAGAGCGACGGCCCTGACCCAATGCGGCGACTGATAGTGGATGCCGTCCAGCCACCGATCAAGCCGCCTACAGCACCGCCCGTTATGAGCATGGCGAACTCGGTGGCACTTGTGTGGAGCACCTCCTGGGCAAACAGGATCAGGACCGCTCCAGTGAGTGCTCCCAGTGCGTTGAGGAGACCGAGGATGATCGCCAGTGGTCTCAACAGTTCGTGATTCCACAACCAACGAATGCCCTCCGCTAACTCGCTGCGCCACGACGTCTTCCCCCCAGAACCAGATGGCCCATTCGGTGCCGTGCGAGGTATCAGGGCGATGAGAACCGCCGAGAGCGCAAACGTTGCCGCGTCTACGAAGAACGGCAGAGCGAAGGCGCCAGCGATCAACACCGCGCCAAGGGGTGGGCCGACAAAGGTATTCGCCAGCATCTCGGTGCTCCACAGGCGACCATTGGCTTTCTCAAGCTGTTCGCGGTGCACAATCGCAGGCATGAATGTCTGCGCTGCGTTGTCGTACAGAACCTCCGCGGTTCCCAGCAGAAAGGTGGCGAACAGCACTAGGAGATAGAGCGTGACGTTCGTCGGAAGGTGCGCGTCGGGATCGTTCAGGATTTCCACGCCGGGCAGTTCACTCGCTTGGGCGACCACGCCGAACGCCACACCCAAGGTCACCACGGTCCGAACGACATTCGCCGTGATCATTAACGAGCGGCGATCTTTGCGATCGGTGAGCACGCCCGCCGGAAGGCTGAATAGCAGCCAGGGAAGCCGCTGCACGACAGCGACCAAGGCGATAAGTAGGGCGTTACGGGTCAGTGCACTGGCCAGCCAGGGATACGCAATAACCCCGATGCCGTCTCCGAGATTCGAGATCGTGCTCGCGCCGAAGAGCTTAAAATAGTTCTTCCCGAGTCGGTTCTTTGACAGCTTGGCTCGTGCTGCTTGGTCCGGCTCGTGCAGATCAACCATCCAGAGTTCCGCTGTCTATTCGATCCAGGACTTCACCGCAGCGAGGTCATTGAGAGAGTTGGCGCCTTGAGCGCTCAACGTGAGATGGGTCACGCCCACGTCCTTGTATACCGCGAGGCGTTCCTTGATGTGCGACTCGGGACCGATCAGATTGGCCGTGTCGATGTATTCGTCCGGAACGGCTGCGGTCGCTTCGGCGCGCTGACCACCAAGGAAGAGATCCTGGATCTTCTCTGCCTCTTCTTCCCATCCGTAGCGGCAGAACAGATCGTTGTAATAGTTCTTGGACTTGGCGCCCATACCCCCGACATAGAAGGCGATGTGGCCTCGAGAACCCTCCCGGGCTTCTGTCACCTCTTCTGATTCACCGATGGCCAGCTGAGCGTCAGCGAAGATCGAGAGCGGTCCAAGGTCCGGAGAACGTTTCGCGTTGCCGACCGCGAGCGCTTCGCCCCAGACGCGTTCGAAGCGATCCGGTACGAAGTGAATCGGCTGCCAGCCATCGGCGATCTCCGCCGTCATCTCGACGTTGGACGGGCCAATCGACGCAATGACGATCGGGATGTCTTGACGTTGCATCCGATTCATGAACTTCAGTGGCTTGCCCAGACCTGTGCCTTCTTCGACGGGCAACGGGAGCGAGACCGACTTCCCATCGTGAGTGACCTTGTCGCCGGACCAGACCTTGCGGCAGATATCGACCGTGTCGCGAGTGCGCCCGAGTGGCCGCCTGAACGGCACCCCGTGCCATCCCTCGATGACTTGGGCGCCAGATGTACCGATGCCGAGCGTGAAGCGCCCGCCTGACAGCGCGTCGATGGTGGCTGCACTTTGTGCGATCAGGGCTGGCGATCGTGAAAAGACATTGACGATGCCAGTCATGAGTTCGATGCGCTTGGTCTTGGCGGCGATGTAGCCGAGTACGGAGATCTGGTCAAAGCCGTAGATCTCCGGGATCAGCACCATGTCGACGCCTGCCGCTTCGAGGTCGAGGATCCGAGCCGCGAACCGTTCGGGATCACCATCAAAAAAGAGCCCTGTGCAGAGTTTCATCTCGCCACGCTAGTGGGCGAGGTCCATCCGACACCTTCGAAAAGTCGGGGCGTCGGGCGTTCCCTAGCGCGGCATCACCAGAGATCGCCGACTCGATAGCCAGCCGGGAACGGATCTGTCGGGTCGAGAACGTACTCGCTGTAGCCGGTGATCCACGCTTGCCCGCTGATCTCGGGGATGACTGCCGAATACCCACCGACCTCCGCCTGCTCCAGCAGTTGGCAGCGAAACGTGGTGTCGAGTGGGCCCTGCTGGACGAATTCCTCACCAATTCCCAGCTCACCTCGGGCGTGCAACACTGCCATGGCCGCCGAGGTGCCTGTGCCGCACGGGCAGCGGTCGAGGGCTCCAGTAAATGATTCAGGGCGCTGCCACGACGGGGTTCCGGTTGCCACAGTTACGGTGCCCCGTCGGCTTGCGCCTGGAATCGTTGCCTTGCCGACGAGTTGTGAGATAGTCGGGCCCTTCAAACTGGGTTTCTGCGGATGACTCACCGGTGCCTGTTCCAACGTCGCCAGTCGGATGGTCTCGCTCACGCGAGCAATCTCGGCGCCATTATCCGCCGATAGATCAATGCCGAGAGCATCCCCGTCAGCGATCGCAAAGAACATGCCACCCCAGGCCACGTCGACTGGCACGGTTCCGAAGCCAGGCACCTTGATCTCTCGCCCGAGGTGCACAACACACGCCGGAACGTTGCGGAATGCAACCCGAGTGACCTTGCCGCCCGCACACTCAGCTCGCACTCCGATCAGCCCGGCCGGCGCCTCCAAGGTCAATTCGGTGATCGGCTCCACCATGTCGATGATGCCTGTCTCGAGCAGGGCCGTCACCACACAGATGGTGTTACTGCCCGACATCGGCGCATACTCCGTCTGTTCCATGATGATGAAACCGGCATCGGCATCCGGATGGTTCGAGGGAACGATTGCATTGCAACACAGCGCCGGATACCCGTTCGGCTCGCGGAGCATCCGGAGCCGGATGTGGTCGGCATTTACCTCAAGCCACTGCATCTTCTCGAGCATCGTCTCGCCTGGGAGGTAGGGCATCCCGGCAGTAATTACGCGACCCGGTTCACCCTCCGCGTGGACCTCCACTGCCACCAATCGATCGTGCATCTCCATCACCCCTGACGCTACTTGTTTCACACGCCGGCGCCCCGTCTAGCGTGTGGCGATGAGTTCCTTCACTCGCCGCCTCGCTCGCCGCAACTGGGTCTCCGATGCGTCAGAGAATCGCGTCGACGAGATCTGTTCCGCCCTCCCGCGCGACACCGCGTCGCTCCTCGACACCATCGAGGGACTGATCACCCACAACACCCAAATTCACGACATCGACGCCGTGAACCTGAATCCGGCCACCAACACGATGAGCCAACGAGCCACGTCTGCGTTGCGTTCCAATCTCAGCTCTCGCACGTCGCTGGGCTACGCAGGAGACAAGTATGAGATGGGGCTTGAGGCAATCGAGCAGATCGAAGTGGTCGCAGCCGAACTCGCGGCCTCGATCTTCAACTCAGACCACGCCGAGATCCGTGTTCCATCCGGGACAATGGCCAACCTGTACGCGTTCATGTCCACCACCGAGCCCGGTGATTCGATCATCGTGCCGCCGAGCTCAATCGCTGGCCATGTCACCCACCACTCTCCGGGTGCCGCCGGCCTCTACGGCCTCGATATTCATGAGGCGCCCATCGACGCCACCAACTACACGATCGACGTCGAGGCGCTCGCCTCGCTTGCCGAACAGGTACAACCCCGCCTGATAACCGTTGGCGCCAGCCTCAACCTGACCCATCACAACGTGGCCGGTATTCGGGAAGCCGCCGACCTTAATGGCGCCCACGTTCTGTTCGACGCCGCACACCTATCCGGCCCGATCGCTGGTGGGGCCTGGCCCAATCCACTCGATCAGGGCGCCCATCTCATGACCATGAGCACCTACAAGAGTCTCGGTGGGCCAACGGCGGGACTTGTGGCCACCAACGACGCCGAACTGGCCGAACGCATCGATCACATCGCCTTCCCTGGGCTCACCGCCAACTTCGACGTCGGCAAGACTGCGGCGCTCGCAGTCACCCTCGCCGAATGGTTGACGGACGGTGCCCGGCGTGCTCAAGCGATGATCGAGTGCGCCCAACGGCTCGCTGCGGAGCTCGTTTCCCTGGGGGTGGCAGTGCATCACTGTGGCGAGATCGCCACCCAGTCCCACGCGTTCGCTCTTGACGCTCGACAAACCGGAGGGGGTAGCGCCACGGCTCTGCATCTTCGTCGGGCCAATATTCTGGCTTCCGCAATCGGGCTACCGACGGGTGGCAACGACGGCGTGCGGATCGGCACCAACGAACTCATTCGGCTTGGGGCAACTGCCAACGACATGCCGGGCCTCGCTGACCTGATCGCTCAAGCACTCGCCAGCAGCACGCCAGAGGACCTTGCCCGCACCGTGACCCACTGGCGGTCCAAGCATCTCGAAACCGCAGTTCCACGATGACCGTTACGGATCCGCTCAGCCCACGCGTGACGCGTGTCCTTGGCATTCAAGCGCCACTCATACAATCCGGCATGGCGGGCGTTGCTGGCCCTCGACTCGTTGCCGCCGTCTCCAACGCCGGTGGGCTTGGCGTGGTGGCAGCACTGCGCCTCGCTCCCGACGAGGTTCGCGATTCAATTCGAAAGGTCCGAGCTGCCACCGACCAGCCATTCGGCGTCAACATCTGGCTGCACGATGACGTTCGAACCTCGCCTGACCCACAATCGATTCCCGACGACGTCGTACGGAGCGCACAAGCAGTCCTGAACCAGTTTCGAATTCGCTTGGAACTCGAGCCGACCCTCGACCGACCGCCCGCGGTTGTCGATCTCGTCGATACCGCGCTACAGGTCATGATCGAGGAGAAGATTCCTGTCTTCTCCGCCGGCCTTGGCATCCCCGAGCCTGAACTGGTCGAACGCTTCCATCGCGTCGGAACCAAGGTCGTCTGCATGGTCGCCACCGTTGACGATGCCATGGCTGCCGTTGCGAACGGCGTGGACGCAATCGCTGCTCAGGGCCGCGAGGCCGGAGGGCACCGCAGTTACGGCCAGAAACACGACCGCAGCGCGGCTGACAAGAACCCCACCGCTGAACTCGTGTCGGCGGTGGTCGCCGCGGTGGGAGCCAAGGTCCCGGTCCTCGCGGCCGGCGGCATTGTCGATGGCCGTGGACTGGCCGAGATGATGAAGCTTGGTGCAGAGGGCGCTCTCCTCGGTACCCGTTTCGTCGCGACCCAGGAATCGGCTGCTTCGGATCTCTGGAAGACTCGGCTCACAAACGGCCAGCGCGCCACCACATTCACCGACGGCTTCACCGGCCAATGGGCCCGAGTCCTGACGTCGGAGTTCACCCAGGAGTGGGAGACGTCTGGGGCCCAAGCCCTGCCCGGCTTACTCCAAGCAGCAGCCGGCCAGGATCTGTTCAGCAGAGCCAAGAAGCTCAACGATGACCAACTGCAGCCGCTCTATGCCGGTTCAGGGGTCGATCAGTTGTCCGATGTGCCATCGGCTGCAGAGGTCGTGCAGCGCATCGTCATCGAAGCGCGTGCCTCATTGGGCTCCTCGTAGCGACAGCCGATCGAGTCGATCATCGCCACAGTGTTCGGAAGCGAATCAGGACTCGCCGCGACGAACTAGTTCGCCATATTCGTCATGGGTCAACGACTCGCCACTCTCTTGGATCGCCGCTTGGTCCGCCGGTCGGAGAAATGGTTGCAGGTCGGGCATCTTCTTCCACGCCGCGATCGGCGCCTTGCCATCCTTGTCGGGCACGTACTGCGACGCCTCGATTCGCTGATGCTTCACGATGTAGCGGGGGCAGTTGATAAACGACTCCGTGACCGTCGCACGAACCAGTAACTGGGCTCCAGGGAACTCGTCGATCAATGGATCGTTCGTCGACACCGTGGCGTCGGCATGGACACGAACCCGGTGAGGCGTTTCGAAGTCGATAAACAGCATCCCGATCTTTGCTGTGGCCGCGATATTCCCCATAGAAAAGAACATGCCGTTGCCGTCGTAGCTCGGGAATACGATCGTGCTCGGATCGATCACCCTCACGAATCCAGGCGCTCCACCTTTGTGCGACACGGTCGGCTGCCCATCAGATCGAACTGTGGAGAGAAAAAAGAACTCGCGCTGTTCGATGAAGCGGCTGGCCTCATCGTTCAACTCCGACTGCACGATGGCGAACTCCATCGCCTCGGCCAGATCTCGACTCTCAAACTGCTCTTGCAGTTCGGTGTGGTGGTCATCGTAGAAGTTCATCGTCGCGACCTTACCGACTAGCGTCGAGGCCAATGATGGCTCGCGACCGGGTGCACGAACTTGAGACCTACGAGCGCGACGGCTTCGTCTGCCTTGAATCATTTGTGACTGCCGACTGGTTGAGTCGACTCAACGCCGCAATGGAGCGATTGATCGATGAGTCCAGGACCGCCGCACCCGGCGACTGGCGATTCGACCCTGAGCCCGACCACACGGCCGACGCCCCTCGCCTTCGTCGGATCAACACCCCGGTCGATCTTGATCCGACGTTCGCCGAGTTTGCCCTCGATGGGCCCGCGACCGATCTCGCCGTCGACATGCTCGGACCCGACGTCCGTTTCCACCACTCGAAGCTCAACATCAAGTGGAGTGGCGGAGGCGAGGAAGTGAAGTGGCATCAAGATATCCAGTTCTGGCCCCACACCGATTTCTCGCCGCTCACCATCGGCATCTATCTCAATGAGGTTGACGACCAGATGGGCCCGATGGGCATCGTCCCCGGCAGCCATCGCGGCGAACTCTTCGATCTACGAGCCGACGATGGCAGTTGGACCGGAGCGATCCGCGACGAGGACCTTGACCGTGCAGATACGGCCACGGCCGTCTACCTCAAGGGCCCGGCAGGAAGCGCAACGGTCCATAATTGCTGCGCCATCCACGGATCGGCACCGAACACCTCGCCTCGGATGCGGCCGCTGCTTCTCCAGACATACTCTCGGGCCGACTCGTACCCGCTGCTCGGCGTCGGCACCAACGGCAAAATCAGCAGCTCCGCACACTCTCTTGTCCGTGGTGCAGCCCCTGACCGGATCACGGTCGGCGGTCGCACCATGCCCGCCGCTCCAGATTGGTACAAGGGCAAATACACCTCGATCTTCGCCCAGCAGCAGGGCCCTGACAGCTAGGAACCGACTATGTCACTTGCCATGTCAATCGAGGAACGGGACGCATTTCTTGCTGATCTTCACGTCGGAATCGTCGCGATCCAACGCAAGGCCAAAGCTCCGCTCACCGTGCCGATCTGGTACGACTACGAACCCGGCGGCGACGTCTGGATGGTTATGAGTCGGGACTCGCTCAAAGGCAAACTCCTCGCCAATGTCGACCGAATCAGCCTGTGCGCACAATCGGAGCAGGCCCCGTACTCCTACGTTTCTATCGAGGGTCCGTTCAGCATCGCCCAGCGAACCCACAACCACATCTTGCACATGGCTGTCCGCTATCTCGGCGCGGAACTCGGCCCGCAGTACGCCGCGGCATCAGAAGGCGGAGACGACAACATCGTCGTCTCCATCACACCCGAGACCTGGTACACGGCCGACTACAACAAGCGCTGAGGCAAACACAACGCGTCGGCTCGCAAGCCGATAGACACAGTTCATGGCCGATGCCCTAACCTGTCCAATCTGCACAATGTCCGACCCTCTTTTGTCAGAGGATGGGTTCGAGTGCGGCACCTGTGGCCACGAATGGCTCGCCGAGCTCAGCGACGGCGTGGGCGACGTTCACGATGCCAACGGCAACCTCCTCGCCAACGGCGACGACGTCACCGTGATCAAAGACGTGAAACTCGATGGCAAGGCCGGCGGGGTCAAAGCTGGCACCAAGATGAAGGGAATCCGTCTGATCCCCGGCGACCATCCGATCGATGGCAAGATCAACGGGCGAGCCATCGTGATCAAGGCGGAGTTTGTCAAAAAAGCCTGAGCTTGCGCGGGGCGACAATGTTGCCATCGCCATCCAACCAGGAGTTGGCATCGGCTTCGCGCGTGACACCGACCAATGGTTCGTGCAAACGCCTGACCCTCTCGCCTTGCTAACCGAATTAAACGATCAGACTGCGCCACGCTGGGTGTGGTGGGACCGCTCCACGGCGACCCAGATCGCCCAGGCCCGAGTACCCATAGACCGTTGCTGGGATGTGGCTACCGTCCACCGGCTGATCTTCGGCGGCTGGAAGACGTCTGTTGGCGAAGTCTGGGCCTCGCTGAATGGGCTGCCCCTCGACCCCCTCCCCCGGATGGGTCAGCTCGGATTACTCGACATGCCCGACGACAACGGCGACCGTGACAGCCCGATCCAACCCGATGGACACCTGCGGCCCGAATGGATCAGCGGCGGCTCCCAGACCTCGGTCGAGCGTCTCGCCTCGTGGGCGTCGTTGGTATTGCGAGCCATGCGGCTCCAGCAACCAATGCTCGATGCACTCCCCGACCCGGATCGCGCCCACTCCACGGCTCGTTCGGAGTCGGCTGCAGAACTCCTCTGCGCGGAGATGACCACAGGGGGCTTACCGATCGACGAGGAGGAAGCGCTCCGACTCATAGGTGAGTTCGCCGGGCCCCGCGCCGCATCTGCGCTCGATGAAGAGCGAATTCGCGAAGAGCGTGACGAGGAAGTTCTCGTCCATCTCACACCACGCCAACCCGTCAACCTGAGAAACCCGGCCGAGGTGAAGGCCATGCTGCGCCGGCAGGGCCACGAACTCCCGGACACTCGAGCCTGGCGCCTTGAGCAGTTGGGTGACACGGACCCTCTGATCCCGGCCCTACTGAGGTGGCGAAAGGCTGAACGAATCTCCACCACCTACGGGTACGGCTGGCTAGATGAACATGTTCGAGATGGGCGTCTCCGCGGTGGCTGGGCAAGTTCTGATGGCGCCGCCGGCCGAATGACCGCATCTGCTGGGTTGCATAACCTGCCCGCCGCAATGCGCTCGCTCGTCAAGGCTGAAGACGGCTATGTCTTCGTTCGTGCAGATCTCGGCCAAATCGAGCCCCGGGTGCTTGCATCGGTATCGGGCGACGCGGCGTTGATCGCCGCAACCCTCGGGGACGACTTGTACGAGCCGATCGCCGCTCGCCTCGGCGTTACTCGCGACATTGCCAAAGTCGCCGTTCTCGGTGCCATGTACGGGGCGACGACGGGCGAGTCTGCCCACGCGCTGGCAGGACTGAACAAAAACTATCCCGTAGCCATGGGCCTCCTCGAAGAGGCGGCGGAGGCCGGACGCAAGAACCAAGATGTCTTCACCAGCGGTGGTCGCCGCGTGCGAATGTCGAGCACCACTCCAGGCGACGGCGACCTCGATCGCGCCGTTGCTGCGGCCGCTGCTCGGGGGCGTTATGCCCGTAATGCGATCGTGCAAGGGTCAGCGGCAGAGTTTTTCAAAGTGTGGGCAATCACGGTGCGGCGTCGAGGTCGCGCCCTGGCGGCCGAAGTCGTCCTCTGCCTGCACGACGAACTTCTGGTCCACGCTCGCGTCGAGCACGCCAGCGAAGTAGCAGCACTCGTGGCCGATGCCATTGGCGAGGCCGCCCACTATTGGTCGCCTGACCCCAACGTTCGATTCTCAGCCGACGTGAGCGTCATCAAACACTGGTCCGAGGCGAAATGACGCACGGTCGCGTTCGAACCAATACTCTGGCGGTCGGAACCGAGTGACGGGAATAGGAACATGATCGGACAAGCGGAAGCCTGGCGGATGGGCGCGGACACGTGGACCGCGCTGACCGGCGCGATGGGCGACGACCATTGGGACAAGCCGTCGACGTGCGACGAATGGACGGTGCGTGAGCTGGTTGATCACACCCTGTACTGGCAGGGCATGGCCGGGCGCCTCCTAAGCGCCGGTACCCAAAAGGGTGACGACTGGAACACCCTTCACAGCGCAATATCAGCGGCACTAGATGATCCAGCCTGCCTCGAAGGTAACGACGAAAGGTTCAGCGATATGCCCCGGCATCGGGTGTTCGGGCTGATGCTCACAGACCTCCTGGTTCACTCCTGGGACCTCGCCACCTCGATCGGGGCCGAGATCGCGCTACCGGAAGAAGCGGCCGAAGCGGCCATGTTCGGACTCCAGCGAATGCCCGTCGAGATGCTTCGCAGCCCAAACATGTTCGGCCCCGAGGTTGAAGTCGCGGCTGATGCCAGCGCACAAAATAAGCTGATCGGCTTCGTCGGGCGCCAACCGTAACAATCAGCGAACACGAACTTCGAGCACCTCGAAGTCATCGGAAACGTCCGTTAGTGCATGGCTCTCGTGTGGGGCGAGAGTAACGCCATCGCGCGCAACGAGTGAATGGGTCTCGTCGTTGCGGTGAAGTGTGGCGCTCCCGGAACGAACGAACCAGAACAGGAACTCGTGATCAGGCAGATGACGCGGCAGTTCGGCCCCGGACTCGGCTCGCACGATCCCCACTTCAGCCAGACCACTCGTCGCGCCGTCGATGCCGAAGTTCACGTAGGAAAAACCGGCGAAACGCCAGGGCGAAGCGGTCGCAGCCGCCCCCCGATGCCAAACGAACCGTTGGCCGCCAAAGTCGCGATTCCGATCGATTGTCGTTGTGGGCAGCTCAAGGTCGTGATCTCGGAAGGTCTCATGGGCTGCCGGTGAGCCAATCTCCACCACCTCGAACGCATCCGACGTCTCCAACACGCGATGGCGGATGTGCGGAGGCTGCAGCACACAGTCCCCTGCCTCGAAGCGAAAACTCGGCCCCTGATCCTCGTAGACGAGGTCTGCCCAGCCCGCGTGACAGAAGATCATCTGGAAGCGGATCTGATGATGATGGACATAGTCGAGCACCGGTCCACCGTCGGGAATCCTGATGTGGCTGGCGATATAGCGACCACCCTGTCGCTCAGGGATGAGATCGCGGTATTGCATCCCGGCCCGGCCTGCGCCGAAGACGGCGTCGAGTGCCCGGTCGTGCACGAACTCCGGGCGATTCTCTCCCAAAAGCATCGGCGCATCGCCCCGGATGAACTCGACCACCGAGCCATTGGGGGCAACCAGCCGCGACTCGGCTGGGATCTCCATAACCGCAATCCGTAGCCCACTCGCGCCCGAAGGCAGGGAGCGATCCAGACGCACCGACACACCATGCCCCTCAAGCACTGCAACCGACGGGTCATCAGCAGGCTGAAGCATCACCATCCTGAAACCGGCATTGCTCGTGAACCAGTCGACTGTGGGTTCGAGTTCATCACACCCGATCACAAACTGCGGCGCCTCAAGATCCATCCTGGCTACCTTCTGTGTCGTTCGAGTAGGTGCGAGGTTGCCAGCTTCGCCGAGGATGCTGCGCCCTCTGTACCAATGGTCCCTGGAGCCGTGCAGCCGTCACCAACGTTGTACAGGCCTCGGATGGGCGTGGTCACTGGCATCGTGCGTCCCACCCACCGATGCATTCCCGGAGAACGGCCTCGATGCATGGCCTTGACAACGAACTCTGCCTCCTCGAGCACACCTGGAAAGTTTTGTTCCAACTCGGCAAGGGTGTTGTCGAGTTCGCCTTGATAATCGACGTTGGCCGAGTCGACCGGCGCGCCGTACGCGGTGTGGAGATGTCGACCAGGGGGCGCTATGTGCGGTGAGATGTTGGATGGGATCTCTAGATAGATCAGATTTGTGTTGTTCCCGAGCACCAGGCTGCCGTCGAGATCGTCGATCAAGGGTCGATCCATCAGAAAGCTCACATGGAAGATGGTTGCGGCGTGGTCCTGCGTACGAAGCCGAGCGATATAACTGGACTCGAACGCGTCGTCTCCGCCCGCAAGCTCAACCGTTCGATCGGGCCCAGTGTTGGAAAGTACGTAGTCGGTAGAGATAACGCGCTCCTGGCCGTCTGTGACGACCCGAACACCAACGACGCGGTTGTTCTCGACGACGATCTCGTTGACCTGTGTGCGGCGCAGGATTGTGGCTCCATGACTTTCCAGTCCGCCAGCCAGCGATGCCATCAGATCACCGTTGCCTTCGGCGGCGAGTCCGAACTGACTTCCCTTGCTGCTCCCTTTCAGGAACTGAAAGAAGGTGCCGGCTCCCATCTCATGAATCCCAACGCCCATGAGTGCGGCCGTGTAGCCGTTGAACAGGCTCTTCACGTTCTCGTTGTCCGTGTACTGATCGAGCCATTCCCGCATCGTGATCGAGTCAAGGGGCGTCCACCAGCCCATGGCCTCGCGGACCCGGGCGAACAACGCCTGTGCCTCATCGACGTCCCCTTCAAGGGCGAACTCGATCAGCCCGTAGAGCCCTCCGCCGCCCGGCGGAAGGTCATAGTCGCCGTGGGCAAGGCGATATCGCATGCGCCCTGTGGTGTCGATCATGTTCATCTCGGCTCCAACAGCGTCGAAGGCTTGCCGTATGGCGCTCCCTGGCCCCATCGGGATCATGATTGCGCCAGTGGTCACAACGGCATCCCGGCGAACGCGATGAGACGCTCGTCCCCCGAGATGCCGGGATCGTTCAAGAACTGCGACCGTGAGGCCCGCACTTGCCAGCCACGCCGCACTACACATTCCGCCCATCCCTGAGCCGATAACGACGACATCGAAGTGTTCGTCTTCTCGAAGGCTTTGGTCCTCGGCCATAGGTGTTCCTTATCGTTCAGAGATGCGAGGGTCTAGCGCTCGAGTCAGAATATCGACGATCGCTCCCAGGGTGACAAACACCACCACCATGTACGTCGTGAGCGCCAATATCAGGTTCAGGTCGCGAGTGATCGTGGATTCAAACAGCAGTCGACCAAGCCCCCCGATGCCGAAGATCAACTCGATGACAACAGCCCCTGACAGCATCGAGCCGATGTTTAGCCCAACGATGTTGAGCAGTCCGAGCGACGCAGGACGAAGAGCGTGGCGAAACAGTATGAAACGGGTGCTGAGGCCCTTACCCACCGCGTTAACGATGTAGTCCTGTTCCAACACCCTGAGAACGTCTGCGCGCACGATCCGTCCGATCGCTCCAAACTCGGCCAACACGAGTGAAACGACTGGCAACACGAGATGTCGAAGATGATCACTCAATGACACTGTGGGTCGAACCCAAGTCGCTGCCGGCAGCCACCCAAGTTCAAGTGCGAACAGCCATATCAGGAAGTACGGAGTGACGAAGATTGGGAGCGATTGTGAGAGCCCAAGCGCACCATCAATCAACCGCCCGGCCCGACGCCGCGACCAAGCTGCCGCAAGAAGTCCCATTGGAACGCCGATCAGAAGCGTGGCAACGACGCCAACCAGCATGAGTTCACCCGAGATCGAAAGCCGCGGCCCGACCAGATCCCACACCGACGCACGCGCCCGCATCGAGAATCCGAACTCGCCCTGGATGGCGTCGAGCATCCAACTGATCCAGCGCTGCATCACGTTCGTGTCCAGATGAAAGGTCTCGACGAGTGCCTGATCTCGTTCGGAGTTGGGGTTGGGTCCAGTGGGGAAGACGACGGCTCGGAAGCCACCCGAGATCGACACCTCAATCAGCAAGAAAACTGCCAGCGTCGTGCCGGCGATGGTCCCCGCCAGGCGCAGAACGTAGCGTGCGATGCCCTTCGTCAATCTCCAGGCCAAGGCTGCTCCAACAAACTGACCCATCGACCCTCCCCTGTGTCCAGTCTCGCGCGGTCTGCTAGGTCTTATGCAGTTGGATTTTCGCTCTAAAGGACTCGACCTGTGACCACTGATCTCTATGAAGCCATGAGCACCCTGCGCGCGGTGCGCCGACTCCGAACCGATCCCATTCCCGATGACGTGATGGACCGGGTACTTCAGGCTGCGTGCTGGGCTCCAACTGGCGGAAACCAACAACCGTGGA
>JAACCU010000167.1 GCA_009937405.1 Actinomycetota bacterium
GGGTGTTGGGCTCGATCATTAGCGCTTTGGGGTTCGGGGGTGCCTATCTCGGCTTCCGTACCCTCAATCAACTCACCCGCAGGTTTCTCGTCTTCGTGCCAAACGGCTTCGTTATTCACGACACCACCGTGATGCCCGAGCCGGTGCTGTTCACGACGCGTGAGCTGGCGGGTATTGGTCCTGCTGTCGCTGAGACAAGCGCGAAGGATCTGACTGCTCAGGCCCTTGGGCTTGCTTTGGAGGTCAAGCTGGCGGAGCCGACTGAGCTCACGTTCGTGACGGGCCGAGAGTCGAGCGAGGACCAGACGGTACGTTCGTTACTCATCTCCGCTTCGCGCCCGGCTGCGGTGCTGACGGTGGCGCTGGAGCGCGGGATCCCGATCGCCTGATCAGGCGCGTTGGCGTCCGGCGATACCGCCGCCCACCACAAGATTGTCGCGATAGGCAACGACGCTCTGCCCGGCTGCGACTCGCCGATGCGAGTTGGTCCATACGATTTCTGAACCAACAACTGCGCCGGATTCTGGTCGTCCATGGGCTGAACACTGAAGCTCGAGCGGCCCATCGGCCACAGCTCCGATCCAGTTCCATGACTCGAGCGGCGTGGTGCGCGTGGCCAGATCGGCCTGCTCCCCCACCACAACCGTGGCGGACTCGGCATCGACATCGATCACATATTTGGGTGCGGTGCCACCCGCCAACCCCAGGCCTTTGCGTTGGCCAATGGTGACCATCTCGATCGATGGCACGGCGCCGACCCGATCGCCGGACCGGTCGATGACCGTGGCCGACCGCAGCGGAATCCGGTCGCCGAGGAAGGTCTCACGGCCGTGCTGATTTGTGATGAAGCAGACATCTTGACTCTCCGGCTTGTGGGCCGTGCGCAAATCAAGGTCGGCGGCAATGGCACGAACATCGGCCTTGGTCATGTGGCCGAGTGGCAGCAGCAACCGGCGCAGCACATCACCGTCGAGCACGTGAAGAACGTACGACTGATCTTTGGCATCATCGGCACCTCGCCCGAGTCGAGGCCCATCCGCGGTGTCGACGACCTGGGCGTGGTGCCCTGTCGCCAGAAGCTCGAAGCCGAGGGCATCGGCGCGGCGAAGGAGGCGATCGAATTTCAGATGTCGGTTGCATTCGATGCATGGGTTGGGCGTGCGTCCTGCCGCGTGATCGGCCACATAGGGCCCAACCACGTCGCGTTCGAAGTCTTCGCCGAAGTTGAAGACATGGTGTTCGATGCCGAGATGGTCGGCGACTCTGCGGGCATCGTCTACATCGCTCACCGCACAGCATCCGGTATCGGAGGGGCCACCCCAGAGCTTCATGGTGACGCCAACGACCTCGTGCCCGGCGTCAAGGAGCAGAGCAGCAGCGACCGACGAGTCGACCCCACCAGACATGGCGACCATCACCGGTGAGGCCATCAGCCGCCCCCGTGGGCGATCAGTCGCTCAACGGCAGGCCCAATAATGGCCAGCGCCGAATCGATATCGGCCGGGGTCGTCGTGTACCCCAGCGAAAGCCGCAACGAGCCCTGGGCAACCTCGCGCGGCACACCCATGGCCGCCAGAACGTGCGACGGGTCCTGAGCGCCACTCGAGCAGGACGACGCGGCTGAGGCCCGCAACCCTTGTTGGTCGAGCAGGAACAGAAGCGCTTCGGCCTCAATTTCTGGGAAGCAGACGTGGGCGATGCCCGCGGCCACGGGCGCACCCCCGCCAAGCACAGTGGTGGTGACGTGGTCTCGCAGCGTTGAGCGCAGGCCGGCGACGAGTTCATCGCGCAGGGCGCCCAGGCGGACAATTTCCTCAGCTCGACGGTCGCCGGTTACCCCAACCGCAGCCGCAAGGGCGCAAGCGCCCGCCACATCAGGAGTGCCAGCGCGGCGGCCGCGTTCCTGACCGCCGCCGAGAAGGAGCGGATCGAGGGTGATGCCCGACCGAATGAATAAGGCGCCCGTGCCGACTGGTCCACCCAGCTTGTGACCGGTGATCGAGATCAGGTCGAAATCGGCGGCCGCTTCAGCGACGTCGATCCAACCACCAGCCTGCACCGCATCGGTGTGAAGGAGTGCCTCGGGCCGGACTCGCCGCACTGCTTCGGCAAGAGCGGGAAGATCGTTGATCGCTCCGGTCTCGTGATTGACGGCAATCATCGACACAATCGAGACGTCGTCGAGGCCGCCCAGCACCTCAGAGAGAACGTCAGGATCGACCCGACCGTCGCTGGTCAGGGCCACTACAGCGCCACCCGCGTATTCCACGGGCTCAAGTACCGCGTGGTGTTCGCCAGCAGAACAAACAGGGAAACCGCCGCGGGCACGCAGCACGCCCCGGATGGCGAGATTGTCTGCCTCGCTACCACCACTGGTAAATACGACCTCCGCTGGGGAGCGACCGTAAGCCTCAGCAATCAGATCGCGAGCGTCATCGAGTGCTCGTCGGGCATCGCGTGCGGCGCGGTGAGAGCCGGTCGGGTTGGCGTGGTGCTTCTCCGATGCTGCCATCCAGGCGGCACGCGCCTCCGGCCGAACCGGGGTACTTGCTGCATGATCGAGATAGATCTCGCGTACGGACACCTAGTCAGGCTAGGAGGCGCGACGCCTCTGACCATCCACCGGCAGACTAGGACGGTGAAGGGCTACACGGCATCCAGCTACGGCGACGGTTTCGCCGACGTCTACGACGACTGGTACACCGACGTCAGCGACATCAAAGCCACGGTGAACGCGGTGGACGCCCTGGCTGACGGCGGGGCCGTTCTTGAGCTCGGCATCGGGACCGGCCGACTTGCGCTCCCGCTCGCTGAACGTGGGGTTGCTGTCACCGGCGTCGACGCATCGCCGGCGATGCTCGCCGCACTCCGAGCCAAACCGGGCGCCGAGGTCCTCGAGCTTGTCGAGGCCGATATGGCCGACCCTGGTCTTGCCGGTCGCTCCTACGCCGTCGCCTTTGCCGCGTTCAACACATTCTTCAATCTCACCGACACGGCGGCGCAGGAATCGTGCTTCGCCGCTATGGCCGCATGCCTTCGTCCCGGCGGCTGTTTCGCCATCGAGGGGTTTGTTCCTCCCGTTGACGGCATGTCCGATGGCGGGATGTCGGTCCGCGACATCGCCGTCGACCGGGCTGTGCTGACCATCTCTCAGCACGACAGCACCAACCAGGTGATCACTGGACAACACGTCGATATCTCCGAGGCCGGCATCCGGATGCGACCGTGGATGATGCACTACCGCACCCCGACCCAACTCGATGCTGCGGCAAGCACCGCTGGATTCATGCTGGAGTCGCGGACGGCCGATTGGCAGGGCTCATCGTTCGATTCCCAGAGCGAGACGCATGTAAGCGTCTATCGCCTCGTCGACAGACGCTGACTCACGTCCGAGTTGCCGTTCAGACAATGGGGTCGACCCACGTACCCGCGGCCCATACTGCCCCGGCGAGAAACACGGCTCCGATAGCGGCCTGAGCGGCCAAGATCTGCCAGTCCGGCTTCCTGGCCCGGATCAGCGAGATGGTGGCCGCCCCGGTGGCTGCCCCCGCCACGAGGCCCCCGAGGTGGCCGCCGACGGAGATGAACGGGATTGCGAACGTCAGGAAAAGGTTAATTCCGAGGATTGGCCCGATTCCATCGGCCCAAATGCTCTGGCCGGCTGCTCGCTGAGCGACCGCCATTGCCCCAAACATTCCAAAAATAGCGCCGGATGCCCCGACTGTGAACGCCCTCGGCTCCATGAGGAGCGCACCAAAGGATCCCCCCAGCAGAGAGACCGTATAGAGGCCGATGAACCGGGAGCGGCCAAGCACTCGCTCGAGGGTTGGCCCAATCACCCACAGCGCCCACATGTTGAAGGCGAGGTGCATCAAGCCGTCATGCAAGAAGGCCGAAGTGACGAGCCGGTAGATCTCGCCGCTGTCAACAAAGTCCCCGCGAAGTGCGAGCTTGACAATTGGCTGCGGACCAAGATTCATCGGTCGGCCGCCCCAGGCTCCGGCGGCGACAAAGGCAGCCAGGTTCATACCAATCAAGACCTTGGCAACGATCGGATCAAAGGCTACGGGCCCGCGAATAACCCGCTGCTGTCCGGACCGCGAACATTCCGGACAGTGGAAGCCAACCGATGCCTGCGACATGCACTCGGGACAAATCGGTTTGTCGCAGCGCTGGCAAATCACACCCGCGGAACGATCCTCGTGTCGATAGCAAGTAGTGGAATCCGAATCACTCACGCCGTCGACCGTATCGCCGCGGCCCGCGTCACGTCGTATACCCACATCACCTGAACGTTGGCACTGGGCGCGAAGAGAACGATTTCGACCTGAGGACCTCTCGGCTCATCGACCCGGCCGGGCGCCAACTCGCAACGGGTTAGAGCTGGACGGGGCTTTCGGACATGCCGAGGGCGTTGATTTCGACGACTTCGGTGACGCCGTCAACGCGGTCCTTCATAATCCGCTCGATGCCCGCCTTCAATGTCTGAGTGCTCGCTGGGCAGGTCACGCATGCGCCGTGGAGTTCCACCGTGATCACGCCCGTCGACTCGTCGACGTCGATCAGAGAGATATCGCCTTCATCGGCCTGAATAGCCGGGCGGATAGCGGTGATGACCTTTTCGACCTGCTCGCGCACGTGTGCGGGCCTTTCATGTTCATGGCTTGCTCGGAGAGCCTGCCCGCAGTGTGACAGCACTGGAGGACAACGCTGACGTCGCCATTGGCATTCCAACACTCATAAGGTTAGGGGATGCACGCCGCTGCCGTCCTCGCCCATCAAGGCGGATGGGATGAGATCGTCATGGTATCGGTCCCAATCGTGGTGTTCGGCGGACTACTCGCCATCGCCCGCCGCCGCGCCATCAAGATCGCGGCGGAAGCAAAATCAACCGCCCCAACAAACTGAATCGTTCGAATTTTCTGAACTCGGGCCGGTATGTAACGAGAACATGGACCTCCTCGCCCGGGTTCAACGTCTTCGTTAGGCGGAGCGGATATCGGCACCGATGCCGTTGAGCTTGGCGGCAATGTCGTCGTAGCCGCGAGCAATGTGCTCAGCATCAGCCACCACTGTCTCTCCTTCAGCTGCCCACCCGGCGACCACAAGTGCAGCGCCGGCGCGGATGTCATGTGACTGCACTGGTGCCCCCGAGAGACGCTGCACACCTCTCACCACCGCGTGATGTGAGTCGGTATGGATGTCGGCGCCCATGCGGCGAAGCTCTTCGACATAGCGGAATCGGCCGGAGAACAGATTCTCTGTGACGATGCCCACTCCCTCGGTTGTTGCCAGCAGGGTTACGAGGAATGGCTTGAAGTCGGTGGCGAGCCCTGGATAGGGCAGCGTCGAGCAGTCGGCCGAGGTGAGCCGACGCGACGCGAGAGCCCAGATGCCATCACCGTCAGGTGAGATCCGCATCCCCATCTCACCGAGCTTCTGACACAGCATCACCATGTGTTCATGGCGAGCACCCTTGACCGTGATCTCGCCCCCGGTGATACCCACTGCAGCAAGGTACGTGGCAGCCTCGATGCGGTCGCCGATGACCGTGTGATCGGCACAGTGGAGCCCGTCTGGCGAGTCGACTCCTTCGATCGTGACCGTGGACGAACCGGCCCCGACGATTTGAGCACCCATCTTGTTGAGCAACTCGCAGAGATCGGCGATCTCAGGCTCACGTGCGGCATTGTCGATGACTGTGGTGCCCTTGGCGCGTACGGCTGCCATCAGTAGGTTTTCGGTGGCACCGACACTGGGGAACTCAAGCAGGACTCGAGCACCGCGGAGGTTCGCTGCGCGGGCATGGATGTAGCCGTCTGTGGTGTCGAACTCGGCACCGAGTTCGGTGAGCCCACGAACGTGCATGTCAATCGGGCGGGGGCCGAAGTCGTCGCCGCCAGGCAGAGCCACTCGAGCCTCGCCACAGCGAGCAAGCATTGGCCCCATCACCACGATGGAGGCACGGAACTGCTTGACGATCTCGTAGGGGGCAACCGGTTCGATCTCGGTCGGCACGCTGATGGTCAACGACTCATCTGACCGAGAGACCGAACACCCAGTGGCGCGGAGCAGATCCGACATCAGATCAACATCGGTGATCCTTGGCACATTGTGGAGGTGGTAGTCGCCAGCAGCGAGCAGCGTGGCCGCCATCAGTTTGAGCACCGAGTTTTTCGCTCCACCGACGCGAATGGTGCCCTCCAAGGTGGACCCGCCGCGCACGATCAGCCGGTCGGGCGGGGTTTCGCTGGCAGCGTCAGACGTGGACATCACACAAGAGTCTGCCAGCGAACCAGCGCAGTGACCGCCATTGTGAGCACGACAACCAGCATGAACGGAGCTCGCCGCCAGACGGCAACGATTCCTGCGCCGACACCCCAAACTCGGGCATCAAGCACGAGCCGGTCATCGGTCGTGATGGTCTGGACGACGACCATGGCTGAGAAGAGGGCGGCCGGAATCAACGCGGTGATTGCCTGAAAGGACCGTCCGGGGCCGTCGGCCAGGCGGCTCAGGCCAAGCACGCCAAACACCTTGAACCCGAACGCGCCGGCCACCATGATCCAGATAGCGGTCCAGCTCATGACGCGGTCTCTACTCCTTGGCGGCGGCCAAGGAGCCAGCCCGGCACGACGCCGAGAGCGGCGACGAGAAGTGGAACCCCGGCGGGGCTGATCGGCACCGCAGCAATCGCCAAGCCACCTCCCACGATTGCGGCCACGCGGCCTGGCCGCTCTCGCAGGTGAGGCACCAGCAACGCAACGAATGCTGCCGGGAACGCTGCGTCGAGACCGTAGGTCTCGGGGTGACCGATCAGTGAGCCCAGCAGTGCGCCGCCTATCGACCCGATGTTCCACAGCGACCACAACCACAGTGCCGTCCACCAGAACGCGTTGGCGGCAGTTTCGTCATCGTCTTGGATCGATGCCATGGCGGTGGTCTCGTCGATTACGAAGTGGGCGCTCATCCCACGGCGCAGCGGCGAGGCGCCGAAGAACCGTGACACGACCGGCCCATAAAGCGCGTTCCGAGCGGCAAGCAGCATCGCCGAGCCAACGGCCGCATAGCTCGACCCGCCGCCGTCGATCACGCTGACAGCGGCGAATTGGCTGGCCCCGGTGAACATGAGCGCTGACATGACGATGATTTGAGGAAGCGAGAGTCCGGCCGCGTTGGCGAGCACGCCGAACGTCAAACCCACGATGCCGACGGCAATGCTCAACACAAGCCCTTCACGGCGATGTTCGGCCACGACGTGCTACTCCGGGAGAAGGCTGGGGATGAGCTCGTCGACCAACCCGGCGAGTTCATCCATACATAGGTCAAAGGCCGGCTGTTGGCCGGAGCCAGGGTCGATGACTTCTTCCCAGGCCTGCACCTCGTGCTCGGCCAGGCTGAGCGCGGCCACACGTTCGTCGAGCGTGGCTCCACCGATGAGCGGGAGCTCACGCACCACATGTTTCAACATGCCTGAGATTGGTAGAGCCCTTGGCAGCCGTCGACGCATCCACTGGATGTGCAGGGGTTCCATGGCGAGAATCAGGCTGCTGATCGCAACATCTGCTTCCTCAAGTTGGCGACTGCGATGCCATGGATCTTTGAGCCCGTGGCGTTCGAGGGCCGTTCGCGTCCGGATACTCATCGGCTGATCGGGCAGCACCAGCGTGCCGGCACTACGCACGTCGATCGGCCCGGCTTCTCCGAGCCGGTTCTTGAGCAATGCTGCTGCCATCACCGAACGGGCTGCGTTGCCGGTACAGACGAAGGTGACGATGGGTCGTTCGCTCATCGCGCTCCTCTCACGAACATGGCCTCAGCTTCAGCCGTGGGGGAGCCATGCTCGACGGCGTCGATGTAGCAAGCGGCGCGGACAAGGACTCGTCGGCTTCGATCGTCTTCGATCCATGCCCGAAACAACAGGTCAGTGTCAAGTGGCGTAGGCCGACGGTATCGCAGGGTAAGGCGGCCAGTCATGGCCCCAGGCTGCTTCGTCAGCCGCTGCGCCGCTCCCATCACCTCATCGAAGAGCCCGGCTACGACTCCGCCGTGAACAAACCCGGGCGGACCTTCACGAAGGCGGTCGAGACAGACTCGGCCATCGATTGTGGGCCGCCCGTCATCAAGCTTGCCCTCGCCGAGCGTCATGGGAGGGGCGGCTGCGTTCAACGCCCCTGACCATGCAGTGAGCTCTCGGCCGCGTGGGCGGCGAGAAGGATCCGGATCTCGTTCGTACCAGCGCAGTCGCCGCTGGCCGTTCTGCAATGCAGCCGTCAGGTCGTCGAGACCGGCAATGGCGATCGCCTCATCGACATTGTCGGTTTCATGCGAGTGCAGGGCGAGCGCGAGGCGGCGCACGGCTGCGGCAAGTTCAGCGCTCATTGGTCTCCGAGGCGGTCGATTAGGTCCACCATCGTGGCCTGAAGCGACTCGGCCGCCGCGGCAAGATTGGCCGTGAACTGTGTGGCCGTCGCCACCGGCGAGTCGACCAGGTCGGTGATTGCTTTCACCGCTGTGACCGGCGTGTCGTGGAGTTGAGCGACCCACGCCACTGCGGCGGCCTCCATTTCCTTGACCTTGCCACCGTTGGCGAGGATCCGTTCGCAGTCGGTGGGCGACTCATCGAGGCTGTCACCAGTGGTGACGATCCCGAGACGACAGCCAAGGTCTGCCGCAAGTAGACGGAGGTCCGCGGTCGAAATATCAGCGCGCCCGAACTGGTCGAAGCCGGGTAGGTCGATTCGTCTGTCGTGACAAGTGATGTGGGGCCAGGCGATATAGACGTCACCGATCTCGGCATTCGACCGTTGCCAACCGCCGGCAGTACCCGCCGTCACAACAAGGTCAAAGGAACCAGTGCTGAGAGCGACTTGTGTCGATAGCGCTGCCGCGGTCGAACCGATGCAGTCAACGCCGGTCGCTGGGTCGGTGCCGTTGACTGCCAAGAGGACCTCAGGCCGGGTTCCTGCCGCCGGTGCGTGGGCGAGGCGTACGGGTAAGGCCGCTGCCCAGGCGGGCCCTGCGATGGCAGTGGCCCCGAGCGCAGCACGAAGCGGCGCTGCCTCGGCCTCCATGGCCATGATGATGGCGACTCGTTCCACGGCCGGATCGTACGGGTTTTTGTCGTTGTGACCTTGATCACGAGCCCGTCACGCGTCGGTTGTGTCCAGGTACCGTTTTCTGATCGCCACTATGGCCTCGGAGCCTGACCCCCGATCGAACCCAGTCACCACCGTGATGGGCCCCCGACCCCGCTCCCTCAACGTCCCCCCGAATTAGGACGATTCGTTCATCATGCAGATTTCGCGGCATTACCGAATTTTCATCTCTGTTATTGCGTTCCTCGTGTTCGCGGTAGTGGCGCCAGTTGCCGCTACCAGCGGATTTAGCGACGTCGAGGACGATGTCTACTACTTCGATGCTGTTAATTGGATGGCCAAGGAGGGAATCACGACTGGCATTGAGCCGGGCTGTTTTGGTCCCGACGAACGCATCAGTCGCGGCCAGACTGCCGCGTTCTTTTTCCGTCTGGATGCTTCTCAGGGCAATAATCCTCGGTCGGCCTGGCACCCGTTCACTGACATCACCGCTACTTACCAGCAGGGCCCCGTGGGCTGGCTCTACGCCTCTGGCATTACAACGGGAACCAGCACAACGACGTTCGCGCCTGGCGCCCCGATCAGCCGCGGCGACTTCGCCGTCATGCTCTGGCGGTATGCGGGCCGACCAAACCCCCGCACCGGCCATTCGTTCATCGACGTCCACCGCGGCTACCAGCAGAGCGCCATCTCCTGGATGGCCGAGGCCGACATCACAACGGGCACGGGCCTCGTAACGTTCAGTCCCGATGACACCATGACCCGGGCGCAGGCAGCAACATTCATCTTCCGCTTCGTGGCTCCGGGTGAACCCACCATGGCCAGCGACGCGACCAGCACGGACGTATGTGCGCGAGACCTTCGAGTCGCACTCGAGACCGGGGGGCTCACCCCGACCGAAGCACGCTGCGTGGCCCCATACCTGGCTGGTTTCGACATTGATGTTCTGATCAAGGTTGTCGCCGACGAGGCGCGTGCCTCGATCACCTTGCTCATCGCTGTTGCCGAGTCCCTCCGTGCGGGCTGTCTGAGCAACACCAGGATTGCTGAGCTCACCCGACTCTTCCTCTAGCCGCTACGACCACGGTTGCCGAGATAGTCAAGGAGTGAAGAGCAGCAGAGCTTGTCTCATTCGTGCGAATCTCGCTGGCCGTATGGGTCGACGGCAACCCACGGACCTAGACGAATCAGCACCGATTCGATGTCGGGCCAACCAGCTATCCTGATCAGATGCGTCGCCCGCTCTTCCCTTTCTTGCTCTGCTGCGCACCCGCTACCGGCGGTGGCAGCTCGTTGCTCGAGTTCACCCTCAGCGCGGGTTGATCGTGACATCACGTCCCCGTATCGGATGGGGCATCGCTCTCACGGTGATCGCGCTGGCTCTCCTCGGCGAACCAGCGCTTGCGACCATTGCCGCTGAGTTGACGGATCCCGACTATCTGGACGACGCCGGTCGAATCATCGGTTCGCCGGCCGCTGGGCCAGACCCAGAACATCCTGGTGACCGCGGCGGCTACGCCCAGTTCTTGACCCTTGCGGTCATGGTCGGCGGCCTGAGTTTCATCGCTTGGCGCATCACTCGCCAGATCCGCCGCATCGCTAACTGACGCACGCTGGGGGCAGGGTCCGGGGTGGACGAGTAGTGCATTCCGTTTAATTCCGACAAATATGATCGGTATTACGGTGAATCCATACATTACCGATGATATGGTCGGGCCTAATCCCGACCACATCGATCTGGATTCTGCCAACCATGCCACCCCTCCTTCTCTCCCACACTCCCGTCTCCTTACGTTCAAAGCCATCATTCAGCGACACGCAAGCCAGGCATCTGACAGGGCCGACCAAGACCGGATGTGGGGTGCACTAATGACTCCGAACTACCCCGTGAACCTCAATCTCACAGGACGCGCCGCGCTGGTTGTCGGCGGCGGCCCCATCGCTGCTCGCAAAGCATCCGGGCTCCTTCAGGCCGGTGCGATCGTGACAGTTGTGGCACCAACCGCGGTTGAGGAGCTTTCATCGCAACCCAACATCACGTGGCACCCGCGTCCGTATCGCCGAGGCGAGGCCGCCTCCTACTGGGTAGCCATAACCGCGACGAACGACCCCGCCGTCAACGCGCAAGTAGCAGCCGACGGCGAAGCAGCCCGGGTTTGGATCAACTCCGCCGATGACCCCGACAACTGCTCGTTCACCCTCCCCGCCGTCGCCCGCCGCGGCAAGGTCCAGCTGGCCATCTCCACCGATGGCCGCAGTCCTGCCTCAGCCAAATGGCTTCGACACCGCTTCGACCGAGAGCTGCGAAACGGACTGGCCGAGCTTGTCGACCTCCTCGCCGAGGCACGGGACGAGACACGGACGGTACACGGCACGAGCGAGGTAGACGGCTGGGCCGATGCTCTCGACGACGGACTACTCGAACTCATCAGATCCGGTCGGATTAGCGACGCTCGCAACACGCTTCGATCCCATCTGAAACTGGAGCCCACGTCATGACCGTCCATCTTGTCGGAGCCGGCCCTGGCGATCCTGACCTGCTCACACTGCGCGCCGCCAACCTTCTCGGGCGAGCTGATGTTGTCGTACACGACCGACTCATCGACCAGCGGGTGATTGAACTCGCGCCGCCGTGGACCGAGCTCGTCAACGTTGGCAAACAACCAGGCGCTCCCGGCAACGCTCAATCCGCGATCAATGACATTCTCATCGATCGCGGTCGCCGGTTCGATTGTGTAGTTCGCCTCAAAGGGGGCGACCCCTTTGTCTTTGGCCGGGGAGGCGAAGAAGCGCTCGAACTACGGGCCGCCGGGATCGACGTCGCCGAGGTTCCAGGAATCACATCATCGATCGCGGCACCTGCTGCAGCCGGAATCCCCGTCACGATGCGCGGCATCAGCAGCGGCTTCACCGTCGTCACTGCGCACACCGACCCCCACCATGACCCCACACTCGACTGGTCGGCGCTCGCTCGATCAGGCACCACGCTCGTCATCCTCATGGGTGCCGCTCGGAAGGTTCAGATCGCGGCGCGTCTGCTCAACGGTGGCCTTCCCGCGGACACACCCGTTGCCGTAGTCCACGCCGCTACCACCAGCCAAGAACAGACCCAACGAACCACGCTCGCCCAGCTACCGGCCACAGAGGTGGTCAACCCGTCGACCATCATCGTCGGCGCGGTTGCGGCCCAATCTGTTTTCGATCCCGTCCCCGCCCCAAATCCGACCATCACCTCCGAGTTCACCAGAGGAGCAGCAGCCCGATGACCCTTCTCAAGCCACCCCAGATTCTTACCCAGCCTCTCGACCCTGACATCCAGGCTGATATCGACAAGTTCCGCCAGGTGCTGTCCGACCACGAACGCGGCGCTGTGAGCGACGACGTGTTCCGCGTATTTCGTCTGACCAACGGCATCTACGGTCAGCGCCAAGGCGGCACCAATCAGATGGTGCGGGTAAAAGTCCCCTACGGATCCATGACGCCAGAACAGTTTGACATGATTGCGTTCCTCGTCGAGAGGTACAGCCGGGGCTGGGGCCATATCACGACCCGGCAAAACCTTCAGTTCCACTATGTGCAACTCGACCAGATTCCTGACGTGATGCAGCACCTCGGCTCAGTGGGACTCACCACCCGAGAGGCGTGTGGCGACACTGTACGAAACGTTCAAGGCTGCCATCTGGCCGGCGCTTGCCCCTTCGAGAACCTCGACATCACTCCGTGGGCGGAGGCCGCGTACCGCCACTTCGTCCGCAACCCAATCGGCCAACGCTTGCCCCGCAAGTTCAAGATCAACTTCTCTGGTTGCGAGACCGACTGCGGCCAGGCCATGTTCAACGACGCCGGCGTGGTGGCCACCACCCGCACGCGCGACGATGGCACGGTTGAGGCTGGCTTCCGCGTCTACATTGCCGGGGGTCTCGGCACCACCCCCCACGCCGCGTTGGCACTTGAGGAATTCACGCCGAAAGAAGAGTTGCTGCCGACCATCGAATCGATCCTTCGAGTGTTCGATCAGACCGGTAATCGAGACAACAAGTTGCGGGCTCGTATGAAGTGGGTCGTCGACACGCTCGGGTTCAACGAGACGAAGCGCCGAATCCTTGCCAGTCGGAAGTTCCTCCTGGCGTCTGCCTCATGGCCCGGTGGCCTTCCCACTGAAGTGGTCCTCGATGGCGATCAACCCGCCGAAATCGGCGACCGCTCTGTCGTGACCCAGATCGGTCAGGGCATCCCCGTCTCGATCGGCGGACCATCGCCCTATGACCGCTGGTATCAGGCCAATGTTGTTCGCGGCATCGCGAGCAGACAGGTATCGGCCTATGCCTGGGCCTCCCTCGGCGATATCACCGCCGACCAATTCCGAACAATTGCCGACATACAGCGGGAGTTCGGCGCTGACATCCGGCTGACGAACCGCCAGAACCTGATCATCCGTGGTCTCGACGAGTCAGAGTTGCCCCGCCTTTATCAACGGCTCCTCGCCATCGAAATGGCAGAGCCGGGTGCCGAACTGGTGCGCGACGTTGTGGCATGTCCAGGCGCCGATACCTGCAATCTGGCTGTCACCCAGAGCCGAGGACTGGCCAAAGCGATCGGCGATGCGCTGGACGCGGAGGGGCTCGGCGAGATCGGCGGTCTCCGGATCAACATCTCTGGTTGCCCCAACTCCTGTGGCCAACACCATGCCGCCGACATCGGATTCTTTGGAGCCGAGCGGCGGGCCAACGGCCATTCCGCGCCCGGCTACCAGATGCTGCTCGGTGGCTACATCGGTCAGGACCAGATGTACTTTGGTGACAAGGCACTTCGTCTGCCCGCGAAGAGCGCTGCTCACGCTGCGGTTCGGGTCGTGCGCCGGTTCAACGACGAACGCCAGGCAAGCGAATCATTCCGCTCCTGGCTCGACCGCAGCGGTGGCGCCAAGGGAGTCGCTCAAGGGCTCAAGGATCTCGACATCTTCCCCGCCTACCTAGACGATCCATCGTTCTACGTGGACTACGACGAGACCGGCCCCTATGTCGCCGAGATCGGCGAATCTGAGTGCGCGACCTGAGCACGGTTCTCGCGTCGATCGACGCGGTCAACGCCGAGGACCCGAGACTTCTCGATGGCCGACCCCTGGCGCTGGTCCAGGGTGAGCGGTGCTGGTCCTGGGTAGAGACCCTCTGCCCGAAGGCCGCTGACGCTCTACTCATCGCGGCACGCGCCCATCACCTACGGCGTTGGGATTTGCCGCGCACCCACTATCCGCAAGGCCGACCCGGTTACCTCAGCTGGCGCCGCGAGCAGAAACACCGTCATGCAGCCCATCTTCGGACACTGCTCAACAACCACTCCTACGACCATGCAAGTACTGATCGGGCGGTTGAGATCATCCAGAAAAACGGTCTGGGGACCGATCCTGAGGTCCAAACCTTCGAAGATGCCGTCTGCCTCACCTTCCTCGAAACAGAATTTTCCACTACCGCTGACCGCATCGACGACCAGCCAAAGATGGCTTCCGTCGTTGCCAAGACGCTCCGGAAGATGAGCCCCGAGGGTCAGGCCCTGGCGATGTCTATCCCTCTCAGCGAGCGCGAGACCGCCATCGTCTCTGCATCTCTCCAGTGCCCATGATGCCTCTCGGCCTGCCATGATGGTCTATGGCCGGTCCCCAGTTCAACGCTGAATTTGATCCTCGATACGGCGAACTCGTCGACATCTCGCCCATGCTCCGAAGGATCGTGTGCAAGAACCCGTCTATGTTCACATTTCATGGCACGGGCACTTACGTAATCGGGCACGGCGATGTCGCCATTGTCGACCCCGGACCTCGAGATCAGGCTCACATCGAGGCGCTTCTCCAGGCGCTCGATGGAGAAACGGTTCGCCACATCCTCATCACCCACACTCACGGCGACCACTCCCCCGCATCCGCCGCCATCGCCGACGCCACCGGCGCTCCCGTACTCGGCTACGGCCCCCATCCGTCCCATGCCGGGAGCGAGGGGTCGAACACCGATGACGACGACGATGACGATGACGATGACGATGACGA
>JAACCU010000168.1 GCA_009937405.1 Actinomycetota bacterium
AGTATCGAGCGGCGGATTCTTGCGGGCTGGGCGGCCCAAAAAACGTTCGGACAAAGCGTCGATCAGCGGCCCGTTGGCAATGGTTCAAAAAACAATGAATATGTGTTCTACGACGGACCACCGTTCGCCAACGGCATGCCGCACCACGGCCATCTCCTTACCGGCTATGTCAAGGACGTGGTGCCTCGCTATCAGACGATGAAGGGCAAGCGCGTTGAGCGTCGGTTCGGCTGGGACTGCCACGGTCTGCCCGCCGAGATGGAAGCCGAAAAAGAACTTCCCGTCGCGGGGCGGGCATCGATCAGCGACTACGGCATCGAACGCTTCAACGAGTACTGCCGCACGTCGGTGCTGAAGTACACCCAGGAGTGGGAGAAGACGGTGACTCGGCAGGCTCGCTGGGTCGACTTCGAGAACGACTACAAGACCATGGACCTCGACTACATGGAGTCGGTCATGTGGGCGTTCAAGCAGCTGTGGGACAAGGGTTTGGTGTACCAGGCCAACCGCGTGTTGCCCTATAGCTGGGGAGCAGAGACCCCGCTGTCCAATCACGAGATCCGCCTCGATGATGCCACCCGTCCCCGCCAGGACCCGGCCGTCACCGTTGCGTTCACACTCGACGCCGTAGACGGCTTGCCCGGCGACGCCTCGACACCGGCCGCGATCCTGGCCTGGACCACCACACCATGGACGCTGCCCTCGAACCTCGCGCTCGCAGTCGGCGCAGACCTCGACTACGCCGTGATGGCCGACGAGAACGGCACTCGCTACATCCTCGGCGAAGCCGTCCTTGAGAAGTACAACAAGCAGCTGGAAAACGCCGAACGGGTGGGAACCGTTCGCGGCAGCGACCTGGTCGGACGGACTTACGTGCCACTGTTTCCCTACTTCGCAGATATGGCTTCGGTCGATCCGGACAAGGCTCACCACGGGACAGAACGCGCCTTCCAGGTGCTCGCCGGTGACTTCATCGATACCTCCGAAGGCACTGGCGTCGTGCACATGGCACCTGGCTTTGGTGAGGACGATCAGCGGGTCGTCGGCGAAGCCGGTATCGGCATGGTCGTGCCCGTCGACGATTCGGGTCGGTTCACTGCCGAGGTCGTCGAGTGGGCCGGCGAGAACGTGCTCGAAGCCAACTCCGGGATCATCAAACATCTTCGCGAGACAGGCCAGCTTGTCCGCCACGACAGCTACACGCACAACTACCCACACTGCTGGCGCACCGATACACCGATCATCTACAAGGCGATGCCGAGTTGGTACGTGAAAGTCACCGACATTCGCGACCGGATGCTCGAGACCAACCAGGACATCAACTGGGTCCCCGACCACATCCAGAATGGCCGATTCGGCCAGTGGCTTGAAGGCGCCCGCGACTGGTCGATCAGCCGTAACCGTTTCTGGGGTTCACCGATCCCCGTGTGGGTCAGCGACAATCCAGAGTTCCCGCGCACCGACGCCTACGGCTCGCTCGACGAGCTTGAAGCCGACTTCGGTATCCGACCGACAAACCTGCACCGTCCGTTCATCGATGAGCTGGTGCGACCCAACCCCGATGACCCCTCCGGTCGTTCGATGATGCGGCGCGTGCCCGAGGTCCTCGACTGCTGGTTCGAGTCCGGCTCGATGCCCTTTGCTCAGGTCCACTACCCGTTCGAAAACAAGGACTGGTTCGACGAGCACTTCCCCGCCGACTTCATCGTCGAGTACATCAATCAGTCGCGTGGCTGGTTTTACACATTGCATGTGCTGGCTACGGCGCTCTTCGATCGACCCGCATTCCAGAACGTTATTTGTCATGGCATTCTGCTCGCCGATGACGGCACCAAGCTGTCAAAGAAGTTGCGCAACTACACCGAGCCCGAGGAGATCTTCTCCAAGCAGGGTTCTGACGCACTGCGCTGGTACTTCATGTCGACCAACATCGTTCGCGGCGGCGATACCCGCATCTCCGACCAGGGGATCGACGATGTGGTCCGTCAGGTCATCCTGCCAATCTGGAACGCCTACTCGTTCTTCACGCTCTACGCGAACGTCGAAAACTATCGAGCCACGTTCCGCACAGACTCACCAGAACTTCTTGATCGCTACATCCTGGCGAAGACGCGAGATCTTGTGGCCTCGGTCGAGTCGCGCATGGATGAGTACGACCTGCCGGGCGCAGCAACCGAAATCCAGTCGTTCATCGATGCGCTGAACAACTGGTATATCCGCCGCTCCCGCGACCGTTTCTGGGGCACCGGCAGCGACGGCGCCGATGTCAACGGCCTCGACACGCTCTACACCGTGCTCGTCACGCTGACGCAGGTCGCTGCCCCCTTCCTGCCAATGATCACCGAAGAGATCTGGATCGGGCTGACCGGCGGCGATGCCGACCGTCCCCAATCCGTGCACCTCTCCGACTGGCCAGCCGCCGACGCCTACCCAGATGATGCTGATCTCGTCGCGGCGATGGATCGGCTACGCGATGTCGCGTCGACTGGTCTGCGTCTGCGCGAAGACCAGGGTCTGCGTGTGCGCCTGCCGCTGGCGTCAGTAACAGTTGCCGGCCGAGATGCCGACACGCTCGAACCATTCGCCGATCTATTGCGGGACGAACTCAACGTGAAGGCCGTGAAGGTCACCGAAGAGATCGGCTCGCTTGCCACGTTCGTCCTTCGCCCCGACGGCAAGGCCCTTGGCCCGCGCCTCGGCAAGGACGTGCAAACTGTGTTTGGCGCCGCCCGCAGCGGCGACTGGACCTCCAACGAAGATGGGTCAGTCACCGTCGCCGGCCATCGGTTGGCCGAAAGCGAATACGAGCTCGCACTTGAATCGCCTGAGGGCGTCGTGGCTGCTGCCCTTCGTTCCAACGATGCTGTGGTCACGCTCGACACCGAGGTCACCCCTGAACTCGCCGCCGAGGGTTTGGCCCGCGACATCGTTCGTGAGATCCAAAATGCTCGCAAGGCGGAGGATCTCGTCGTAACCGACCGCGTCAATGTGCAGATCAGCGATGCCAGCGACGACGCCAAGGCCGCCATCGCACTGCACGGCGACTACATCGCCGGTGAGGTTCTCGCCCTCTCCATCAAGCTCGGGCCGGCAGAGGAAACCGCCGCTCTCCACGAAGCCAAGGTCGATGGTCATCCATTCAGGTTCTGGGTTACGCGATAATTTTCCTGGCGGCGATACAGGGAGACCGTTCATGGCAAGCGTAGATGAATCTCGACAACGCCTTCTCGCTACCACCGGGGCGATCATCGGTGGCGCTCACGCCGATGCGACCTTGGATCTACCAGACATTGGCCTAGCGATCACAGCTCTCGCCGACCATGGCCGGCTGTCGGACGCGGCCCCCGACTGCCCGAATTTGGTTGTCGAGCTCCTCGAAGCCGTCGACATCCCTAACGATTCGCTCGGTCAGGCCATGCTCACCGCGTTGTGCGACACGGCACCAAGTTTGCAGTGGGTTGATCCTTACGCGGATCGAACTGATCAAGTCGCGCTGCGGGCCGGCTACTTCGTCGCTGTTCTTGTCGGAGACCATGCACGCGAGACCTCGCTCGCGTTCGGCACCGAAGCAAGCATCTTCGTCACGGTCCAGGCGCCGCACATCCTCTACCCACCGCATTCACATTTGGCGCCGGAGCTCTACTACGCCGTGGCAGGAACCGCCGAGTGGAAGAAGGGCGACGGGCCTTTCGAGCCCAAACCCCCCGGCTCATGGATGGTCCACGAGCCGTGGACATCACACGCAATGCAAACTCGATCTGAGCCGCTCGTGGCCCTCGCTATTTGGACCGCCGATCTTGACTGTGCCGCCACACTCGACGACTAGATCGTTTATGGCAATCCCAGTTGGGCCTTTCGATCGGCAGCCCACGTCGTAATGAGCCGGTCGGCGGTAAGGCCGATACAGGCGATGCAAAGTCCCAGGATCGTGCCGTTTCCGATGTCGGAGCTCCCGAGTGCGCTCATGAGCGGCCCGGCGAGTCCTCCGACGCCGCCGATAAGGGTTCCGAGGATCGCCATGAATATGGCGTAGAGGATGGTTTGGTTGATGCCAAGGATGACTTCTGGAAGCGCCAGAGGCATCTTGACCTTCCAGAGCAGCTGCCACGATGTGCAACCCGAGGTCTTACCAGCTTCAATCTTGTCGAGCGGAACGCCGCGGAGCCCAAGCATCGTGTACCGAACTGCAGGGACCATCGGGTAGATGAGCATCGATGTGAGCACCGCGGCGGGGCTGACGCGAAACAACATGATGACAGGAAGAAAATAGACGAACGGAGGCATGGTCTGGAAGGCATCAAGCACAACCTGGACCGTGCGAACTCGCGCATCGGTCGCCGATGCCCACACCCCAAGCGGTACACCGATCGTGGTGCATATGGCGACTGCGGCAACGACGAGATATGTGGTCTCCATCGCTTCGAACCAGTACCCGCTGAAGGCAATCACCAGTGGAAACACGGCTGCCGAAATCGCGAGCCGGGGTCCCTTCATCAACCACCCAATGCTTGCAACAACAACGACGCCCACGCCCCATGGAGTTGCTCTGAAGGCATCTCGCATCGGCAGCAGGAGATTGAATAAGAGCCAGTTCTTAGTCGACTCAACTGGCAGGCTTGTCGCCATCCACCGAACGAAACCGTCGACCTCGTCAGCGAACGAAAGTTGCCAGTGCCGGGGGTAGACGCTCATCGAGTCGAACATTTGCGATGCCATGAACGTGGCAATGCCGAACCCAAAGGCAAGCAACAGATATTTGAAGCGCCGAACAAACGGGAGTTCACGACGGTATTGGGGCTCTCCTTTTGCCCACGCCTGGCTGAGTCGGTCCAAGGTGATCGCCATCAGTACCACGGCGATACCGATCTGAAGCGCAACGCCGATGTCGAGGCTTCGGAGCCGTTGCCGCAAGGTCAGGCCAAGACCACTCGTACCGATGAGCGAGGCAATCACGATCATGGCGAGTGAACTCATCACCACCTGGTTCACGCCCACCATCAGCGCTCGGCGCGCTGCTGGCAGCTCGACCTTGCGAAGGATCTGCCACGAGGTCGCCCCCGACATGGTGCCCGCTTCAATGACGTCTGGGGGAATGCCCTGCATCCCCACAATGGTCAACCGCGCCATCGGCGGAAACGCGAAGATCATCGTGGCGATCACGCCAGCTCGACCAAAGAGACCAACAAACACGACGACGGGGAGCAAGTACGAGAAATGAGGGAAGGTCTGCAGCACGTTCAAGAACGGAATAAGGATCTTCTCAAACCATCGTTTCCTTACTGCGAATAGTCCGAGAGCGAACCCTGTCAAAACCGCGACGGGGGCCGCCACAGCCACGACCGCAAGCGTCTCCATAGCATCCTCATATGCGCCTATGGCAGCAAAATAGAAGACAGATCCTGCCGTGAGTAGTGCCAGGCGCCATCCTCCTAGGCGCCATCCGAAGACCCCGCCGACAGCGAGAAGCATCGTCCAAGGGGCGGGGCCGATACCCAACGAGCCTTCACCTGTTCGGAGAACCCCCTCCGCGAATTCGATCGGGTAGTCAAGTAACCCAGAGAGCGATCTCGTGAGTTCTTGAACGTTAAACAACCCAAGGATCTCGTCGTGTCTCAAGAAGTTGACGAATCGATTGAGTGGCTTACCCACATCGGGGGTCGCCGACGCGGGCATCGCCATTGCCCAACCGGGAAATGCGTCAGGAAACACTCGAAGCCAGACCTGCAGAGTCAAAAATGGGCAGAGGGCAAACGCAAATCTTTCCCACCCCGTCCGCCTACCTGGTTTGGGTTCTGTGCCGAGGGTGGGTGTTGATTTGATCTTCGTCATAGATGTTCGCGACGAGCAGCGCCACGAGGCTGTTCAAGATCACGCACCTACCAAGCTTCCCATAGTCCGGATGCATTTCCGTGATCCACACCCGTGCCTGTTACAGGCCACGCCACTCGCACAGTTCCGAAGAGCGGGCAGGACTCTGGATGGATAGCTGGCTCTGATGTAGTTTCTGTTTATGGGCGATCGGCAACTGAACGAGCACGGAGTCGAGCGCACGCAGCGGCGAATATTTGCTTGGGATGAGCTAGACGCGGTTCGTTGGGATGACGAAGGGACCGCTGGGCAGATCATCTCGGGTGAACACATGCACCTGATCCGTGCCGTTTACCCAGCGGGGGCGATCTATGAGATACACCATCATCCCCACGAGCAGTTCAGCCTTCTGCTCTCGGGTCGCCTCCAACTCACGGTTGGAGATGAGACCCGTGAGATCGGGCCCGGTGATGGATGGTACGCCCCCGGCGATGTGCCCCACGGCGGAGTCGTCCTCGGTGACGAAGAGGCGGTGTTCATCGACGTCTACTCGCCGGCCACCGCATGGATTCTCGGTCAGTTCGACTCCGCGAGACACATCCCCGCCCGACGGTCACCAACGTGAGCGTCACCCTGACCAACGTCTTTGATGCTGATGCCGATGCCGCCGACGTGGCCGAGGCGGTGAGTGACGACGGGTACGCCGTCATTCATGGAGCCCTCGATGGCGACGCCCTGGGCGCGCTGAAATCTGACTTACAGCCGTACCTCGATGTAGCCCACTTAGGGCACGACCCGTTCATGGGCAGCCTCACGAAGCGATTCGGTGCGCTCATCTCGAAGTCGACTTCAGTTCA
>JAACCU010000014.1 GCA_009937405.1 Actinomycetota bacterium
CACATGGAAATTGTTCGCGAATGCCTCGAACGCGAGTTTGGACTCACGCTCATCTCCACGGCCCCGTCGGTGGCGTATCGCATCACCAAGAGCGATGGCAGTGAAATTGTCTGCTCCAATCCATCCGAACTTCCACCTGCCGCGGAGATCGTCAGCATCGCGGAGCCGTACCTGAAGGCCAGTGTTCTTACACCCACCGACTACACGGGCACGATCATGGATCTGTGCCAGACCCGGCGCGGCGAGATGCTCAAGATGGACTACCTCTCGCCTGAGCGAGTCGAGATTCACTACCGGCTCCCACTTGCCGAGGTCGTCATCGATTTCTTTGACCAACTCAAGAGCCGCACCCAGGGCTACGCCAGCCTCGACTATGAACCCGACGGCTACGCGGTTGACAGCCTGGTGCGTGTCGACATCTTGCTACACGGCGACCCGGTCGATGCTTTCAGCTCGATTGTGCACAAAGACAAGTCCTACGAGTACGGCCTCAAGATGGCCGAGAAGCTCAAAGAACTCATCCCGCGGCAAAACTTCGAAGTACCGATCCAGGCCGCCATCGGCGGCAAGATCATCGCCCGCAGCACGGTGAAGGCGTACCGCAAGGACGTGACCGCCAAGCTTTACGGCGGCGACGTCACGCGAAAAAACAAGCTGCTGAAAAAGCAGAAAGAAGGCAAGAAGCGGATGAAGTCGATCGGCCGTGTCGATATCCCGCAAGAAGCCTTCATTAGCGCCTTGCAACTCGACGACTAGCCAGCTTCGTTGGGAGCCGCCGCTGTGGGTGCACCGTCGTTTGATTGCGTTCGCTCCGGTCAACGGATCAGCCGCCGATAGGATCTGATGATGCTTGACGAGCGGAAGGCCGCCATTCTGCGGGCCGTCGTCCAGGAATACATTGAAACTGCCCAGCCTGTCGGCAGTGGACGAATCGCGGTTGTGCCCGGCGTTGAGGTTTCTTCCGCCACCGTTCGCAACGAGATGGGTGCGCTCGAGGATGCCGGGTACCTGGTTCAACCACACACAAGCTCCGGACGTATCCCGACCGACAAGGGCTACCGGTTTTTTGTGGATCTGCTTCGATCGAGCGATGTGGCGATCGACCCAGTCGACCAAACCCAGGTGCGCGACTTCTTCATGGGCGTCCACGGCGAGCTCGAAACTGCTCTTAGCCAGACCTCATCGCTTCTGACCTCGCTCACTGACTGGACCACCGTCGTTGTCGGCCCCAGTGTTGGACAGGCCACGGTTCGCACAGTGCAGCTGATCGACCTGTCGAGCCACATCGCCATGGTCGTGGCGGTGCTCTCTAACGGCGTGATTGAGAAACGCACCGTCGAGGTAGCTCTCGAACTTACGCCCGAGATTGTGGAGGATGCCGGACGCCGGCTCGCTCAAACGATCGAAGGCAAGACGCTGAGCGAGCTCGGCGACACCGTCGCCGAAGGCGAACCGGACCTCCTGCTTGATGCAGCGATAGCGGCGCTCGGCGCGGCTGGTCGCAAGGCTGAGCTCTATGTCGGCGGCGCGTCTCGAATGGCCTCAGCGTTTGAAGCTGTCGAGCAGGTCCGAGAGGTTCTCTCGATCCTTGAAGAACAAATCGTGGTGGTCTCCCTGATTCGTGATGTGCTCAATCGGGGCATGCGGGTCGCCATTGGCGAGGAAACCGGTGTCGGTTCTCTCGCCGAGTGTTCTTTGGTGCTGGCGCCGTTCAGCATTGATGGTTCCGGCGACGGCACCATTGGGGTTCTCGGCCCCACCAGAATGGACTACTCCCAGGCGCTCTCGGCGGTAGCCGTCGTGAGCCAGCGCCTCGAACGCGCGTTGACCGAAGGCTGATCGATGGCAACCGACCACTACGAGACCCTTGGTGTGGCGCGCAGCGCCACTGATGAGGAGATCAAACGCGCGTATAAAAAGCTTGCTCGCGCCCACCACCCAGACCTGAACCCAGACGACGGCGCGGCCGAAGCTCGGTTTAAAGAGGTCGGTGCCGCCTACGAGGTCTTGCGCGATAGCGAACGCAGATCTCGTTATGACCGTTTTGGAACCGATCAACCAGGCGCAGGCGGCGATGCGTCCGGTGGAGGTTTGGGCGACATCTTTGAAGCATTCTTTGGTGGTGGCGGCTCGGCATTTGGGCAGGGCAACCAGCGTCGGAGTGGCCCGCCCCGCGGCGAGGACTTGGAGACCACGGTCGATCTTGACCTTGAAGAGATTGTGTTCGGTGGCGACCAGGAAGTATCCATCCGCACTGCGGTTCGCTGCGAAGACTGCGATGGTTCGGGCGCCGAAGCTGGCACCACCCCGGTCACTTGCCCCGACTGCAACGGCAGTGGCCAGATCCGTCGTGTTCGACAATCGGTGCTGGGTCAGATGGTTACCGCCAGCGCTTGTGGCAAGTGCGGTGGACTTGGCCATGTGATCGAAAACTCGTGCGGCACATGCGACTCTCAGGGTCGCACCATCGAGCAGCGAACATACTCGGTTCAGGTGCCCGCAGGCGTCGACGATGGGTCCACACTGCGACTCTCGGGCCGCGGCGCTGCGGGGGCCCGTGGCGGCGCAAACGGAGACCTCTACGTTCATATTCGTGTGCGCCCCCACGCCACTCTTCGCCGCGACGGCGACGACCTGGTCCATGACCTCTATGTCCCGTTCACGCAGGCGGTGCTCGGCGCTCACCTTTCGTACGAGACGCTCGATGGCACCGAGGATCTTGTGGTTCCGGCAGGCACCGCGTCCGGCACTGTCTTTCGACTGCGGGGCCATGGTGTGCCCCACGTGAGAGGGAGGGGTCGGGGCGATTTGCGGGTCAATATTGTCATCGAGGTTCCCGACGATCTTGATGACGCCCAGGACGAGCTGCTGCGCGAGTTCGCTGCTGCTCGCGGCGAAAAGATTGCTGAGCCAGGCCAGGGCCTCTTCTCGAAGATCAAGTCTGCGTTCTCATGAGCGCCGGCGATCCGCTTCCCGACGGATCCCACGGCCCCCACGTACTCGTCGATGACCTCGATGCTCTCGATGTCTGCGCCGATGACCGCCACCATCTCGACCGTGTATTACGGGTGCGGGCTGGTGATCCAGTCACGATTGGAGATGGCCGCGGTGGTTGGCAACCGTTTCATTGGGGTCCCATGCCGACGCCGGTGGGGGAGCGCTGTCAGGTTGCCGCCCCGGCCCCTCGAGTCGGCGTGGCATTTGCCTTGATCAAGGGTGGTCGTCCCGAGTTGGTGGTGCAGAAACTGACCGAACTTGGTGTTGATGACATCAGGCCGTTCGTTGCTGCGAGGTCGGTGGTGCGTTGGGATACCGAGAAAGCTGCGCGTAATGCTGAGCGCCTTTCTCGTGTCGCTCGTGAAGCCGTGATGCAGTGTCGCCGGGCGTGGGTCCCAACCGTGCACGACATAACCGACTTCGCTGAGGTTGCCGAACTTCACGGTGCTGCCATGGCCGACATGGGGGGAGCGCCTGTCAACGGGCAGACGACATTGCTCATCGGCCCCGAGGGCGGCTGGGACGACAACGAACGGAACGCTTCGATTCCTCGAATTAGATTGTCCGATGCCGTGCTTCGGGCAGAGACCGCGGCGATCTGTGCCGGTGTTGTCCTGGCCGTCGGCCGTATGAACTAGTTGGGCAACAGTTTCAGCTGTGAACCCTTGGGCTTCAAAATAAGTCTCTGGGTGTTTGCCCGATACTTGGCATCCCGGGTATTTTGGCCTACAGTTCGGCCACGGTGCGTAACAATATTATCTCTAGACGTGAGATCATGGCCGGGATGAAGTTCAAGCAACGGGATGAAGTTCAAGCAAAGGGTGAGCGAGTGTCAGAAATCAATATGACGCAAGAGTACGGCGGGCGGGTTGGGGAGCGTCTTCGGGCGATCCGGCGTCAGAAGCGCCTGTCGTTGCAGGAAGTCGAAGCGTCCTCGAAGCAGGAATTCAAAGCATCGGTTTTGGGTGCCTATGAGCGGGGCGAGCGAGCGATCTCGGTGCCGCGGCTTCAACGGCTTGCGCGCTTCTACAACGTGCCGGTCGATCAGTTGCTCCCGGCCGACGCTGGTCCGAGCTTTGGTATTTCACCAGAGGGTGCCTCGATCATTGATCTCACAGAACGGTCGTCGCGTCACACAGGCGAACCGATCACCATCGATCTCACGAAGCTCGATTCGCTCTCCGGTCCTGAGAGCGAGATGCTCGGCCGCTACTTGACGATGATCCAGGTGCAACGCCAAGACTTTAACGGTCGTGTGCTCACGATTCGTCAAAATGATCTTCAGGCCCTGGCTGCCATTCTCGGTACCGGCACCGAGAGCGTCGCGCCACGCCTCGACATGCTCGGTCTGCGCTACTGCCCCTGAGCGCTCATACCTGCGGGAGCACAAGCGTGGTCCCGGGATGGATCAGGTCGGGGTCAGCCCCGATGGCGTCACGATTCTCGGCGATGAGTCGTTGCCAGTAGCGCGCCACCTGTCGTTCTGACGGCATTTCGCCGTTTGCGGCGAAGTCAGTCAGCGTGTCTTTGGCAATGCTCCACAAATGATCGCCGCGCTGCACAGTCCACGTGTCGGTGGGGTTTGGCGCGTCTGTGGCGGCGGTGGGTGGGTCGGCGGCAGTTGGCACAGTGGCGGTGGTTGGCGTCGAACCCGACGGCCCATCGGGCACAATCTCTGATCCTGGGTCGGCGCTGCCGATGTCGAACAGCACGATTGGTGTCGGCGGCGGATCGCTGTGAGCGGCTGCAGCAAAGCTCGGAGTGAGGGTGCCGGCGGCGATGGTGGCGCCGGCCAATGATCGTTGAATTCCTGCTGGTAAACCCCGCGTCAAGGTGCGTGTGAGGCGGGGGAGACGGGCAAGCGCTGACAACGTGACCAGGCCCCCCACGACTGCCACGTATGTGGCGGCGGCGATTCCTGCGATTCGCGCCAGAGCGACGGTAGCACGAGCTGTTCCGGCATGGTCCCACCATTCGACAACACGTGTCAGATCGGCCGGGGGTGAAGCGAGTGGCAGCGCCATGAGGGCCACGATCGCAGCTGACGCGCCGAGCGTGATGGCAAGGCCCATGCCGTGAGGGTGGGCAGGGGTTGAGCGGTGGTTCATGTGGACTCCAGTGGGATGAGGACGGATCCGTTGGCGGTGCGAACACGCAGTACGATGCATGCGTCTTGATCGTCGATCTCGAGCGAGCGAGCCCCATCGACGACAACGATGTGCTGAGCGGCGATCCCGGCCGCTGGTGCGGGCCAATCGCTGAAGACTGCGATCTCGCCGGTGGCAGGTCGCAGCAATGCGGGCGTGTCGGTCCCATCGCAATCCCAGTCGCCAACGACGGCTACATCGCCGGGTTGTCCAATTGCGTACCGTCGCCCCTGGTTGATGAGGGTGGGTGCTCCGACCGCAGGCGGGGCCAGGGTGGTGGTGGTCTCAAGAGTTGTCGCGACGGGCGCTGTCGTTGAGACGGCGACGAATTGCAGCGCCGGACTGTTGTCGATTGCCGACACGGCTGCGATGGCAATGACGCCGAGGGTCGCGGCGGCGAGAGCAAGAACACCTTTGGGTATTTGTCTGGCAGGTCTCGCCGGTATCTCGCTCGAGAGGAGCGCGTCAAGGCGGCCTGTGGCCTCACGAGCCGAGAGAGAGTCGCAGCGTAGGTCTGTACTGATGGCGCCGATTTGCGTTCGCTGGTCGTCGTCGAGATCCTCGGTCAGGTCGTCAAGCAAGGTTGCGATCGCGTTCAGGTCTGCTGTCTTGGACTCGGGCGATAAGGCTGTGCTCCTGCCGAAACCGCAGAGGATCGGGCGATGGTCCGGCCCGCAAATGATGTGAGCTGGCACAAGCTCGCCGTGCGAGATCTTGGCCTCGTGCAGATCGGCGAGCACCGAGGCAACCACAGCCAAGGCTCGTATTGCAGTGAGCCCTTCGGGCGGTTGCCGTTCCCAGGTGTCGGTGCCGGCGAACATGGTGACGAGTTGGACTACCGGATCGACCTGGTGCTCCACGTACTCCGCCACGTTGGGATGGCTGATCCGCTGGAGTACGTCAGCCTCGGTGAGTAGGCGCTCTGCTCGCTCGGAGCCGCTTGGGGATTCCTTGACGGCGACGATGCGATCACCGCGCCGAGAAACGGTGATGCCGCTCATGGCTGGAAGTCCACATTTCTAAGTTGTTCAGAACATCGCATAAGCAATGAGACTACATGAAACATACCTAACTGCAACTGAGGGTGTTGATTGTCACGCGGACCCTCTGCGGCAGGGCGGTAGCCTAAGAAAATGTCCTCTCCGCGTGTCGTGGCTATTGAGCCGTCATCGCCCGCCGAGCGAGCGGGTCTCCAACCTGGCGATGAGATTCTTGCCATCGCCGGTGAGGTACCGCGTGACGTGATTCGCTGGCAGATCCTCACCGATGAGCCAGAGATCGACCTGGTCGTGCAGCGTGACGACACGCGTTTCGATGTCGTCGTGACCAAAAATAGTGGAGAGCCGCTCGGTGCCGAAGTCCATGCTGCACTGTTCGACAAGGTTCAGACCTGCGACAACCACTGTGAATTTTGTTTCATTCATCAGCTCCCCAAAGGGATGCGCCGCTCCCTCTACCTGAAGGACGACGACTATCGGTTGTCGTTCCTTTATGGAAATTTCACCACGCTCACCCGATTCACCGAACTTGACCTCGAACGGGTCATCACCGAGCGGCTTTCCCCACTCAACGTCTCGATTCATGCCACCGACCCCGAGATCCG
The DNA here is from genome assembly GCA_009937405.1 of Actinomycetota bacterium. GTDB lineage: Bacteria > Actinomycetota > Acidimicrobiia > Acidimicrobiales > Aldehydirespiratoraceae > JAACCU01. The sequence goes on from JAACCU010000014.1 coordinate 6,748, forward strand.
CGCCGACATTTTGAAGAATCGTCGTGGTGCGGTTTCTCTGCGCTGGCTTCGGGCGCTTCTCGATCACGGCATCGAAGTTCACGGTCAGATCGTGGTGTGCCCTGGCGTGAACGACGCCGACGTTCTCGACGACACTCTGGCCGGCGTCCTCGAACGATTCCCCGAACTCACCACCATCTGTGTGGTGCCACTCGGGATCTCCAAGTTCTCCAAGCAGTCCCGGATGCGGGAGCACACGTTGACTGAAGCGCAGCACGTCGTCGATCTCATAGCCGAGTGGCAGGCGACGTTCCTCGCCACCGTCGGCCGACGCCTCGTCTATGGCGCCGACGAGTACTACCTGATGGCCGAGAGGCCCTTTCCCGACGCCGACAGCTACGACGGATTCCCCATGCACGAGGATGGGATCGGCATGGCTCGCACCCTTGAAGCCGAATTTTATGATCCGTTGGTCACCGAACCAACCGGCCCCCGTGCAGGGTTTTTTGCCTGGGTCGACGGCGCCCCCGCCGACGGTTACCGAGCGCCACGGATCGATTCGCCTGCCAGCGTTGTCTCAGTAGGCGCTGAGCCTGCAGACCAACCGGTTTCCACGCCCGTCACACTGCTTCCAAGGCCCTCAGCTCCGATCGCAGTGCTCACTGGCACGCTTGGCGCGCCGATTGTCGCACCCCTCATTGAGGCCAGCGGACGAGATGATGCCCGGGTACTTGCCGTCCCAAACGACTACTTCGGCGGCAACATCGGGGTCACCGGTTTGATGGTCGGCGAAGACATCGCCAGAATCCTTGCCGCGGAACCTGAAGGGCACCGGTATCTTCTTCCTGACGTCTGTTTGAGTCGAGGAGTTTTTCTCGATGGCATGTCGGTCGACGATCTTCCCCGACCGGTCGAGGTGATCTCCACCGACGGCGCTGCCCTACGAACCGCCCTGGAGCGACGATGAGCCTGCCAGTTGTAGCGATTGTCGGCCGTCCCAACGTCGGTAAATCCACCCTTGTCAACCGTATTCTGGGTCGCCGCGAGGCGATCGTTGAAGAACGCCCCGGCGTCACCCGCGACCGTAAAGCCGTCGATGCGGAATGGTTGGGTCACAACTTCACCCTGCTCGACACCGGTGGCTGGGTAGCCGATGGCGATGACCTCGACGAAAAGGTTTCGGCCCAGTCCGTTCAAGCTATGGCGGACGCCGACATCGTCATGCTGGTAGTCGACAGCACAGTGGGCGTAACACCAGAAGACGAGCGGATCGGGCTCCTCATACGCAGGCTCGACATGCCTGTCGTTGTCGTGGCCAACAAGGTCGACGACAAGTCACACGAGATCGCGATCTGGGAATTCATGGGGCTGGGCCTGGGCGAGCCCTTCCCTGTCTCTGCCCTCCACGGCAAAGGAACCGGCGACCTCCTCGATGCCTTGATCGAGCTTCTGCCCGATGGCAGCGACGACGAGCTGGTCGACCAGGTATCGGATGATCCACAACTGTTTTCTGTCACGCTTGTTGGGCGCCCGAACGTTGGCAAGTCCACCCTGTTCAACCGCTTGATCGGGGAGGAGCGCGCCGTCGTGCACGATCGTCCCGGCACCACACGTGACGCCATCGACACAATCGTGGAGACAATCACCGGCCCGATCCGCTTCGTTGACACGGCCGGGATGCGCCGCAAAGCCAGAATCGATGAAGACACCGAGTACTACTCGCTCGTTCGCGCCCTGAAGGCTGTCGACAACAGCGATGTGGCGCTGCTCGTGATCGACGCCACCATCGGCGTCACTCACCAAGATCAGCGTCTTGCCGAACGTGTCGATGCCGCCGGCTGCCCGATAGTCATTCTGCTCAACAAGTGGGAGCTACTCGGCACGGAGGCTCGCCTCAAGATTGGTGAAGACGTTGAGCGCAAGCTCAGCTTCCTTGGCGAACCCAGCGTGCTGAGAATTTCTGCACTGAGCGGCAAGGGCGTGAATCGTCTCTGGCCGACGCTTCAGGAGGCGGTCGGCGCGTACCGAACCCGCATCCCGACCCGCCAGGTCAACCAGATCATCCGCGCTGCGCAGTCCTCGCAGCCCGCACCACACGGGGCGCGAGTCATGTACGCCACTCAGGGCGCCACCGACCCGCCAACGTTTACGTTGTTTGCCAACCGCGAACTGCCGAGCACCTATATGCGTTATCTGGAGCGGTCGCTTCGGGAAGCCTTCGACCTCGGCGCCACACCAATCAAGTTGCGAGTGCGGCGCCGCAACGACTGATCGCGTTGTTTCGCTAATTATGGGGCCCGCGATGGGTCGCGCTGTCATACCCCGCTACCATCCTTGAACCGATATCTCCCGGGAGGAGAACGCGGTGTCTGTGTATCTACTCATCCTTATCGCAGCGGTCAGCCTCACTGCCGCCGCGGTCTATGTCCGCTCTGCTCGGCTGCGTCTTCGCGTGGTCCGTCTGGTTGAGGCCGACCCTTCCACCGACATCGAAGCTCATTCACTTGCCTTCGCCGCATACCGCAAGGAGACCCATGACGCGATTCTTTACGGCCTGATCGCTCCTGCGGCAGCAATCGCTGCCTTTGTCAACACCGCAGAGTCGATGGCCTTTTTCGGCGTCATCCTCATCCCCGCCTGCGCCTCAATCTGGTGGGCCCGCCTCTCGGTGCGCGAAGCCCGGATGGCGCGAAACCGCTACGACCTCGAACGCCGCGCGGGTGAAGCCCTCGAGCAAGAACAGCTCGCGCCGAAGGCCTGGGCCGCACGCCTAGCCCCCGAGGAAATC
>JAACCU010000169.1 GCA_009937405.1 Actinomycetota bacterium
GAGCCGGCGCCAGGCATCGAGATGGAGATCGACTCCACACAGCACGGCACGATGCATGAGGTGTCGCCGGTTGGACCTGTGGGCGGCGACATCGACTCGGACGAGCCGGGCCTCCGCTGGCTTTGGGCGATCGTCGGCCTGATCGGCCTGATCGCCGTCATTGTCGGCGGCTACATGACATGGGACTCCAACCAACCGATCATGCACGAGGTCCCCGAGGTCGCAGGGCAGACCCGAGTCCAGGCCGCCGAATCCTTGGGCGAGATCGGTCTTGTTGCCGACTTCAGCGATCGACGTGAGTCGGGCACAAGTGCCGGCGAGGTCCTTGAGACTGACCCGGCTGCAGGCACCGAGGTTGCCGAGGGCGACCCGATTGTTGTCTATGTCTCCTTGGGTGAGCCGCTGCTTGCGATCCCCGACGTCGACGGCCTTTCCGCAGTGGAGGCAAGAGATCGACTCGAACTGAAGGGGTTGACGGTCGGAACCATTTACGAAGAGGCCCATGAGGAGATCCTTGCGGGCTATGTCATTGAGACTTTGGTCCCGACTGGCGTGATTGAACTAGAACCAGGTGCCGCGGTTGATCTCCGAGTGTCCACGGGGCCGGCGCAGCGTGTGGTTCCCGCGCTCCCAGAGTCCCTTGATCCGGCCGAAGCAGAGATCGTGCTCACAAACGCTCGACTGGTGCCCAACCGATCGAACGAGTTTTCCGACGATGTGCCTGCGGGTCGCGTGATCCGGTTCGAGCCGAGCATTGGCGCGTTGGTTGATGCTGGCACCAATGTCACGATCGTGGTTTCGGACGGGCCTTCGCCTCGAGCCATTCCGGCCGTCATCGGCCTAGATGTCGAAGAAGCGACTGCGGCTCTCCAGGCAGCCGGCTTCGCAGTGTCAGGGGTGCAAGGCGACCCGTCGCTACCTGTGCTCGCCACCGATCCTCCCGCCGGCGAACTCCACTTGCCCGCCACCAGCGTGGTCATTGCTACCCAACTGACCGGCAACTAAGACAGGCAGGGAGCAGACCCCACCGGGTCTTCGTCGACCCCCTCGTGGATCAGGCGGTGATGGCGTCGATGCGGGCCACGATCTCGCGGAGCTGATCGCGTCGGGGGTCACCGTCTGCCGGCGGCGCCATCTGGCCGGCGAGCATGAGCACCTTTGACGAGTCGCCGGTGAGCTTGATCTGACCAGCGAAGATTGCGGGCATCACGGCGGCCGGATCTCGTTGAACGAATAGCTGATAGGCCAGTTCGTATCTGACTTCTAACGAAAACTCCGGTTGATCGAGATGACCTTCCTCGATCATCAACGTTGGGCCGCTTGAGTCGATATGGCCGAGAATCGAACCCTCCCCGAAGGGAGGGTTGGTGACGGTGACGTTGGCCGCGAGCTGAATGTCGGGCTCGCCTTCGTCGTTGGCGTAGTCGGCTCGGATCTCGCGCATCGCGACGATCCACTCGGGACTGAGAAAAGGATGGACGGTCACGGGCGCAGCGTAGACCGACAGCCCTCGTATCCTTTGACGCCATGTCCGAACGCATCACCCGTGACGAGGTCATCCACGTTGCTCGACTGGCCCGACTCGACCTGAGCGACGCTGAGATTGACGAGTTCGCCCACCAGATGAGCGACATCCTCGATCACGCAGCCGACATCGAGGCCCTCGACGTGGGCGATATTGAACCCACGTCTCACCCTTTACCGATGGTGAATGTGCTGCGAGCCGACGAGCGGCGTCCATCGCTTGATCGTGACGAAGTGTTGGCCGTCGCCCCGGCCGAGCAGGACGGGCAGTTCCGTGTCCCGCCGATCCTGGGGGAGGAGCTGTGACCGCCCGCTCGATTGCCGCCGCCGTCGCCTCCGGCGCCCGTTCAGCTGTCTCCGTTCTCGACGAGCATCTGGCCCGAGTGGGCGAGCGTGAGGACGAGATCCATGCGTTCAACCTTGTGACCGAGGACAAGGCCCGCGGTCAGGCCGAGGCCGTTGACGCCGCTGTGACAGCCGGCGAACCGGTGGGGCCGCTGGCCGGCGTGCCGCTCGCGCTGAAAGACAACATGTGCACTCGGGGCATCCCCACCACATGCTCGTCCAAGATTCTTGAAGGCTGGCGCCCGCCCTACGACGCCACCGTCGTGTCCCGCCTTGCTGACGCTGGTGCCGTCTTCGTCGGCAAAACAAACCTCGACGAGTTCGCCATGGGCTCTTCGACCGAAAACTCAGCCTTTGGCCCGACCCGCAACCCGCTCGACACCGGCCGGGTGCCGGGCGGTTCGAGTGGTGGCTCGGCCGCGGCAGTCGCAGCTAACTTCGCTCCCCTCGCCATCGGGTCAGACACCGGCGGTTCGATCCGCCAACCTGCGGCTTTCTGCGGCATCGTCGGCATGAAGCCGACCTATGGTGCCGTGAGCCGCTACGGCCTGATCGCCTTTGGCTCGTCCCTCGACCAGGTCGGCCCGTTCGCGGCCAACGTCGCCGACGCGGCTGCACTGTTCGACATCATCGCCGGACATGACCCACTCGACTCCACGTCGATAGCCGGCTTCACGCCGAATGCTGTCGATCATCTCGACCGTGGGGTCGAAGGACTCCGGGTCGGCGTGGTTCGGGAACTCTGCGGTGGTGCTGGTTCGGTCAAAGGCCTATCAGCCGACGTGCTGGCCCGCACCAATGAGGCTATTGAGGCGCTCGCGGCCGCTGGTGCGACGGTCGAAGAGGTATCGGTCCCGTCCACCACGCTTGGACTCAGCGCCTACTACATCGTGGCCCCGGCTGAAGCGTCCAGCCATCTCGCCCGCTACGACGGTGTGCGCTACGGCCTGCGGGTGGACGCTCCCACTACCGGCGAGATGAATGCCGCCACTCGCACCACAGGCTTCGGGGCAGAGGTCAAGCGGCGAATCATGCTCGGTACCTACGCCCTGTCCGCCGGCTACTACGACGCCTTCTACGGCAAGGCGTTGAAGGTGCGCACGATGATGCTGCGTGACTTCGCTTCTGTCTACGAAAACTTCGATGTGCTGATTACGCCGACCGCGCCCACCACGGCGTTCCCCTTCGGTGAACGGTCCGGAGATCCGATGATGATGTACGTCAACGACGTGTGCACCATCCCGTCGAACCTCACCGGTCACCCGGGCATTTCGGTGCCGTTCGGTGTTGGCGACGACGGCCTGCCGGTCGGCGTCCAGGTGCTCGCTCCGGCGCTCCAAGACGGTCTGACCTTCCAGGTCGCCGCCGTGCTCGAAGCGGCGGCTGATGGGGGAGGTGCGTCATGAGCCCCCAGGAAATCACGGTTCATGAGCCAACACTGCCCGATGAGTGGGAGCTAGTTGTGGGCCTCGAGGTTCATGTTGAATTGGCCACGCAGACGAAGCTGTTCTGTGGCTGCGCCAACGAGTTTTCAACCGATCCCAACACCAACGTCGGCCCAGTCTGCCTTGGCCTGCCCGGCTCGCTACCGGTGATGAACGCCAAGGCAGTCGATTACGCCATGAAGCTCGGCCGGGCGCTCGGCTGTGAGGTCCAAGGCTCAGTGATGGCGAGGAAAAACTACTTCTATCCCGACATGGCCAAGGACTATCAGACCACCCAGTACGACAAGCCGACGAGCATCGACGGCGAACTCGTACTGGGCGACGGTGCCGTGGTCGGTATCGAACGGGCCCACATCGAAGAGGACGCGGGCAAAACCACCCATGTCGGTGGCGGTGGCCGGATCAACGACGCCACGTACTCGCTGGTCGATTACAACCGGGCCGGCGTGCCGTTGGTCGAGGTTGTGAGTCGACCCGACATTCGTACCGTCGAGCAGGCCAAGGCTTACGTGAACGAACTGCGTGACATCCTGCTTGCCATCGAGGTCAGCGACGCCAAGATGGAGGAGGGGTCGATGCGTGTCGACGCCAACGTGTCGGTTCGCCCCGTTGGCTCCAATGAGCTACGCACTCGCTGTGAGCTGAAAAATATCAACTCGGTTCGTTCGATGGGCCGAGCTATTGAATACGAGGCTCGCCGCCATATTGCCCTCTACGCCGACGATGAGGCGCCCCGCCAAGAGACTCGTCACTGGGACGAGGAAGGCGGCCGTTCAACTCCGGGCCGGTCGAAGGAAGACGCTGACGACTATCGCTACTTCCAAGAGCCTGACCTGGTTCCGCTGGCCCCGGCAGTCAAAGACATCGCCGCCATCGACGCCGCCATGCCGGCACTGCCCGCTGCTCGGCGGGCTCGTCTCGGCGAACTGTCCGATGTTTCGCCAGAGGTGCTGGCGACGGTTGTGGAGCGTGGCCAGGACACGCTCGCGCTCGACGCCATCGAAGTCGGTGCCGATGCAGACAAGGTCCTCACCCGTCTCCAGAACGACGTGGCGGTCAGCGACTGGTCGAAGCTGACTTCGTCGTCGCTCGCAGCGCTGATCACGATGGAAACCAGCGGTGAGCTCACGGCCACCCAGGCCAAACACGTACTTGCCGACCTCATCGAATCCGGCGGCGAACCGGCGGCGATCGCGGCCGAACGTGGCTTTGAGGTGATGGAGGGCAACGAGCTCGAAGGTCTCGTCGACCAGCTCATCGCTGACAATCCGGGCGAGTGGTCCCGCTTCACCAGCGGCGACGACGGCGACCGCAAAAAGATGCAAGGCTTTTTCACCGGTCAGATCATGAAGGCCACCAAAGGTCAAGCCGACGGCCGCGCCATCGCCGAGCTGCTTTCACGCAAGGCCAACTAAGACACACTGGGGCCAGGCCCCAGCGTGTCTTAGCGGACGGCGCCGGTGACTTGCCAGGAGTCGGTCTGGAAGCGCCAGATGAGTGCGGCGGCGCGAGCGACCATCCATGCGCCGATGGCACCCCACAGCCAGCCGATACCGAGGTCGAGCCAGAGGACGCTGAACGCGCCGGCGATGAGCACCATCGACGCGACCCACATGGCGTAGGCGAGGAAACGGAGATCGCCGGCACCAATCAGGATGCCGTCGAGAGCGAACACGATGCCGTTGAGTGGTTGCCAGACCGCAACATGGATCAGCAGGAACGCGGCGAGGCCGGTGACGGCGGGGTCGTTGGAGAAGATGCTGGGGACCACCGGCGATGTCGCGAGGACGATGAGCCCCAGGAGGACGCCGGCCCACCAGCCCCATTGGATCATCCGGCGCCCTAGCTGGCGGGCGAGCTCAGCATCGCCGGCGCCGAGCGCTCGCCCGATCATCGCTTGCGCGGCGATCGCGACGGCGTCGAGGCTGAGGGCGAGAATGCTCCAGAATTGGAAGGAGATCTCGTGGGCGGCGAGGTCGTCGGTGCCGATGCGGGCGGCGACGGCGAGAGTGATCAGCAGTCCGCCGCGCATGGCAGTCGTTCGAAGGAGGAGGTCGACACCGGCACCAGCGAGCTTGGTGATGGTCCGGCGGTCGGGGAGAAGGCTGACGCCGTGCTCAGCGACCGCGCTTGCGATCCACCAGCAGAAGATTCCGGCGCTCACCCAGTGGGCGATCACGGTCGAGAGCGCCGACGCCCCGATGCCATAGTCGAAGCCGTAGATCAGGACGAGTTCGAGCAC
>JAACCU010000170.1 GCA_009937405.1 Actinomycetota bacterium
ACAGTCGTTCGCCGCCACCGCCTAGCCGAGTGCTTCCTCACCGACATCCTCGGACTGTCCTGGGCTGATGCCCACCAAGAGGCCGGCAAGTGGGAGCACGTGATCTCCCCTCTCGTTGAAAAGGCGATGATGTCCCGCCTCGATGACCCCACGACGTGTCCTCACGGTAACCCGATCCCCGGCACCGCTTATGTGGCGCCGGCGCTGGTGACGCTGGCCACGATCATCGTTGGCGACGAATTCGTCGTGCAACGCATCCCTGAAGAGCTCGAGTTCACCGAAGGCATGCTCGACTTTCTGTAGCACGCGTCGATCGTTCCGGGCTCTCGCGGCAAAGTGCTCGCCTCGTCTCCTGACGGAACCACCACCCTCGACATCGGCGAAGCGCCTGTGGGCGTCGGTGGATTTGCGGCCGCTCGAATTTTGGTCGTCGCCACCTGAGCCGCGGCAAGTCACGCAGGGTTTGTTTCCTGCATGACTTAGTAGTGCTCGATGCGGCGGATCACGACGGCCCATGTGAGCACGGCGCTGAGCGCCACCAGCATCAAGCTCGCAAGCGCGCCTTGGGAAAGGGCGCCGCGATCGCCTGCACCCCAGATCTCGGTGGCCAACGTGTCGAAACCAATCGGTGCCAGAAGCAATGTTGCGGGCAACTCTTTCATGGTGGAGAGCATGACGAGTCCGGCGCCGGCGAGGAGCCCCTGCGTCATCAGCGGGATCTCGACGCTGAAGAACCGACGGGGGCGGCCCGCTCCCAAGGTGGCGGCGGCATCGCCCAGCCGGCGGGGCACGGCATCGACCGCCACTTGTGCGGCTCGGGTGGCCTGGGCGCCGAAGTGCAAGACATAGGCGATGATCAGCAACGGCAGGGTCTGGTACCAGCGGCTGATGAGGGGCGCGTCGATTGCCCAAAACACGAGCGACAAGGCAATGACAACCCCCGGTAGGGCAAAGCCGGCGACAACCATGGAGTTCGCCGCCCATGCCACACGACTCCGGTAGCGCGAGATGGTCCACGCCAGCGGAAGGACAACCACGATGGCGATTGCCGCCGTGATCAGGCCGGCCCCGGCGGAACGCAGGGTTGGGCCGACAAGATCGCCCATATCGGTGGCGAGACCAACGCTGGCGGAATCCGCGGTCATTCCCCGCCACGCCCAAAAGCCCAGCACAGCGACAGGCCCGACCAGGGCGTTGCCGAGGAAGCCGGTGACCACGGCAACAGCAGGCCAGCGCCAGCGCCCAAGGGGTACAACAAGCGACTCGCGGGATCGCACAACTTCAACCCGGCGGCGACGACGATCGAGTGAACGTTCGGCGATCACAACGATGAGTGCAACCCCACCGAGAACCAATGACAGCCCCATCGCTCGAGGTTGGTCAAAGAGTTTGTCGGCGAAGATCTGCTCGGTCAGCGTGTCGTAGCCGAGGAGTGTCACTGCCCCGAAGTCGCTGATCGCGTAGAGAAAAACGAGAAGGGAGCCGGCCCAAACTGCGCTCGAAGCCTGCGGCAGCACCACGGTGCGAAACACGCCCAATGGGCTTCGCCCGAGGAGTCGCGCCGACTCCTCGAGGCTCGGAGGTAGCGATGCCATCCGGGCTGCGACCGGCAAGTAGACGTAGGGGTAGGTAAACAGGGTCAGCACCAACCAAGCCCCGCGAAAGCCACGCATATCAGGCAGCGTTTCGATGCCGAACGGCGTCAGCAGCTCCTCCATCAACCCACCGCTGGCGAAGCCGGCCCAGAGAGCGGTGGCACCGACGAAGCTGGGGAACACGAGCGGTAGCGGGGCCAACAACCGCCAGACCCGCCGCCCGGGGATATCGCTTCGCACGGTGAGCCAGGCCAGTCCCGTGCCGATCACTGCGGCGCTAACCGCCACTGCGACCCCGAGGCGAAGTGACTGGCTCAGCGGACGGAGCGTGTCCTCATCGAAGAGAATCGATCCGAGGTCGGTGCCGAGGTCGACGTTGCGCCAAACCACATACGCGAAGGGGCCGAGGAAGATGAGCCCGATCGCTACCGCTACGGCTGTGAGGCCGAACGGGGCGCGGACTGGACTACTGCTCAATGCCACTTTCACGGATGAGTTCAATCGTGCCGGTGAGCCCATCACCGAGCAGGTCGTAGTCGATGGTGTCAGCGGCGTAACCGCTGAGCGCAGGGAGGCCGTCCGGTGCAGCGACTCCGTCAATCAACGGGTACTCCTGGGTCTGCGTTGAGAACGTGCTTTGGGCATCGACGCTGAGGAGGTAGCGAAGCAGATCCTCAGCCTGAGAAGAAGCGCCCGACGATGCGAGTACTGCGCCGCCGGTGACGATCACGAGTGAGCCGACGTCACCTGCCGGAAGGAAGTGGTTGACACTGGCCACCGATGGGTCGGCTTCCAACGCCCGAAGGTTGTAATAGTGGTTGACGAGTCCCATCTCGACTTCACCGCGACCCACGGCCTCGACGATGGCCGAGTTTTTTGGATAGTTGGGTGCATGGTTGACCGCCAATCCTTCGAGCCATGCAAGCGTCGCTTCATCACCGAGTTCGCTGCGCATTGCGGTCACGAAGTCTTGGAATGATCCGTTTGTGGGAGCCACCGCGACACGTCCTGCGTAGGCGGATCCGGCGAGCTCGAGTACAGAGGTCGGAAGATCCTCGGGAGCAACGAGTTGGGAGTTGTAGACGACGACTCGGACTCGGCCGCTCAGGCCCACCCACGTACCATCACTCGCAGCGAAACCGGCATCGACCATTCCGAGTAGGTCGTCGGGAAGGGTTGCCAAACGATCCTCGCCGGCCAGGAGGCCGAGCGCACCCGGGCTTTGAGAAATGAATACATCAGCCGGTGAGTTGTCGCCTTCGGTCTGAATCAAGAGCGCAAGCTCGGCGGAGTCGGCGTAGCGGACCTCAACCGTGATGCCAGAGGATTCAGTGAACGCATCGATCAGTGGTTGGACGAGTTCTTTGTCGCGTCCGGAATACAAAAGGATTGAGCTTGAGCCCTCGGATGAGCCTGCATCGGAGCCGCTGCCACAGGCGACGGCGACAACTGCAACAACGACGAGGAGGGCGGTGCCAAGGCGACGTAACGATCCGTTGGTCATGAATGCATTATATATACCGTCAGGGTTACCTAACATATGAGTTTTGTCACATTGACGGCCGGACGTAGGCAACGCTCGCCGCTCCCGAGTGTCGCACACTGACCGAGTCGCCCATCGCAAAGCGAGGAGCGCCCGTCGTACGGCTACGCACCTCGTCACCCGATGCAAAGCGAACGGTGGTGACCGCGTCGTGGCCGTAGTACTCGATGGCCACAACCTCACCGTCGCCGCCAGCTTCAACCACAACCTCCTCAGGGCGAATGAGGACATCCACGACACCGACAACGTCGTCTTGCAGAGGCACGCGCCCAATAAGCGTCGAAGCACAACCACCGCTCCCCTCACCGCGCAGCACATCGGCGTCGCCGACAAAGCGAGCGAGCCAAGGGTCGACGGGATGGGCGTAGAGCTGGGCCGGTGATGCCTGCTGAACGACCCTTCCCTCGCGCATGACCGCTACTTCATCACCGAGCACGAACGCTTCGTCCTGGTCATGGGTGACAAAAACTGCCGTGATTTCGAGCTGACGCAGGAGACGGGCAACGTCGGCGCGGATGTCGGAGCGCAAATTGGTGTCGAGACTCGAAAAAGGCTCATCAAGCAGCAGGACCGAGGGCTTGGGCGCCAAAGCTCGGGCAAGCGCCACGCGCTGCTGCTGGCCGCCCGAAAGAGAGCCAGGCATACGGTCGGCGAGATCTCCAATGCCGACCATCTCCAGCAGCTCAGCCACATGAGTTTTGGCCCGGCTCTGACGCCGACTTCCGAACGAGAATCGACCCCGCTGATCAATCGGGAGCCCATACGCCACGTTGGCTGCGACAGCCAAGTGCGGGAACAGGGCCCAGTCCTGGAAAACAAGACCGACACTGCGACTCTCCGGCGGCGCATGGAACGACCGCCCGGCCTCAACCCGATCGCCGATTCGGATCTCGCCACCGTCGATTCGCTGGAGGCCCGCCAACGAACGCAACAGCGTGGTCTTGCCACAGCCGCTCGGACCAAGGACAGCCACCTGAGAGCCGGGCGAGGCCGCGAAGTCCACGGCGCGAAGAACCGGACCACCATCGAGCGATACGGAAACCGACTCTACGGAGATGCCCGCGGCACCGAGCGCCATGTGAGGCATGCTTTACATGGTATCGCTTTGGTTCAGGAGCCAACCACTTCGGGCGGCGAGGTCACCACATACTCGATGCCTGGTTTGATCTTGCCGCCTCCGAGTTCGCCGCACTTGATCCCAGGGATGAGGCGACCAAGCGCGACCCCAACCGCCCATTGCCGGTCGCCCGCATGAACCGTGCAGCGCCAACCGTCACCATCAACATCGACATCAACCGAACGGTCGAGTGAATCAAACGCCCAGTCATCGACCAAAGCGAGGACCGCAGCTTCGGCAACCTGGCCGGGCCCATTCGCCCCGATCCAACCTCGACAACGATCAGCGCCCGCAGCCGGCGAACCGGAGCGGTCCAGAATGGCCACCATCTCGTCAAGCTCAAACATCCCCCACATCCGGCCGTCAGGAAGAGAGATCCCTGTCGGTGCAAAACGATGACCACCAGTGTGCGAGACCCGGCGAACCGAAACCTCAGGACGCGCCGCGCTGATTTCAACCGCCATCGCTGTGCCCCGAGAGCCACAACACACGTCATGGGAGCCTTGGGCGCAGATCAACAGCTCGGCCCGAGGCGCTGGCCCATCAACGACGGTTTGTGGCGACGCATCCAAGCCGTCGAGCAACAGGACCGAAAGGAGATCAGCGACCAAGCCAGCGGCGCAACGATGTTCGATGCGTTCAAGAAGACCAGAACCGGCGACTCGACGGTGCACGACAGTCGCAGCCATAGCGCTTTCCCCATCATTGCTATTCTCATCAGCGACCGCAGCCAGCACCCGAACGCGGCGACCGGCTTCACCCGCCGCCATGACCCACTCGGGGACTGCCGTGAACCCGTCGGCCGCCCAAACTGGCTTCGGCCACGGCCGCGAAACATCGACCACAATAATCTCATCGACAAAGAGCGCAGATCCGACCGGGGGCAGCCCGATTTCTTCTGCATGAGCCGCGCACCTCAGCGAAGCATCGGCGGCAGGAAGAAGAGACGGATCGAACATGGCTATTCGTTTAGCATGTCGGGCAACGGCTCGGAATGCACAACTGCGACCCGTTTCGTTGCCCGGGTGAGCGCGACGTAAAGCGAGCGAATCCCCTGGCGTTCCTCACGAATGATCCGAGCCGGCTCGACGACAACCGCAGCGTCAACCTCGAGGCCCTTGACGAGTCGAACCGGAACCAGCGTGATCTGCTGGTCGAGACCCTGACGGTTGGCGCCGCCGAATGGCAGCGCGTGGGCCTCGAAGAGTTCACGCACCGCAGACTCCAAAGATTCCGGCACGATCACGGCCACATTCCCCTCGGCGACCGCCTCAAGCTCGGCACGCACCACATCGACGAGGTCTGCTCCCGCGGCAGACGCCAGCTCAATCAAACGTGGCGGATCTCCGTCGTCTCGCACCGGCCGTGGTGGGCGCAAGCCTGGAGCGGCATGCGGAAGAACCTGATTGGCGAGTGTCATCGCGGGACCGGGGATGCGATACCCGATCGTCAGCTCACGGCGCTGAACCTCGCGTTTGTCAGGCAGCTGGGCCAACACGCTCTCCCAGCCATGGTTGGCCCACGCCCCGGTGGCCTGAGCAATATCGCCGACGACGGTCATCGACCCATTGAGCGATCGACGCGTCACCATCCGCAGCTCCATCGGCGAGAGGTCCTGAGCCTCGTCAATACACACGTGGCCGTATGTACGAACCGCATCGGTGGTGCGCTTTCCAGGGCGGAAGCCGAGCAGGGCCCGGGCCTCATCAAGCAGGGGCACATCGTGGACACGCCAGATCACCTCATCAGCGTGAGGGGCACGCGACCTGTAAAGCCGGAGGATCTCCTCGTCACTGAAAAACCCACCCTTGTTGGTTCGGTTGGCCGACCGCAGCAAGGCTCGCGAACCATAAAGGTCGTGGAGCAGGTGGGCCGGAGTAAGCACTGGCCACATCCACTCAAGAAGTTCTCGCACTGGGAGCTGGTGTCGAAGCCGTTCGCGGACTGTGCTCGCGTCTACAGGTTTGCGGGCGCTGGCCGCCAGCTTCTCGAAGACCAGCTTCTGGACCACCTTGCGGCCCGAGTTGTGACCACGGGATCGGCGACGGGCCTCACCGATGATCCAGCGACTTTCATCAGCCGTGAGCCGAAGGTGCTGCAGGCCAAAGCCGATGTGGAAGTCTTCGCGAAGCGGACGTTGTCGATCCGAAACAGCCCGCGCTAAGACCTTCATCATCCGCAGGTCGCCCTTGACTGCCGCGGTCGGTTCATCATCGAGCTTGTCGACCCTCACCCGCGGGCGAAGGAGGTCGCCGAGGACCGCAATCTCAACGCCGGCCTCACCGAGAGACGGGAGGACCTGTTCGATGTATGCAAGGAACAATCGGTTCGGACCGACCACCAGGACGCCCTGGCCTTCA
>JAACCU010000171.1 GCA_009937405.1 Actinomycetota bacterium
AGACTGGAGCAGTACCAGCGCCGGTGAGCTGCTCACCGTAATCCTGGTGGGAGGCGCGGTATCCCAGCCGCTAGGAGCCTGGCCTTTTCACAGGATTGGTGGCGTTCGCGGGTTACATAGCGCGGCAGCGGCGACGATCGTGTTGATGGGCGTCTTTGCCGTTAGCTCAGGGCCGGTTTCGCTGGTCGCTGTTGCCGGTATTGCGTTATTCGAGTTCAGCCTGTTTCCGGTATCACTCGCCCAGGCCAGCCAGTTAGCGCCGGCGGAACGCACGGGCGCGGCGACAGGCATCGTTTTTGGTGTGTCGGGTGTAATGACAGCCTTGGCACAACCGGCGGTCGGTGCTCTGGCGGAAGCGTTTGACGACATTCGGTTGGCGCTTGCGTGGCAGATGCCGCTTGCACTGCTTGGCCTGGCCTTGGCGTTCTACATGAACGCGGACGATGGTCGCAGGCCGGGGTTGCGTCCCGTCGCTCCCGGTGACCAGGCGAATCCGGCCGACTAGTCGCTCGGCGAGCCAGACTGGGTCATGGCATTTGGACAGAGCGCGGGACCAGCGGCAACGGGTCGTCAGGTAAAAGAGCTCCTCGAATTGCTCGGCAACCTCGGCCATGCCGATTTCCGTGATGCCCGTGGTCCGATGGGGTTCAATCAACGCCAGGCCGGCGGACGGTTCACGGCGGACGAAGCGGCCGAACTGATCGGCCAGTTGCAGGCCGCGGAGCACGCGGCCGAACAGGGAGAGCCTGTCGCTTCGGCCATCGAAGAGCCCGAACCCGAGCCCGAGCCGGAGCCGGAGAAACCGGTGAGCGAGCTCACCGATCACGAGAAGGCAATTCGTACTGCGCCCACCAAGTGGCTCGTGCTTGAGGTGCGCCGTCGAGGCTGGACTGTCACCAAGCCGAAGTAGCGCCGAAGGCGGCCTCATTCGTCTCGCGCTCGGGATGGCCGTGAGCTCGTAGGGGGTCAGCCCAGACGGCGTAGCTCGGTGTTGCGAACATAGGTCGTCACCACGACTGAAAGTCCCACGGCCGCAGCGCCGCTGATGGCGTTGCCGGTGCCGATCTGGCTGGCGATGAGGCCAAGCAGTAATGCCCCGATGGGGAGAAGCCCTGCTTGGACCAGCGTGTAGAGGCCCATGACCCGGCCCATGAGCGGTTGCGGTGTGTTGGCCTGAATCAGGCCCTGGTTCATGTTGAGGTAGAACCCGCCGGCTAGACCCATGCCCAGTACCAACGGGAAGAGCTGCCAGTACTCGCTCGTGCGACCCATGAGAATGGTCATGATGGAACCGGTCATCATTGCCCGCTGAAACAGGGCGCCCTTGTTGGCCATGTCACCCTTGCGCATGACGACGGCCGAGCTGATGGCGATGCCGACACCCATCACGGCGAGCAAGGGGGCGACGTCACCCGATGGTCGTCCGAGTTCGTCCTTGACGAACGCCTGCAATGTCACCAGCACGGCAGGGTTGATGGTCACGCCGGCCACGGACAGAAGCAAGAAAAGGGTGCGAAGGTGGCGGTCTTCGCGCAGGTGCCGCAGCGCATCGATGGTTTCATGGAGCATCGTCCGTTTGGGAGGCAACGTATCGTGAGGCGGAACCTCGAGTCGCAAGAGGAAGAGCAGGCCGATTCCCAGCAGGATTGCCTGGAACCAGAATGCTCCATCGAATCCAAACTGATCGCCGACGAGCTTGGCGATGACCGGACCGAGAATCATCGATGCAGTCATGGCGAGGGCGTTGACCGCGATGGCGCTGAAGAGTTGCTCGCGCTTGACGAGGATGGGGATCAGGGCGGCCCGAACCGGCTGCCCGACTGTGGACGTCGCCCCAGCAAGGAGTGCTGCAGCCAGGACCCAGCCCATCGTCGCCCGACCCGAACTGATGACCAGGGCGGTGCCGACCATGACCGCTCCCGCCGCGCACTGGGTCACGATGAGGATTGTGCGACGGTCGTGGCGGTCTGCCCATACGCCGGCGTGAAGCGTGAGGAAGATGGCGGGGACGCCGAGGGTGAAGATCACCAGCCCCTGGTCACTTTCGGACCGGTTCAGTCCATCGAGAACGAGCCAGCCGAATACGAAACGTTGAGCGTTGCCAACGATGGAATACGCGATCGAGTTCGCCCAGAGGCGCCGAAAGTTGGGCTCGCGGAGCGGTCCGCGTGGTTTGGCGACGGCCGTCGCGGATGCCGCGGTCAAGTCGTCGTTGGCATCACGTTCGGGGGGTTTCACCCGGCCAGGTTGTCAGCTGGGACGCTGCGGGTGTTAGCCCGAAGCGAACGTGACCACGACCAAAAATAGTGTGTTATCGCTCACACCGGCTATCAGTATCGGCGTGTACCGTCGCCTAGCCGGCTGCGTTGTCCTCGACGCACATGTCGACGACGAGGCGGGGTGGACTTTCGAGGGCGAAGACACGGAATGCGTTGATCTGGTCGTAGCCGATGTGCCAGTCGACCTGGGCCTCGAAGTCGCCGGAGAGAACCGCCTGCACCAGATTCGAGGTGCCGGCGTCGACACCATCGAGTTGCCTCGGCCCCGCGTACTGGTCCTCGGGTTCGAGGAAGTAGGCGGCCACGCCCGCGACCACCACAATAAGGAACTCCGACCCCTCGATGTCCAGGTCAAGACCAGACGGATCCTGCACTGGCTGGCCGTCGACGACCCACACCGCCCAGTCCAGGGGTCCTGTGTCTTCACCGAAGGTGAGTACAAAGCGGTCGTAGCCATCGTGGGCGCCGATGGCGGTGTTGGCGAGCACGGTTTCAGTACTTGCTGCGGGCCAGCCCGTCGATGCGGTAAATGATGTGCCCCAACTGTTGTCGCCCTCGGGTGGGCAGACCACTGGTGGTTCCTCGTCGGGTGCGGCGGTCGTGTCCGGGTCTTCGTCTTGATCGGGATCCGGCGAATCCGGGCTTTCGCTTGCATCGGTGCTGGCTTCTTCGTCGGTCGTGGTCGGCTCGTCGTCGCCTGCGGCATCTTCGGTCGCTTCCGGCTCTGCATCAGCGGGTGACGCGTTTTCCTTGCCTCCACATGAACTCGCCACC
Source organism: Actinomycetota bacterium (assembly GCA_009937405.1). Lineage (GTDB taxonomy): Bacteria > Actinomycetota > Acidimicrobiia > Acidimicrobiales > Aldehydirespiratoraceae > JAACCU01. The sequence goes on from JAACCU010000171.1 coordinate 3,054, forward strand.
AGGCTCAGAACGGCGAGCACCAAACCAAGATGAGCGAGTCCGCGCCTCGCCTTGGTTCTGCAGCGCGTGGGTGAAATCCTCGACATGTCGCTCTTTCGGCTGCCCGTTGGTCGCGGAGAAGTTGGTCCAGGGTGGCCGATCTGACCGCCGAGAACAGAAATTAGTGGGTTTCTCGAATTCGGGCCACCTTTGACGAACACGTGAGACCCGCGGAGCTTCAGGGTCTAGATTTGTCGAAACCGTTTGGGAGGCTGCATGGACCGCTATGGACGTTTGATTGAGCGGGCTCGCGCCGGTGAACGAATCCTGATTGACGGGGGCACAGGGTCAGAGTGCATACGCAGGGGAGTGGCGGAACTGCCCAACGGCTGGAGCGGGGGTGCTGCTTTGAGTAGTCCCGACATCGTCCGGCAGATCCACGCCGACTATCTGGCGCTTGGTGCGGATCTGGTCGTGTCGAATACGTTCGCAACCGGAAAGAACGTGTTGGAGGACGCCGGTGTCGCTGAGGACTTTGAGGCCTACAACCACCGTGCTGTTGAACTTGCGATCGAGGCCCGTGGGCGGGCGGGGCCGTCAGCAGACCATGTGGTTGTGGCTGGTGGCATCAGTAATTGGAGCTTCTCGGGTGACCGGCCCTCGCTTGAGATACTTCACAAAAACACAGTCGAGCAGGCGAAGATTATGGCCGACGCTGGAGCGGAATTGATCAGTCTCGAGATGATGGTCGATCTCCCCCGCATGACGGCAACGTTGGATGCGGTGTCAAGTGTTGATCTGCCGATCTGGGTTGGTTTGACCATCGGCCCCGAGGAGGGCCACGACGTCAGCAAGCTCAGCCCCGAGATTGAGCTGCGAGAGGGCGGCCCGCTTACTGAAGCCGTTGAGTTGGCAAAGGGCTATGGACGAGTCGACGCGTTCTGTTTGATGCACTCAGATGTTCGCCTTACCGAGCGCGGTGTGGCGACGATCCGTGAACGCTGGGATGGGCCCCTTGGCGCCTATGCCCATGCGGCGCACCTTGTCGATGGCGAGTTGACGTTCGACGACAGCATCACGCCAGAGGCTTACGCCGCATACGAGCCCGCGTGGCGTTTCGCGGGGGCAACGATGATCGGTGGTTGTTGTGGCATTGGCCCGGACCACATGCGAGCCGTGGCTGCCGTCATGGAACGCTGAGGGCTGACTGGATGGGAACAAAGATCCAGACGTCGTCGTGCACCCGTTGCCAGTTAGCCGGGTTGCTCATCAACAAGGCGTCTGTCGGATTTTCGATAAGGTCTGCTTCTTCGAAGCATACGAAACTGTCTCCAACCACTGGGCATTGATGGTCCGGTCCTTGGCTCCACCGGGCATCGTTGATGGTCTGGGCCCAGGCGTATGTTTCGAGCATGACCTCGTCGGGTGGCTCAATTCCGCAACCAACTCCCAGCAACGCGAGCGCTACGGCGATCCCTCGAATCCTTCCCATGATTATTTGTACGAGCCGAGATGGTCGGCTGGATGCACGGCAACGCTGCGCATCTTTCGTGTCGGGGTGGTATCGGTTGTCGAGATGGTGGTGGGTAAGGTCAGTGTCAGCGCAGGTCACTGGACGCAGCGTGGGCCCGAGTTGCGGTCGAACAACGAACGCGAGTTAGACGATGACAACCAACTCACGTGCCCTGGTCGTGGAGACGGTGATCGAACGCACCCCGGACGAAGTCTGGGCCGACGTGCGTGACAT
>JAACCU010000172.1 GCA_009937405.1 Actinomycetota bacterium
CCATATCGAGGGATTGGTCTGACGTCGAACTCCAGGAGTTTGACCAGTTGCCCGGCGCTCGCTCAGCGATCCCAGGGCAGTTGGTATGAGGGCTGACGACAGAAGCGCTTTATACCCAGGTGGACATCGAGCACGGTGCCGGGTCCAAGTTCGAACTCCACGTATTCACAGCCCACTGGCAGAGTGCTGGCCTCCCCCTTGTCATCCACATAGGTGGCCGTCGTGAAGATATGCTCGGCAAAGGCACCCGCCTGCACGATCAGTCGGCGGCTTTCCATAGGATGGGTATTGGCCAGTGTCAGGTCGATGCCGTCCTCGTTCATGCGACCCACCAGGGCCGCAAGGTCCGGCGGCAGCCCCGGGCGTTTAGCCTCGGCGTCGAAGTGGCGCACCGCGACCTTTAGCAAACCGCCGTTGTATACGGGCAGGGGGCCGCCCATAGTCAGCTGCACCAGAGCCTCGGTGACGATCGTACTGCGGCCGATGAGATAGGTCTGGAAGTAGGAGTGGGTCACCGATTCGGTCCACGGCTTCTCTTTCATTCGGTTGACCTGACGGGTGACCTCGGCGATCTCCTCCCAAGCCTTGTCGCCGTGCGGGCGATAGCCCCAACCGCTCTCGGCCCCCTCGAGTTCCCCGCGCAGCGTCTTCAGCTGGCCAAAAACCTGTCGAATACTGTGCAGCAGGATCTGCGCCGGGTAGTCCGGAAACTCACCGGCCAGGTAGTTCAGCCAGGCGTGGTTCTGACCACCGAGGCACTTGCCGTGAGCCACACCGGGCAGGACGTGATCCCAGGTGTTGTTGGCCGGGTCGCGGATCTGGCGAACCACGTCCAGATCGAGCGGATCCAGACTGTCGGCATACACATGCGCCATGTGCACCGAATCCAGCGGGCCGAATTCGAACCAGCCATCCACCTGCCGCTTGCGGTTAAAGTTCGGGTAATCAGTGACGCGGTCCGGCCTGGTCAGGGGCTCGTTGCCGGCATACTCGATGACCGCGTCGGGATCGGCATACTTATGCGGCACCAGCAAGTGGCCGTCGTCGTCGTCAATGGCGCGGCTCAACAGCATTTCCACCTGCTCGCGCACCCACTTCAACCGGCCGTCTTCCCCCGTCAGTAGGCGTTCGTTTTCACCGCCTACAACCATGGCATCGGCGATGAATTGAAATCCGTGTGGGAAGGTCCAGCCGTAGTGGCCGCCATACCACTTACCGTCTATGGTCTCGCCAACGACGCCGCTGGGCCCCGCATTGTCCGGCATGATGCCGTCGTTGCCCGCGTAGCGCTCCCGCCAACCGCCGATATAATCCAGCACCCACTGCTCGTACTTGTCCTCCCCCGTATGCAGATAGGCGTTCATAACCATCGAGGTGGACAGCATATTGGTCACCGTGTCGCAACGCTTGAGCCGCGCGGAATACACCTGGCCATAGCGTTTGGCTTTCTCTGGATCGGCCAGATCCATCATCGTCTCGACCCCCGGGACATCGTAAAAGGCGAGGCCATAACTGTCCATCCACGTGCCGTAGCCGTGCGGTCGATCGAACTTGTGGAAAGCCGGTCCGTTGCTGCCCATGGCGAAGGTCTTGAACACCCGGTGTTCCGGATCGTAGCTGTACTCCGGGATGGTGGGATCTTCGTTGGTCAGAAAGTGAGCGAAGCGAAGAGAACGTTCCTTGTTCGCCTCGTGCGTTGGGTCGGCCAAGTTGAGCAGGTAGAAGTACAGCGCTGCCTCGCCTGCGTGCATCCAGTCAAAGTCGGGTAGGTATTCCTTGACCAGCATCGTGTCCCGCCCCGGCGGGAAGGGCGAGTCGCTGACCTTGAGCCGGGAGAACTGCGCTACCAGGACCTCGTACTGCCTCTGCGCCAGCGCCAGGAAGCGGTCATCGCCGCCCAGTAGATAGAACAAGGGCCAGCGATGGAACCCCTCGAAGGCGTTGTCGACGCCGCCGTAGCCGCGAAACCCCTCAATATCGGGCCAGAAGATCTCTCCGTTCGGCATCAGGTAGTGTTCGAGGATAATATCCTCGGACCGGTTCATCAGGTCGATCAAGCTCCTCTGCAGCACAGCCCATTCCGGCATGGAGGGCGATGGCTGCTGCACCATTATTTTCGGTATCGACATCTACGATATCCTCATCACTATACGGCTCTCAATCTGCCCCAATAGA
>JAACCU010000173.1 GCA_009937405.1 Actinomycetota bacterium
CTCCTCGTAACCAGCGGCATCAAGCACAGCTTCAAGGGCGGCGGGATAGTCGCCGACATCGTAGGTCGTGCCGATCCCGGTTACGTAGGGTTCAATGAATCGAGGCACCAAATTCTTTCGCCGAACCTCGGCCGGATCCATGCCGATCTCCGCCGCGAATCGATCGATCATGCGCTCGATGGCAACTGCCGCCTCCGGCCGGCCGGCACCGCGATACGCCGTGGTCGAAACCGTGTTGGTAACGCAGGTGATTCCCGTAAAGCCCACGTTGCGAATCTCATAGGTGCCGGTCAACATGCTCCGGGTCATCCCCGCAAGCAACACCGCAATAAGTGGATACGCCCCGGCATCCTGAATCACGTCGAGCTGGTAGGCGGTGATCAGCCCGTCGGCAGTGCCGCCAAGCTTTGCGTACTGAACTTGAGCGCGACCATGAGGCATCGCCATGAGGTTCTCGCTGCGGCTCTCAGTCCAACGCACCGGTCGCCCGATCACCCGCGCGTAGTGACCCAAGGCCAGCTCTTCGGGATAGGTGGGCGACTTGGCGCCGAACCCGCCGCCAACATCAGGCACAACCACCTGTACCTGATCGGTAGGTAGTCCGTAAATCTGGGCGAGGAAATCACGGGTCGGATGTGAACCCTGACATGCCGAATAGTGCACAAGCCGTCCGTCGTTAGTCCACCATGCCGCACCAGAACGGGTTTCAATCGGCGCCGCGGTCAGGCGCTGGTTGAGAATGCGCTCTTCGACCACGACCTCACAGTCGGTGAAATCAGCGACGCCGTCCGATGCCATTCGGTTCAACACGTTCGTGCCGTACTCGGGGAACAAGATAGTTTTGTCGAGCGCGGCCTCCTCGACGTCAACGACAACGCTGAGCGACTCGTAGTCGATGTAGACCAACTCCGCAGCATCAACTGCTTGGGCGAGCGTCTCGGCGACCACCGCAACGATGGGCTGGCCGACATAGCGGACCGTCCCGTGCGCAACGAACGGTCGCCGCATCTCATCAGGATTCGTCGGAAGCATGTTGGGGGCGTAACCCAGTTCGGACAGGTCGGCTCCAGTGAACACCCCAACCACACCGGGCGCTAGGCGAGCATCGGCCGTGTCGATTAAGGCAATCCTCGCATGGGCCATAACCGAACGGACATAGACCAGATGAGTTTCGTTTTCCACCTCGATGTCGGCGACGTACGTCCCACCAATGGTGAGAAGCGCTGGGTCTTCCCGGCGCAGTACGCGCTGACCGAGCACATTCATCATGCGGCTCACGCGCTCACACCAAAGCTGATTTGGCCCAGGGGGCCGAAGTCGGCAACGAAGCTGTCACCGGCCCGAACCGGGTGGATGCGAATGAAAGACCCCGACAAGATAATGTGCCCGGCCCGCATCTCGACCCCGAACTCGTCCAGCTTGCGGGCCAACCATGCGACGGAGTTGAGCGGGTTGCCCATCACCGCCGCCGCAGTGCCCGATTCGACGACTTCACCGTTTTTGTAAAGTGCTCCGCCTACATGACGAATATCAACGTCACTGAGTGATGTCGGGTTGCCACCCACCACAACGAAACCGCACGACGCCGCGTCGGAGATGCTGTCGATCACGCCGGGCTTGCCCCGTTTGGAGTACCGCGTGTCGACCACTTCGACCGCGGGCATGATGAAGTCGGTGGCCCGAATCACATCGACCGCGTTGACCGACCGGCCACCCAGATTCTCCTTCAGCACAAAGACGAGTTCGAGTTCGACAAGCGGGTTATTCATCGTGCTCATCGACCCCTGCGTGCCCTCGTCGAGGAACCAGTCATCGAAGATCGTTCCGTAATCTGGCTCAGTCGCACCAGCGGTATCACGCATCGCCTTGGAGGTGAGGCCGACCTTGTGGCCCTTGACCACCCGTCCGCCAGCGACCTTGATGTCGGTGACCATTTGGCCCACGGCGTAAGCGTCTTCGATATCAGCACCGTCATATCGCAGCGTTAACGGCTCGGTCCAAACCTTGGTGCGTTCTGCCTCAACGAGCGCATCGGCCATTTCCCGATGCTGGGCCCTACTTAACTGCATGGTGATTCGTCTCCCACGGGTTCGGGTGTAACGCTAACGGCGAACCGTAGGGGCGAGTGAGGGATGTTCGATATGAGCGCTCCCGCCATACTGGCTGGGGCCGCTCCGTCAGTAGGTTTCTCGTGGCCGCACCGATCTAGGGTGTTCGGGGGACCGGCACTCTCGTTAATCGAATTCTTTCAGGAGGTCAGTCGTGAGAGGATCGAGAAAGCCGATGACCGTTGCTTCCGTCTCTATCTGCATGGCGACGCGCAGATCGGTCGCGGCGGCGTGGTTGAGGGTTCGCTTCATTGCCTGGACCGACAGCGTCGGGAGCGCAGCGAGCTGCCGGGCGACCGCAGTTGCCTCATCCAGGAGCTTGTCGTCGGACGCGACCCGCCAGGCCACACCAAGGCGGTGGAGCTCATCAGCCGAGTACCGGTCGCCCAGCAAGAGCATCTCGCGTGCGGTGTTCAAGCCGACCAGCGCCGGAAGCAACGAGGTGACCGCGCCGGTGACGAACAAGTTGAGCGACACTTCGGGGAAGAACCCCACCGCGCGCTCGGCCCAAATCGAGAAGTCACAGTTGATCGCCCACTCGAAGCCGCCGCCAACGGCCCATCCGTTGATCGCACCGACGACCGGCTTGGGACCAAACACGATCGCCTCGGTTGCCGCCTGTATGGCATCGACGAGATCGCGGGCCTCCGCCTCATCAGCGGGATGGGTGTGCTCCTTGCGATCGTCGCCGGCGCAGAAGGCGCGACCGGTTCCCGTGAACACGATCGCGCAAGTCGAAGCATCGTGATTGGCGTCATCGAAGGCCAAGGCCACATCATCGATCAACTGCCGGTTCATGGCGTTCAGACTTTTCGGCCGATTGAGCGAGATCGTTCGAACGCCGTGACCGTCGAGTTCGGACCGCACCGTCGCATAGCGCAAGGAACCGCTTGTCTCATAGTTGTCGCCCACAGCACGATGGTAGTCGGACACGGCCAATGCTGACCGGAGCGGCAACGGAACTTGGGCCGACAATCGATGAGTTACTCACCGAGCGGACCCGCACCCACACCGATCAGGTGTTCCTGCGGTTCGCATCAGGGGACCTCACCTTCGCCGAAGTCCACGACCGAGCAGCACGACTGGCCGCGGGACTGGCATCGATAGGTGTGGAATCAGGGACGACGGTGCCGGTCGTTATGGCCAACAGCGCCGAGTTCATGATCTCCCTGTTTGCGCTGTCTCGCCTTGGCGCGGTCGCATGCCTGATCAACACCACATTCAAGGGGCCAGCCCTGGCTCATGCGATCGGGGTGACGCAAGCAAGAGTCGTATTGCTCGACCCATCAGTGGTCGCCAACTTGGACGCAATTGCTCCCAGTTTGCCCACCGAATTGATTCGCATCGTCGTAGGCGGCCGTTGGGACGAACTTGCGTCTGCCGCACCCGTCCCGCCGTCATCGACACACACCGCCACCGATCCGGCGATCGTCTTGTTCACCTCTGGCACGACGGGGCCATCCAAGGGGTGTGTGCTTTCGCATCGATATGTGCTTCGCCAGGCCGAACTGATGTCCCGACACCTCGGCTTCGTCGAAACCGACGTCCTCTACTGCCCGTTCCCGTTGTTCCACATCGATGCCACCGTGTTGACAGTCGGACCTGCCCTCGTGCTCGGCGCCACCGCAGCGATCGGTGAACGCTTCTCGGTCTCGGGCTTTTGGCCTGAGGTACGGCAGTTCGGCGCCACAGTGTTCGACTTCATGGGTGCGACGCTCACCATGCTGCACAAGGCGGCACCGTTACTGGACGACACAGATAACCCGGTTCGGCTGGCGTGGGGAGTGCCGGTGCCCGACAAAATTGCTAGCGGGTTCGAGCAACGATTCGGGTTGCACCTCGTCGAGTTGTACGGCAGCACTGATGCGGGGATCCCGATGTATCACCCGATCGACCGACCGCGTCGGCCAGGTTCGTGCGGCACCGTAATCGATGCGTACGAAGCCCAACTACACGATGACGACGGGTTCGAGGTTGCGTTCGGTGAGGTGGGTGAACTCGTGGTGCGGCCCACCGAACCATCGATCATGGCCGATGGCTATCTCGGGATGCCCGAAGCAACGTTGATGTCCAGACGAAACCTGTGGTTCCACACGGGCGACCGGCTTCGCCGAGATGCTGACGGATTTCACTATTTCGTGGGGCGTACTGCGGACAGTATCCGCCGGCGAGGCGAAAACATTTCGGCGTTCGAGGTGGAAGAGGTCGTGAAACTACATCCCGAAAGCCTCGATGCCGCGGCGTTCGGCGTGCCAAGCGAATTCACCGAGGACGACCTCATGGTGGCAGTAGTGGTACGGCCCGGACGCACCGTCGACCCGGCAGCCTTGGTCGAATTTTGCGCCCAACACGCCGCTCGGCACATGGTCCCACGATTCGTCGACTTCGTTGACGACCTGCCGCGGACGCCGACCGAAAAGATCCGCAAGGATGCACTCCGCCAGCGCGGCATCACGCCGACAACGTGGGATGCCCAGAAAGCGTCGACCGCTCCCTGACCGTGGCGGCTCAGCGGGCCTGCTGTTTCACGCTATACCGCAGCGCAGTCCATAACAGGCTGAAAACGGCCAACACCCCCGCTCTCTGAGTTCTCGGCTAGGCCAGTTGCGGTTTGACGTCTTGAGCGAAGCGATTGAGCTGTTCTTCGTACTTGTCGTAGCTGTCTCCCAGGCAGATTGGAAAAATCGCCAACTTATTTGCTCCAAGCACTTCGATGTCGTGAGCCATCTGTTCAGCAACTTCGTCGGCCGTGCCAACGAGAAACATTCTTTGGTCCATGCCGTCCTCAAGCGTCGGGATCCAGTCAGTGGATGCCGGCTTGCCATCGGGCCCCTTGAAACCGACTTGTCGCCCATAGGGCCCAAGAAACTTCCAATGTTCGTCAAAGCACGGCCTCGCATCCGCCACTGCCTGTTCGTGGGTGTCGGCAATACGCACGTTCACCACCTTCATTCGATGCTCGCCCGCTCCGAGTTCGGTCCCGTGCTCGTCCTCCCACACTCGCGCAAACTCCTCCCACATTCCTTTCATGAAGTCCAGGTGCTGGTTCCACCAGACGCCGCCATAGCCGCGTCGCGCCACGAGTTCAACGGTCTTTGGAGACGTGATGGTCTGCCACCGCTCATATGGAGCGATCGGCCGGGGAGTCAAGGTGAGTTCCTCGACCGTGCCCCCACGATCCGGTATTCCCTCTGGGGGGAAGTCGTAATGGTTGCCGTGATACGAGAATCGCTCATTGTTCAGCGAGAGTTCGACTACATCGAGCGCTTCGGCGAACCTTTCTCGGCTCGCAGTATCTTGCTGGGCTCGTTTCTCGGGATCATCAGTACTTCCGACAGTGGCACCCAGCGGTATTGCCTCGCGAGGCACGGTGCCCCTTCCAACGGCGAGAACACCGCGTCCGCCTGAAAAGTTGTGCATCGTCGCGAAGTCCTCCGCGAATCTCAGCGGATGCCACTGGGGCACGACATGGCACAGGGCGCCGATCTTGATGGACGTTGTTCGTTCAGCCAGGATCGCACCGGCCATGAGCGCGTTGGGGATCACTTCATAGCCTTCGTGCATGAAATGATGCTCGGTGAAGAAGAAGTAGTCGTAGCCCAGACGCTCGGACTCGACGCCGGCATCCATAACGCTCTTCGTTGTTTCCCAGACCTCTTCGTTCGTCGCCCGCCGATCGACTGGGAGCGGGGGACCTGCACCGGCATCAGCCATCGGCACGGCACACAGCAGAAACACTCCGTATTGCATGGTCATGCTCAATCTGCGCACTGCTACCGCTCAGCGATCAATACCTATCGTCGCCTTCCATTTAGATAAGGTCCATCGTGTGCCAGATGTAATTGTCGTTGGAGCAGGACACAATGGTTTGATATGCGCGGCCTACCTCGCCCGCGCCGGAATTGAGACCGAGCTCATCGAGGCTCGGTCCGATGTCGGTGGATGCGCATCGACGGTTACTGACCTCGGTGCCCGCTTCAACATTGGCAACTGCGACCACACCCTGATCCGCGGTATGCCAGTGATCAACGAGCTCGAGCTGGAGACATTTGGGCTCCACTATTTGGAGCCCGATGCCAGCAGCATCAATATGTTTTACGATGGATCGGATCCATGGCTTTCCTTCCACGAGTCGGAGCGAACACTCGACTCTCTGGCCGTGTCATATCCAGCCCAAGTTGACGGCTACAAACGCTATTTGTGTGATGCTCTGCCGGTGGCACAACTCGCGCTCGACATGGCACGGACGCAACCAGGGGCCATGCCGATGATCACTCAAGCATTGTCGCGTCGAGCAAAGGGAGCGGCACGCCTCCTCGATTGGAGCCGACGGAGCGTCGACGACGTGTTCTCTGACTATTTCGACGACTGGCACCTAACCATGCCTGCGATCTCCAACGGTCCCACGGTTTGGGGGGTGCCGCCAAACACGCCCGGGACGGGGTTGGTGGCGGCTTCCTACGCCACCCGCCACCTCATCAAAACTGGTCGCCCCGAAGGCGGTAGCGGGGCACTCACCGACGCAACGCGAGCGTGTTTCGAGGCAGCCGGAGGTCGGGTTCGATGCGACGCTCGGGTCGACCGACTCATGATCCGCGATGGTCGGGCCGTTGGGGTCAGACTCGATGACGGCAGCGAGCTTACTGCTCGTGCAATCGTCGCCGCCTGCGACCCACACCGGGTGTTCGTCGACTGGCTCGACGAAGTTCCATCATCGGCGAAGCGGTTCGTGCGGAAATGGCAGAACCGACCAGTGGCAGAAGGCTACGAGTCAAAGATCGACGCAGTTATCGCCGAGTTGCCGCGTTACCGCTCAGCAGACCGGCTCACCGACCATTTTCCTGATGTCGATATTCTTGGGCCCACCAGCATCGTGTCACCGAGCCCAGACGCCCTCGGTGCCGCGCATGCCGACCGCAGCCTTGGCTTGGTCTCCGCTCAGCCGACGCTGCTCGTAAACGTCCCATCCGTGCTCGACCCGAAGATGCTCACCGCCGAAGGGAACCATGTTCTCAGTCTGGAGGTGCTCTACACGCCGTACAGCCTCCATGGTGGCTGGGCCAACTCGTCGGAACCCGAGCGATGGCTCCAACTTTGGTCGGAGTTCCTCGAACCTGGGATCATTGATGCCATCGTGGCAAAGAGGACCATGACCCCCGATCGCTACGAAGCGGAGTTTTCCATGCACCGAGGCCACACCCCCTCCTATGGAGGATCCCCGCTCGCTGCCCTTCTGGGCAACCAGCGAGCCCTTACAAGATATCGCTCTCCCATCACTGGCCTTTACTTGTCCGGGGCAGGGACATTTCCCGGAGCCGGAGTCTTTGGCGCAGCGGGCCGCAACACCGCCGACGTGGTACATGGCGACTTTCAGCGCCGACTAAGCCGCCGTTTTACATCGCTACAGCATCGAACCGCCGGTGCCGTGCTGAGGGCCCCAAGATGACTCTCCCGATCTCAGTGAGCCTCATGCCAGCGGGGCCGGTCGCGGACATCGTCGATCTTGCCGTGTTGGCCGAGGACCTCGGACTGGCACGGTGTTGGGTGTACGACGAGGGGCTGGTCACCCGCGACGTCTACATAACGCTCACTGCCATCGCCGCCCGAACCCAGCGAATCCCGCTCGGTCCCGGGATCACCAACCCGTTCGTGCGTCACCCGGGTGCCACCGCGGCCGCCATCGCCTCTCTCGACGAGTTCAGCGGAGGGCGAGCGTTCGGCGGACTGGGTGCGGGAGGAGGCTTGACCCTGGATCCAATGGCGATTGAGCGGCCACGACCTGTTACTGCCGTATCTGACATGGTGAACTGCCTCCGCCGACTGTTCGCCGGCGAACGCGTCGACCACGATGGGCACGCCTTCTCGTTTCGAAATGCCAAACTTGACTACGCCCGACCAGACATTGAAATCATCCTCGCTGGACGGGGACCGAAGATGACGGCCCTTGGAAGTGCTGTAGCCGACGGATTCAACCTCAGCTACATCCACAAGGATCTGCTCGGCCCCCACGCGCGCTCTCTTCGCCAAGCTTGCGGCGACCGTCCGTTCCGTATCACCTACTCGACGATGATCGCTCTCACCGACGAAGAGCATGAGGCGGCGCGAGCCCAACTCACGTTCCGTCTCGTCGACTCGCCTACCGAGGTCAAAGAGTTGATCGGCATGACCCCTTCAGACGTGGCGAACGTCCGGGCCGCGCTGGCCGAGGGGGGTCCGAGTGCCGCAGCGCGCCATATCAACCCTGACTGGGTGTCGGCATTCGTCATCTCAGGGACGGCCGAGGATTGTGCCGCCGAACTGCACGCCCTCATGTCCGACAACGACATCGACGAGTTCCAACTCCCAGTGCTCGACATCCAAGGTGCGGCGCAGTTCATCGAACGTTCGGCGGAGATGTTTAGGCCCTGACGACCTCAGCCACCGTGCCAGCGGTCGAGGCCACCGATATCGATCGCGAGATGTTCGAGTGCGCGCCCAACCGAATGAGTGACCATTTCATCGAGAGTCGCTGGCCTGTTGTAGAAGGCCGGCACCGGCGGGAAGATCACGGCTCCGGTCTCGACGACCCGCTGCATCAAGCGGAGATGCCCCAGATGGAAGGGGGTCTCGCGGACCATCAACACGAGCGGCCTCCGCTCCTTGAGGGTGACATCAGCGGTCCGGCTGATCAGATCTGACGACATCGAGTTGGCGATGGCCGACAACGACTTGATCGAGCACGGAGCAACCAGCATCCCCGCCGTGCGAAACGAGCCGCTGCTGATCGAAGCCGCTATGTCGCGCGAACCGTGGACGTGGTCGGCCAAGGCCTCCACATCCGCTACCGACTTATCGGTCTCAATCTCCAGCGTGGTTTTTGCTGGACCAGACATGATCAGATGGGTCTCGACGTCGACAACTGTGGCCAGAAGCTCCAGAGCGCGAATGCCGTAGACCGATCCGCTGGCCCCGGTGATCGCAACGACAATGCGACGCATCAGCGAAGGTATGTGGCGAGGTCGACGGCCGGATACGAGACCCTCTCTCCGTATTCACGACGCTCGCGTTTGTATGTGGCATCGATTCCTACCTTGGTGCTCACGCCTCGCTGATCAGCAGTGGGGTCCATCTCGTGGCCCTGGGCGTAAGCGACGGTGAACACATCGTCGGTCCAGTGCACCCGGTTGGTGAGAGCCCATTGGATCTCAGCGGGCTCGTGCATGTCGACGTCACGGTCGATCACGATCACGTTGCGAATATTGATGTGGGCTGCCAAAGCTGCCATGGCAAGGTTCTTCGGCGTGCCCGGATTGTCACGATCGATCTGGATGATCGCCATGAACCCGTTGCCGTAGGGAGGGATGTGAACATCGGCCGTGCTGTCGAGGTGTCGAACGAACCGCCGCAGAAGGGGTTCGCGCGGCAAGATATTGCCGATGTAAATGTGTTCGTACCAGCCCGGAATGATCGTCTGGTAGATCGGGTCGTCACGCCAGGAGATGCAGGTGACCTCCATGGTGGGGCTGTTCCACTCCTCCCCGTGGTATCCATGAAATTCAGCGAGTGGCCCCTCAAGTTGACGTTTGGTCGGGTGGAGCAAGCCTTCGACGACGATCTCGGCGGCAGCAGGAATATCGATATCAACTGTGCGGCCGCGGCAAACCTCAATCCCTTTCCCACGGATCGCGCCAGCGATGAGGAGTTCGTCGACCGGAGTCTTCACCCCGCCAGCGATCATGAGAGCCGGGTCAAGCCCGATCGCCAAGGCCACCGGAAACGGCGCATCGGGGTCATCGCGCGACTTCCAAAACGTCCCGACATCACGCCACTCGTTGACGTTGAACCCGAACCGGTCTGGCCCGAGTCGAAGCATTCTGTTGTAACCCAGGTTGCCTCGCCCTGACACTGGATCCTTTGCGACGGTGAGCGCCCCGGTGATGAAGGCGCCGCCATCGCCCCTGCTGTGGGTTGGAATCGGCAGCATCGCAGTGTCCAGGTCGTCTCCTTCGACAAAGTTCGAGTGCCACGCCGCGTTCTCGACCCGGACCGGGGGAATGCCGTTGGCCGGTTCAAGGACGCGCTCCATGACATCGATAATTTCGTCGGTCTCGCATCCAAGGGCCACTGCGGCGCGACGGTGGGAGGTGACGCTGCCGCAGAAAATCGGCCAAGGACTGTCAATGACGTTCTCGAATAATCCTGCGCCCACGTCGTTTCGAGCCAGCGTGGCGGCTACGTCAGCCAACTCGTGGTCGAGCGAAACCGGTTGCGCAATTCGTGCGAGTTGGCCTGCTGCATCGAGGGCCTCTATGTAGCTTCGCAAGTCGTGGATGTCAGTCATCGAACACCTCTCTGGGGATCTGATATCGGAAGTCTAGGACGGATCCTATAGCGCGGCGACAGCCCTGATACTCTGGCTCCATGGCACGGTGAGTGACCCTCGGGATCGAACCTTGAGACCGTCTCCACAACGAGCTCGAACACCATCTTTGATGGCTTCGTACCGACTTGCAGGGAGTGCCAATGAACAACTCGGTCACTACAGCTCCGGTGATCGACATCTCACCGCTGCGGGCCAACCCCACCGGGCACGAGGCCGCCGCCTGTGTCGCCACCATGCACGCCGCCTGTCTAGAAACGGGTTTCTTCGTGGCCATCGGCCACGGCTTAGATAACGAAATCGCTGCGCTCTTTGATGGGGTACGCCGCTTCTTCGAGCTTCCTCAGGCTGAAAAGGAACGTACCCCGCGGGTCGACCGCTACGGATACATCCCCCATCGGCCATCATCCATCGACATGAGTCGCGCTAGCGACAACGTCGAATACCTCGACCTTGGGCTCCATGCTGAGGTCGAACTCCCCAATGTCGCTGGGCTCGAACCGGCCGTCCGTCAATACCAACAGACGGCCATCGCGGTGGCGGCGACGGTTCTCCGTGCACTCGCAATTGCGCTCGGCGCTGAGCCCGAGTTCTTCGCTAAGACGATGAAAAACCCCCAATGTCGTCTCCGGTTCCTGCACTACCCCGCAGTCGAGGCCGATGCTCACGGCTCGCTCCCGGTGCCAAATCAGCCCCACACCGACTACGGCCTGATAACCCTGCTCGCCACCGACGGGGTGCCAGGTCTCGAAGTGAAGCCGATCGATTCCGATTGGATTCCCGTCGAAGCGCCCGAGGGAAGCCTCGTGATCAACCTAGGCGACATGCTGGCCCGCTGGACCAACGACCGCTACCCGTCTACCCCCCATCGAGTGGTAGGGCCCCCGGCCGGCGACCGTGTCTCCATCCCGTTCTTCATCAACCCCGATCCGAGCACCGTTGTTGAGTGCATCCCGTCGTGTGTCACCGATGGGCATCCGCAGCGATATAGCAAGATCACGGCCGGCACCTTCCTCGCAATGCGAATTGATGGCATCACCGAGCCCTACGTCGACCGTCTCGAAGGCCCCACCCAGCGAGCCAACCCATGACCCGAAGCCGGATACGAAGAGGCCGCCTCGTGAACGGGCGGACAGTCGACCTGACTGTCATCGATGGGGTCATCGAATCGGTGACCGACCATGACCCCATCGACCAATCAGGCACCGATCTCCAGGATTGGCTCCTTCTGCCGCCGCTGACCGAACCCCACGCTCATCTCGACAAGGCTCTCACCGCAGAAGAGGTGAGAAACCCGACTGGAGATCTCGATGGCGCTGTCCAGGCCTGGGCTGCGGCTGCCGCCGAGGGCCGCTTCACTCCCGACAACGTGATCGAACGCTCTACGAGGGCGATCGAACTCTTATTGGCCAACGGGGTCACTGCGGTCCGCACCCACATCAACATCTCGCCCGACGTCGGTGCTTCCAACGTATATGCGCTCCACCGAGTGCGAGAGAGTTTCGCTGGACTCATCGACATCCAGATCGTGGCTCTCCCCCGAGGCCCGATGACCGGGCCTGACTCTTCCGCCAACAGAGCAGCGTTCGCCGAAGCACTCGATGCCGGTGTCGATGTGGTCGGAGGATGCCCACACCTCGAGGATGGAGCGACTGATGCTGTCGCCTTTGCCTTCGACAGGGCGCTTGAATTTGGGCTGCCCGTCGACCTGCACACCGACGAGACACTCGATCCCTCGGTGCTCACCGTGCTCGACATGGTTGAACAGGTTCATGAGTTGGGCTTCGACAAGATGGTGAGTGCAAGTCACTGCGTGAGCCTCGGAGTCCAGCCCCTTGAGGCGCAACACGATATTGCGGCGCGCATCGCTGCGGCCGGGATCGCCGTTCTTCCTCACCCCCAGACCAATCTTTACCTCCAGGGACGCGACCATCAAGCCGCGACACCGAGGGGTCTCACGGCGATCCGACCACTCGTCGAAGCGGGTGTTGTCGTGGCGGCCGGAGCCGACAATGTGCAGGATCCCTACAATCTCGTAGGACGCTCCGATCCATTAGAAACGGCGGCACTGTTGGTGATGGCCGGCCATGTCACACCCGAAGATGCGTACACGATGGTGAGCAACAACGGCAGAAAGGTCATGGGCCTCGCCCCGGTCGAGTTTCGACCCGGTGACCCAGCCGACTTCGTTGCAATCAACGCTCCTTCGATCCGAGCCGCTATCGCCGATGCCCCAAAGTCCCGTCGCGTCTACCGGGCCGGCCGCCTTGTCGCATCGTCGGACCAGCAGACGACCATCAATTGGAGAGCATCAACATGACAGAAATCCTGAGTAACGCCCGGCTAGCCGATGGGCGCACGGTTGACGTTCACATCAAGGACGGCCACATCGCCAAGGTCGAGAATGCGGCCGTCAATCATCCCGAGGCGGCCGAGGTCGAGGACCTCGGTGGCTGGTTGCTCCTCCCCGCCATGGCCGAACCCCATGCCCACCTCGACAAGGCTCTTACTGCTGAGGATGTCCCTAACCCCAAGGGCGACCTGCGAGGTGCGATCGATGCATGGATCGCCGCCGCGGCGAGTGGCATGTTCACCCACGAAAACACGGTTGAGCGAGCCGCTTCGGCTATGGAGTTGCTCCTTGTGCATGGCGTCACCGCGGTACGGACCCATGTCAATGTCCTCGACACCAATCGGACCAAGAGCCTCCGTGCGGTTAAGGAAGCAGCGCGTCGCTTCGATGGTCTCCTCGACGTCCAAACGGTCGCCCTCACCAGCAGTCCAATGACCGGATCCGAGGGAGCAGCCAACCGCTCAGCCCTCGAAGCCGCTATCGAAGAAGGGGTCGATTTCGTCGGTGGATGTCCCCACCTCGACCCTGACGGGCCGGGACTCATCCGCAATGCCCTCCGCGTCGCCACCGATGCCGGGATCGGTGTCGATCTTCATGTTGATGAGATGCTTGATCCAAGCGTGCTGACTCTGAGCGAACTCGCTCGCCAAGTAATCGACTCTGGATTCAATGGATCAGTATCCGCCGGCCACTGTGTGACCCTCGGAATGCAGCCCAGATCCGTACAACTCGAGGTATCTCGTCTCGTTGCCGAGGCCGGAATCGCAGTGTTTCCTCTGCCGCAAACCAACCTCTTTCTGCAAGGGCGCGATGATCTCACCGCCATGCCTCGCGGGCTCACTGCCGTCGCAGCCCTGCAGGAGTGTGGTGCTCTGGTTGCCGCTGGGGCAGACAATGTGCAGGACCCCTTCAATCTGGTGGGGCGATCCGACCCGCTTGAGACCGCAGCCTTGATGGTGATGGCCGGCCATCAACTCCCCGACACTGCCTACGACATGGTGAGCAATAATGTTCGGAGGGCCATCGGTCTTCCCGAGATCAACTTTCAGCCCGGTGATCCGGCAGACCTCGTCGCCATCGACGCACCATCAATCAGGGGAGCGATTGCCGATGCGCCCATGTCGCGGCGGGTCTACCGACATGGCGTCCTGGTTGCCTCAAGCGATCAACAGACCACGATCCATCGCTCCCCAAGGGACAAATGAGCGAACGAGTCGAATTGACTCCGACCAGATCTTTCCCGTCGATGATCGGGAGCGGATCGTTCGCAAGGTGATCAAGCCGTGGCCAGGCCGGGTACGTCACCCATTGAGCATCGATCCGTGTCACACCACCCATTCACGAAGATGGGTTATCGAGTCGGGAACCGAGCGTGGCCCCCATTGGCACCTCGCTGAGATCGGTCTCGGAACTGATGATGTAGTTACCGGCCACCACACTGACCAGTGCCGCAGCCTCATCAAACTCAACACCCACCGGGTCGCCACCTTCGGCCACGATCTGTACCTGTTCTTTGAACTGGCGCCGCACCATCGACACCCCACGGTCAGTGGATGACAGCCGCTCCGTTGAATGCAAGGCAATCTCGCCCTGACCGACCTGGGCCTCGTAGTCACCCGGGAAACGTTGATGTTCCTCGGTAGAAAGTTCGAACCATGTCTTACCCTCGCCGTAGACGGGAAGCCCTTGAGCTTCGCTCCCACGGGGCTTTCGCACCATGGCGAATACTCGAGTGTGAGTGTCGTCGATCGGCTGAGTCCACGAGAGATTATTTGTCTTACCGAGCACGGTCAGGGTAGGGGTGGCGATGACCCGTACGGTTGGCATCCGTACTTCGGTAATGCGGTGAAGCGTGGTGCCATCGGGCAGCTTTCGATCCTGCGATGAAGTCACCCCCCATGGGTGAACTTGCCAGTCGATGGCTGGCCAGATCTCCAGATTGGGATTGAACTGCACTCCGCTGTGGGTCGTGTGAAGGACGAACACATGGTATGGGTCCATCGCGTTCTCATGAGTCTGGAACCAGTTACAGGGAGCTTCGGTAGGCCCACCAAAGGCGAAGTGATCGATGATCACGATCTCCTCTTCTTCGTCGTTCATATCCTCGAAAATGTCATACCGTGGGAACACGGGCTGCTTCTCGGCCGGGCCCAGGTAGGCGAAGATCAAGCCGTTGTATTCAACGACCGGGTACCAGGGTTGACGGTACCGTTCCTTGTTTCGGCCCCGATCAGGCTCACACGGCTGATCCAGGCAGACCCCGTCGGCTCCAAAGACCCAACCGTGGTAGGGGCAACGAATCCCTTCGTCCTCAACAGCCCCGTAATAGAGAGTTGTTCCACGATGACAGCATCGTGGCTCAAGCAACCCAGGTGTGCCCGACAGATCGCGGTAGAGAATGAGATCCTCGCCCAACAGACGCACCTCCCGGGGAACAGTGGTCGCCTCCGCGGAGCGACCAACCGGGTGCCAGTAGCGCCGCAGCAGTTCACCAGATGCCGTGCCTGCCCCCACCTGCACTAACTCCGGGTCCCATGTTCCCGCAGTTCGGCCATAGGCCCGCCCATCGCCTTGCGCTCCTGCCATTGCTGTATCTCCTCGAAAGAGTGAGGGCCGGCGCACTCGGCGC
>JAACCU010000174.1 GCA_009937405.1 Actinomycetota bacterium
CACGGCGATCTCCACGGCAACCGTGGGCTGTGGGGTAAATCGTTCATGTACGAGGATTCGGTCCGGGTCCCCATGATTATTGCCGGACCCGGCGTCCCCGCCGGTCGTGTCGTCGACACGCCGGTCAACCAGATCGACATTCATCCCACCGTGTGCGCGGTGATGGACCCCAATCACCACGATGACGGGCCAGGCACATCATTGCTTGAGCTTCTCGACGGCGAGACCGGCCGTGTCGGGTTCAGCGAATACCACGATGGCGGATCGATCACCGCAAGCTTCGCGGTCCAAGTGCGTATGTGGAAATACATCCACCACGTCGGCTACGACCCGGAGCTCTACGACCTCGAGGCCGATCCTGACGAGCTGATCGACCTCGGCACGTCAGACGGCCATTCAGCAGTTCGCCGGGAGTGCCTCCATGCCCTGCACTCGATCGTCGATCCCAACGCCGTTAACGCTGCCGCGTTCGCCAGCCAGGCCGCACTCATCGACGAACTCGGCGGCGCCGGCGCCCTCAACGACCACCGGCGGTTCAATCACACGCCGACGCCCCAGTGACCTCGACTCGCACGGCATCGAGGGGTTTGCGATCGAGGTCAGGAATCTGGACCCCCGGCAACGGATGACCAACGGGGAACATGACAAAGGGTCGTTCGTTGGCCGGGCGACCCAGCACACTGGTTAAGAACGCCATCGGGCTCGGCGTGTGGGGGAGCGTGGCGAGGCCCATGTTGTGGAGCGCCGTGATGAACATGCCCGCGGCGATCCCGACGGACTCTTTCACGTAGTAGTTCTTGCGATGTTGGCCGTCGGCACGAATCTCGTAACGCTCCTCAAACAACACCACGATCCACGGGGCGATCTCCAGAAACTCCTTGTGGTGATCGGTGCCGATTGGAGCGAGAGCCTCCTGCCACTCCTCGTTCATCCGGTTCTCCAGATAATTGACCCGCTCCTCCGCTTCAGCCGCCTCCCGGATCGCCCGTTTCACCCCCACATCTGCGGTCATCACAAACCGCCACGGCTGTTTGTGGGCTCCTGATGGTGCCGTGGCCGCGGTTGCGATCGCCGTCTCGATCAGGTCTCGGGGAACGGGATCAGGGGCAAAGAGGCGCGGGCTGCGCCGCTCGACCATCAACTGATGAAAGTCGTCGGCGCGGCGCCGCATCTCGTCCTCAGGGAGGCGAACGAAGTCGAGATCACGAAACGGATACGCCGCCGCGAGTTCGGGCGAGGGATATGGATGCTGATACACGGTTGCATCGTGGCATGTCGTGGGCGTGTGCAACACTGACGGACGTGGCCTTCACCGAGACCCAAGAGCAGATCCTCGACGCAGCGATGCAGATCATCGTGCGCGATGGCCTTGAAGAAACCAGCATGCGAGCGGTCGCCGAGGAAGCGGAAGTCTCTCTTGGCCTTCTCAGCTACCACTTCGAGGGCAAAGAAAACCTGATCGTTTCGGCGTTTCGGCGAGCCGCCGACCGCCTCATGGAGATCACCCGAGAGCTGCTAGACGCGGCGGGGGATGATCCGCGAGCCCGCATACAGGCCGGGCTTCGTCCCTTCTTTGACGATGAGCTGAGCGATGTCGGCCATCTCGAGATTTGGCTGGCCATGTGGGCGGTAGCCCGCACGAACGACGACGTTGCGCTCGCCGAGCAAGATCTCTATGAACGTCACGCCGAGGTCCTGCGTGATGCAATCAGAAGCGCAGACGAATCGCTTCCCGAAGACATCGTGCGACAACGAACGACGGATGTGATCGCACTCCAGAACGGTCTGTGGCTGAACTGGACTCGTTGGGGAAACCCTGAGTCGCTCGAGCGGGGGCTCGCTCGCTGCGAATCCATCGCCCTCGGAAGTTGATGTGAGTCGCCTCTCAGGCCTGACAACCATCGTCACGGGCGCAAGTTCAGGAATAGGTGAAGCCATCACCCGACGCTTTGTCGCCGAGGGTGCCACCGTCTTCGCCGCCAGCCGCCGCCAGCCCGCAATCGATGGGATCACCTGGGTCGAGACTGACGTGACATCTGCGGCGGCGTGCAACGAACTGATCGCCGCCGCCGGCAACACCCTCGATGTGATCGTCAACAATGCCGGCGTCCAAATTGAGAAGACGATCGCAGAAACGACCGATGAGGACTACGACTTCGTCATGGACGTGAACGTGCGTGGCGTCTTCAACTGCTGTCGTGCCGCCGTTCGCCAGATGCAGTCGCAGCGAACCGGCGGCTCGATCATCAACATCGGGTCCATCGCCGGCAACAATGCCGACCACGGCATGGCTGTCTACAACGCCACCAAAGGCGCCGTCCATGCGCTGACGAGAGCGATTGCCACCGACCATGGCCGTGACGCCATCCGTTGCAACGCCATCAGTCCGGGTTGGATTCTTACTGCTCTCGCCGACGCGGCCTTTGACCTGGCCGTTGATCCCGCTGCCGCACGGGCCGCTACGGAACGCCGTCACCCCGCGGGTCGCATGGGCACCCCTGATGACATCGCGGGGCTGGCCGTCTACCTCGCGTCCTCCGAGTCGAGCTTCGTCAGCGGCAGTTGCTACACGATCGATGGCGGGCTGACCGCACAGTCACCGATCTCACCCGATGATCTCTGAAGTGAGGCGCCTCTAGCCTGGGTACGCGTCAGGATCATCGAGGGGCACGTTCAGCCATTCGATCATCTGCCGGACCTGCTCGTAGGCGGCGAGACGAGCCTCGTCGGTATCGGCTTGTTCAGCAGCCCTCATCGGCTCGCGTAGACGGCGAGCCATCCGGGGACCAAGCTCCAAAAGGCCGCTGCTTCCCTCGCTGGCCCATCGGCAAAGGACGTAATGCACGATCGAGCCGACTGGCACATCGATGCTGTTGCTCAAGTTGCCGATGGTCGACAATGGATCGAGGTGCGCATGTGCAGCGACATCAGCCTTGAAGTTGGCATCCTTGTCGTCTTTGGACCACGGGCCGGTCCAGCCCTCGAGCGTGATGGTGATGGGTTGTGTCACCCGCTCAGCCTGACACGGTCTCCCTGTGTTCTCCGTCACCGGCGACCAATACGCCGGTGGTCTGGCGCTCGCGAAGCCAAAGGCCGAGGAAGATGCCGGGGATGGCGACCAAGCTAAGCATGGCGCCCGACGACAACATGACCAGGGCGGGGGCCGGGCAGGTGCCAGCTATGGCCCAACCGACACCGAAGAGGGCGCCGCCCTGCCAATGATGCTTCTTTGGCATCGAGCGTGAGAGCACGAGTCGTCCGCCAAACGGAGTGTTCACTCCGCGCTTCTCGAACAGCCAGAGAAGGGGCAGCGAGACAGCGATAGCCGAGCCCATGAAAAAGTAGACGTCGAGTTCATCGAATCGCAGCATGGCGTGGATGGTGTCGTACTCGTGAAGGTTGGAGGCGGCGAGAACGCCGCCGAACGCGGCACCAAACATCAAGCCGATCAGGTTGAGCTTCACAGGTCACCACCCGTCAACAGGCGCAAGACCAGAGTGGTGGCGATGGCCGTTGCCATGAATGTGGCGGTGACCGCGACACTGGCGGGGCTTCGCTGTGCGGTGCCACACATGCCGTGTCCAGAGGTACAACCACCCGCCATCGCAGCGCCGTAGCCGAGCAGGGTTGCGCCGGCGAACACCATGGGGATGACGACGGCGAGCGGGAAGACGTCACGCAGAGAGTCGTAGCCAGATCGAATCTCAGCGCCATCACGCAGAACCTGGGTGACAAGAATGCCACCGAGAAACATGCCAACGAAGTACCAGACCCGCCAGGTCACGACACCTCCCCGATGCCGAATCAGTCCCGAAGTCTGGACGTACGCCCCGCTGGCGCCGAGCGGTTGGTTAGCGAGCACGAATAGTCCTACGATGAGCAGTCCCAAGAGCGGCCCGCCGTAGTACCACTCGAGGCGGGCGGGTAAGAGATCAAACATCGAACTCATTGTGCCCGGAGAGGACTCGCTGTGCAATCGACCAGTCCCCCCGATGACTACGCCCACGGTCATCATTCTTCGGTCCTACGTTCCCATGGGGCGCGCACTGTCAAGAATTCGGCGGCCTACCTGGCCCCCTACCTGAAACCTGGGGCCCAGATTCTGGACGTGGGGAGCGGGCCCGGCTCGATCACGATCGAGCTTGCTGAACGAGTGCGGCCGGGCGCCGTTATCGGTATAGAACCGATGCGCTCGATCGTAGAGACGGCCGCCGCGGCGATCCCCGATGGCCTCGACAATCTCACCTTCGAGACGGGCGACGTCTACGACCTTCAGTATGAGGACGCATCGTTCGACGTCGTGCACGCCCATCAGGTCCTTCAGCACTTGCGCGAACCCATTGCCGCGCTTCGGGAAATGCGGCGAGTGCTACGACCGGGCGGCGTGCTCGCTGTTCGCGATGCGGACTATGGCGGGATGGTTTGGGCGCCCGAGAGCCCAGCGCTCACGCGCTGGATGGAGATCTACCAGGCAATGGGGGCCGAGCTCGGCGTCGAACCAAACGCCGGTCGCCATCTACTTGGCTGGACGCAGGAGGCGGGGTTCGATCGAATCGAACCGGGGGCATCGGTCTGGACCTATGCCACTCCCGACCAGCGAAAATTCTGGGCCGGCACCTGGGCCGAGCGAGCAGTGGCGTCAGACTTTGCCACCCACGCAGGCGAGATGGATCTCGCCACCACGGCTGACCTGGTCGAGATCTCCGACGCATGGCGGAGATGGGAACAGGAGCCAAGCGGATTCTTCTTGATCCCCCACACCGAAATCCTCGCCTGGCGGTAACCGCGTACAGCGGACAAGGTTTTCCTTGCCTACCTAACGACCGTTAGGTACATTGCAAGGACAATGCCAATGACCCAAGCCCCAGCGGGGAAGCAACGAATCATGGATGTGGCGGCTGGCCTGTTCATTGAACGCGGCGTCAATGGTACCTCTCTGCGCCAAATCGCTGACCTCGTGGGCATGAAAGCAGGCTCGCTCTACTACCACTTCGGGTCAAAGAACGAGCTTCTCTCCGCCATCTTCAAGCGCGGCATCGAGGTCATGGTGACAGCATTCGACGAGGCTGACACCGCAACATCGCACCTCTCTGGCCGTGAGCGAGTTGGGGCCCACGTACGGGCCCACCTCGCCGCTCTCTTCGAGAACGGGCCCTACACGGCAGCCCACGTCACAGCCTTTCGCACCGCGCCCGCAGAGGTCCGCGACGCGATCGTTCCGGTCCGAGATGGCTACGAGGCAATGTGGACCAATCTGCTTCGCGAACTCGTCTCCTCCGGCGCACTCGTCAGCTCTGCCCCGCTCGGCTTACACCGACTTCTGCTGTTCGGGGCCATGAACGCAAGCGTCGAATGGTTCGACCCCAGCCGCGGGAACCTTGACGATCTCGCCGACGCCATCACCAATCAGTTCTGGGACGGACTCGCACAGGAGGCTTCCGCATGAGACCAATCGAGTCACGCATCGACACCGGGGGTGTCGCCTATGCCGAGAACGCCGCCGTCTACGAGGCGCTGGTAGCAACGCTCAAGGAACGTATGCAGTTCGCCATCAATGGTGGCAAAGGACGAGAACGCTCTATCGAGCGTCATCTTGCCCGGGGCAAGTTCATGGTGCGAAACCGCATCGACCTGATCACCGATCACGGCACACCGTTCCTCGAGTTCTCGACGCTGGCCGGCCACGGTCAATACAACGACGAAGTTCCCGGGGCGGGCATTGTCACCGGAATCGGAGTCGTGCAGGGTTCGCCCTACGTCTTCATCGCCAACGACGCCACCCTGAAGGGAGGCTCGCTCGTCCCCATGGCGATTAAAAAGCACGTCCGTGCTCAGGAGATTGCCGAAGAGAACAGCCTCGGCATCATCTACCTCGTCGACTCAGGCGGCGCATTCCTTCCGCTCCAAGACGAGATCTTCCCCGACAAAGATCATTTCGGCGGCTCGTTCTACCGGCAGGCTCGCCTATCGGCCCAAGGCCTCCCCCAACTCTCAGTCGTGCTCGGCGGATGCACGGCGGGCGGGGCCTACGTTCCCGCCCTCAGCGATGAGGTCATCATGGTCGAGGGCATCGGTCGGATCTTCCTCGGCGGACCGCCAATCGTAAAGGCCGCACTCGGCGAAATCATAGAGCCCGATGACCTCGGCGGCGCCGAACTACACACTCGAATCTCAGGCGTGAGTGACTACATGGCTGCCACAGAGCAAGAGGCCTACGGCAAGCTTCGCGAGATCTGCGAGACCACGAATCAGCGGGCGATCGCTGACCGTCAGTCATGGGCCGATTGCCAGGAGCCCAAGGCGCCGCTCTACGCGGCTGAAGAGATCTACGGGATCATCTCCGCCGACGACCGAATCCCCTTCGATGCCACCGAAATCATCGCCCGCATCGTCGACGGCTCAGAGTTTTCGGCGTTCAAGCCCGAGTGGGGCGAGTCGATCATCGTCGGCTTCGCCCGTGTCTGGGGCCATCTTGTCGGCATCATTGCCAACAACGGCATCATCTTTAGCGAGGCCGCCCTCAAGGCCACCCACTTCATCGAACTCTGCGAACAACGCCGCGTTCCCCTTCTCTTCTTGCAGAACACGTCGGGCTACATGGTCGGTCGGGACTCCGAAGCAGGTGGCATTGCCAAGCACGGGGCAAAAATGGTGGCAGCCGTTGCCAACGCCACAGTGCCAAAGTACACCGTGCTGATCGGCGGGTCCTACGGTGCCGGCAACTACGGCATGTGTGGACGAGGATTCAACCCCCGGATGCTCTTTGCCTGGCCCAACTCGCGTATTGCCACGATGGCCGCCGATACCGCCGAGACCGTGCTCGTCGATATTCGTCTGGGCGGCTTGAAGGCGGCCGAGACAACAGACGAGGAAATCGCCGCCCTGCGCGCCGAAGTACGCGATCAGTACGAGACCCAATCGGATCCTTACTACGCCACATCTCGACTCTGGGACGACGGCTTGATCGACCCGGTCGACACCCGCGACGCGCTCGGTCTATGCCTGGCACTCGCGGCCCGTCAGGACGAACCCGCACCAGGCCCCGGCCTCGTGTATCGGATGTGATGTCATGCGCTTACTGATTGCTAACCGAGGCGAAATCGCCCGCCGAGTCATCCGCACTGCCCACCGGCTTGGGCACGAGACGGTCGCCGTCTTCGCAGAACCTGACCGGGGTTCGCCATTCACAGCCGACGCTGACCGCGCCGTCTGCATTGGGCCTGCCGCTCTAGCTGACTCATACCTCTCCATCGACAGCATTCTTGCCGCCGCTGAGGAAACCGGGGCAGACGCCATTCACCCTGGCTACGGCTTCCTCTCCGAAAATGCTGGCTTCGCCCAAGCCGTCATCGATGCCGGTCTGGTCTGGGTCGGTCCCAAGCCCGAAGCGATCGCCACGATGGGATCAAAAATTGAGGCTCGCCGTTTGGCCGCTGAGGCACGCGTGCCGGTCATTCCTGGCTTTTCCGACTCCCAGGAGCGTGACGATCTCGCCGAGGGCGCTGGCCGAATCGGCTATCCCATCCTTGTGAAAGCAGCAGCAGGTGGCGGCGGCAAAGGCATCCGCATCGCAAACACTCCGGCCGAATTTGACAACGCGCTGACCGAGGCCGTTACCGAGGCGGAACGCAGCTTTGGCGATGGCCGAGTGATCGTCGAACGCTTCATCACTCGGTCCCGTCACATCGAAGTCCAGATTGTCGGCGACTCTCACGGCGCAGTGATCGATCTCGGCACCCGCGAGTGCTCGGTGCAGCGGCGCTACCAAAAGCTGCTCGAAGAAGCCCCCGCACCCAACCTGGCCGCGTCCACCATCACTGGCTTACGCGAGTCAGCCGTGCGTTTGACAGAATCAATCGGCTACGACTCCACCGGCACGGTCGAGTTCGTCGTCGACGACGACACGGGCGACTACTTCTTCTTAGAGATGAACACTCGTCTCCAAGTTGAGCACCCCGTCACCGAGGAAATCACCGGTCTGGATCTCGTAGAGCTCCAACTGCGCGTCGCCGGGGGCGGAAAACTTGGCCTCACGGCTGGCGATATCACGTTCACCGGCCACGCCTTCGAGGCACGAGTGAATGCAGAGGACGCCACCAACGACTTTGCTCCCCAGCTCGGCCGAATCACGGCGCTGTCGGTCCCGGCCAACGTGCGCTGGGAGTCAGGCATCGAGGTCGGTTCAGAAATCACCCCGCACTACGACCCCATGGTCGCGAAGCTTGTCGTGCACAGCGTGAGCCGCGACGCAGCCTTGCGCGAGCTACGAAGCGCGCTCGGCGGCCTGATGATCGGTGGCCTTGTCACCAACACCGGTTTCCATCGCTGGCTGATCGACCGCCGCGAAATCATGGAAGGGCGAGTGACGACTCGCTTCCTCGACGAATGTCCCCTCCCCAATGACTACGGCACGGCCGCCGCTGCGGCGCGAGCCGCCGGGGCCCTCTTGAGCAGCGCCCCGTCATCTGGTCCTTGGTCAGCCCAGGGCGATCGCCGGTTCACCCCGCATTCCACAAACCGCACGGTCGCCGTGCGCGATGCCCATGGCGAGGTGCACGAAGTTCATCCGATAACCGATGGTGCGTCCGTCGTGGACTCATCCCAACGTTCGGTTGTCGTCAATGAAGGCGGCCAGTCGCACACATTCACGATCCTGAGCCGATCCGAGCACTGGGCCCCGAAGTCGGCCGGGTCTCACGGCCATGCCGGTGCCGTCGTGGCCCCGTTCCCGGCCGTTGTCGCCGAAGTTCTGGCCAAGCCCGGCCAGACCGTTGACGGCACCGATCCAATCGTGGTCATCGAGGCCATGAAGATGCTGCACACCCTCACCGCCGGCGGGCCTGGCGTCGTCGCCGAAGTCCGGGTGACCGCCGGAGAACAAGTCGCAACCAACCAGATCATGATCACCTTCGAGGAGAACGACGAATGAGCACCAATCTTCGCCGCAATATTTACATGACCGACGAACTCGAGGCGATCTACGACCAGACCGTCGACTTCGTATCAAAGGAAGTCACACCCCACGGCGAGGCGTGGGAAGAGGCCGGAAAAATCCCCCGTGACGTCCTGCGCCAGATGGGTGGTCTCGGCATGCTCAGCCTCCGGATCCCAGAGGCCCACGGCGGTCTCGGGATGGGCATGCTCGCTTCGGCCACATTCTCAGAGGCACTGGGGGCATCGACGTTTGCCGGGTTTGACGTGACCGTGCTCGTTCACACCGATATGGCGGGCCCCCATCTGGTCAACTCCGGCAACGACGCGCAGCACGCCGAGTGGCTACCAAAAATGATGACCGGCGAGGCAATCACCTCGATCGGCGTCACCGAACCCGATGCCGGTTCTGATGTCGCCGGCATCCGGACCACTGCCGTCAAAGACGGCGACGGTTACCGCATCAACGGCCGCAAAATGTTCATCACTAACGCCGTCTATGGAGATCTCACCATCGTTGCGGCCCGCACCGACCAGGACAACAAGTACGGCATCACCATGTTCCTCGTGCCCGCTGGCACCGAGGGATTCGAGATCGCCACCAAGCTCGACAAGCATGGCTGGCGCTGCTCTGACACGGCCGAACTCTTGCTCGACAACGTCTTCGTCCCCGAGGAAAACATCCTCGGCACCTTGCACCGCGGGTTTTACGAAACGATGAAGAACTTCCAAAACGAGCGAATGGTGCTGATCGGGATGGGGGTTGGTTCAGCCCAGGCCGCTATCGACATGACCAACGCATACTGCCAGGAGCGGCCCGCGTTTGGGGGCCACCTCTTTGACCTCGGTGCTATCCGTCAGCGTATGGCCATGAACCAGGCCAAGATCGATGCCGTTCGTGCATCGATGTACCACGCTGCATGGTTGCATGATTCCGGTCAGGACAACGTCAAGGCCATGTCCGGAGCCAAGGCATGGGGCTGCGAGGTCATCAACCAGGTCATGTACGACTGCGTGCAGTTCCACGGCGGCATGGGCTACATGCGCGAGTCTGCTATCGAGCGCATGTCCCGCGACGCGCGCATCCTTCCCATCGGCGGTGGCGCCACCGAGGTCATGCTCGAAGAGGTCGCCAAGCGCTCTTACGCATAGCCGAATCGGCTACGGCTCGCCGTCGCCGATTGCTTCTTTGCGGTGGGCGATATACGACTCGAGTTCTTCCGCGATGGCGTCGTCGAGGGGAGGAGCCTCGTATTCGTCGAGTGCCGTTTGCCAGATGCCGGTAGCGCGCTCAGTGGCGGTGCGGGCGCCGTCCTCGTTCCACTGCTCCCAGGTACGCCAGTCCGAAAGCATCGGTTGATAAAACGCGGTGTCGTAACGCTCCATGGTGTGCTCATCGCCGAAGAAGTGACCGCCCGTGGGCACACGGGCGATGGCATCAAGGGCGAGCTGGTCATCGGATGTGTCAACGGGGGTCAGGAACTCCATCATGTTCTGGAGCACCTCAACATCGAGGATCAGTTTCTCGTAGCTGGCCTGGAGGCCACCCTCCATCCAACCCGCGGCGTGATACACGATGTTGGCCCCACCAAGGACAGCGCCCCAGAGGGCCATCTGCATCTCGTAGGCGGCCTGGGCATCGACTGTGTTGGCCGCAGTGCAGTTGCTAGAGCGGTAGGGCAGTCCATAGCGGCGGGCCAACTGTCCAGCGGCAACGTTGGCCTTGGAGTTCTCGGGTGTGCCAAATGCCGGCGCCCCAGACCGCATGTCGACGTTGGATGTGAATGAGCCATAGACCACGGGTGCGCCTGGCTTCGCCAACTGGGTCAGCACAATGCCAAAAAGTGCCTCGGCATTGGCCTGGACGAGGGCTCCGGCCAGCGTGGCCGGTGTCATTGCCCCCATGAGGGTGAATGGCGTGACCGAGACCGGCTGGCCGTGCTCCGCCATAGCGATCAGCCCATCGGCCATTTCGCCGTCCATACGGCGAGGGCTGTTGACATTGACAACTGTGAGTACGCCCGGGCTGTCCGCTACTTCTTCCAGGGTCAGCCCGCGCGAGATGGCAAGCATGTTGATGCCGTCAAGGGCACGCCCTCGTCCGATCGCGGTGTAGTGGTAGGCCAGATCCGAGTAGGTGATGTTGGCGCGGTAACAATCGAGATGACGGGTGTTCGCCGGAAGCTCCATCGGGGCTGAGACCTGATTGCCCAACATGTGAATCGCGTTGAAATACTGAGCCAACCGCACGAAGTTTTCGTAGTCCACCATATTGCTCTGGCGTCGGCCGTTGATGCGGTCATGCACAGCCGGGGGTCCTGCCACGAGGCCGAACACAATATTGTTGCCGCCCAACTCGACTGCCCGATCAGGGTTGCGGGGAGTGAGCGTGAACGACGATGGAGCAGCGGACAGCGCATGTTCGATCACATCCGCGCCGACCCGCACAACCGTGGTGTCATGGTCGACAATCGCCCCGGCCTCCTCAAACAAGCGGCGAGCGTCCGCCGACCAGAGTTCAATGCCTGAGGTTTCGAGTATCTGAATCGACGCGTCGTGGATCTGGTCGACCTGCTCAGGGCGAAGAACGTCAAGGGTGCCGTGAGCGTTCGTGACCTGTCGCCAAGGCAACTGTGGGATAGCTGAAGTTGGAAGGGAACGGCGACGGCTGCGGCGGGTCATGGTGCGGACAGTACAAGCTCGAGGAGGTCGGCGAGACACGACCCAGAATCAAGGGCGTCCACCGCGGACTCGATCGCGGCGGCGCGCTCAACACCAAGGACCTGATCGGCGTAGTCGTGGAACTTCGTACGAACCTGCTGATCGGTCAACGCAAGATGGGGGTCACCACTGGCTTCGGTGTCGGGCGACTCGAGGCGGCGACCGTCGGTCAACTCGATCCAGACCCGAGCCCATCGCTTGCCGGGGAAGGCCGCGTTGTGGTCATCGTCCTCACGGATCTCGACGAGATCAGCCAGTTTGGCGACCGCGGGGTCCGCCAACATCGTCGGACCGATTTCCGTCGGGCCTAATCGGCCGGCGTGGAGGGCAACAGCCACCGGGAACGGCAACGAGTACTGCGCCTGCTCAGTCGATTTCGGATGTCGGGTGATCAGCCGGGCTCCTTCGTGGAACGTCTCGACGGTAATACCCGCAACATCAGAGCTGGCGAAATCGTTGGCGGCGCGAAGTTGAAGTGTTGCTTCCACCGCGGGCTGTGCCCACCGGCAGACCGGGTGGGGCTTGAAGTACTGATCGAGAATCCACCAGGTCGACCCGAGGTCCGCCCAGCGATCGTGAACTTCAGGGGCCGTCATCGTGATGGCTGGCGCGCCGGTGAAGCCATCGCGGGCAAGGTACGCGGCCGAAACACCAGCCATAGCCCCCCACCCTGATCCGTCTTTGAGCATTGTCGGATGATCGATTACCCGCATCATCTGGCTCCGGGGCCCGTGGTACTCGGCGATGCCAACAGCTTCGGCGGTGACGGCGGGGTCAAGGCCCAGCACTCGGGCACCAATCGCCGCGCAGGCAACGGCAATCCAGGCGCCAGACGTGTGGTAGTCGGGCACCGTCTCATGGAGCACGATGCCGGCGCGAATCGCCACCTCATACCCAACGATGAGGGTGGTGAGGAAGTCGCCGCCATCAGCCAAGCCTTCGGCCGCGGTGTAGGCGAGCAGCGCGGGGAGCAGGCCGCAACCAGCATGACCCTTGGTCAGGCGATGGCCGTCATGGGCATCGAGCGAATCGATCGTCATACCGCCGGCGAGTGCTGCTCCTGACGGGCTGACGATTCGTCCGTCGAGGAGCAGGGATGCGCCTGCCCCACCAGCGGCAAAGTGATCGACTGCGTGCCCCCGAATCAGACGTGACAAGTCAGTCTGAGAACCGCTGGCAGCTACCCCGACCAGATCCAAGAGGCAACGACGGCCCATCGCAACCACGTCGTCGGGCAGGTCATCGAGCGTCGTGTCATGGATAAAAGACTGGATCTCGCTCGGCAGTAGCATGGTCAACCCTCCGGAGGGAAGTGATCCTTGAACGTGAACGCATACGGCGTCGGCCCATGGTCGCGGAGATGGTGGACTCGTTCTACGACGTCATCAAGCGTGGGCGGTGTGCCCGCCCGGATCCACCACATCGTGAGCATCGGGAGAGCGGGAATCCGGTCGAACCACTCAAGCCGTCGCCGAAGAAAACCCACGTGCTCGCCTTCGACTGTGAAGGCCCGAAGATCCTCCATCGATTCCCACACAGTGAGGTTGATGAACATCAGTGGGTCATCGAAGACCTGGGTATCAATCGCCGCGCCACTGTCGTCCTGATAGCGCCACACCCAACCGGGAGACTCGTCGCCGAGGGTGTTAATCCTGTCGAGGTTGTCCACAAACCCAGCCATACGAGGGTCGTTCATCTCGTGACGAGCCTTGGCCAGGTTGACCTCGGCAAGATGAAATCCTTCGAAGGCAACCGTCATTGGCGCATCAACTCCTGGATCCTGGACCGATTCGTGAGGCTAGACCAGGCGAGCCGGATCGGAATGTCAAAGTCGGTCACTCGGCGGCGAGCAGAAGCCTCCGGACCTCAGCGATCGTCTCGATTGCTTCCTCTTCGGAATCAGCGCATGGAGTGAGGTTGAAGTGGCGACAGCCGGCATCCACGTAGGGGGCGAGCCATTCAGCAATCTCGGCCGCTGTCCCCCACGGCGTGTACTTTTCGAACGCGGCAAACGGCACCTTGTAGAAGCCCTCCATGCCGGCGGCCACATTCTGGCGAGCGGCGTCGCGATCGTTGCCAACACCGACCCAGATCTGTAATCCATGATCGCCAGCCGGCGCGCG
>JAACCU010000175.1 GCA_009937405.1 Actinomycetota bacterium
CAACTCCAGGATGATCCGAGCGGTCTCGGCCATCGACTGGTCGAAGCTATAGAGCGTATGGATGCTCGGCGCATCGGTGATCAGGGCCTCATCGAGAGCTGCCTGAATGACAGGGTCCGGAAGCAGGCCTTCGCGAACGGTGGAGCCGCCGACGATGAGCAGCCGTCCTGCGGATGGCGCGTCGGTGGCACGAATGCTGATGACCTCGGCGACGAGACGCCCGTGGTCGTCGCGCTCGTGGGCTAGGAACGAGAGCTCATCCCAGTCCTCCAACTCTTTGGCGTCAAATGCGGCGCCGATGCTCAGGTTGACGGCGGTCGCGACGATCAACGCTGTGACCGCGGCGGCGAGAAATGCTCGCCGGTTGAGAAGGAACCCCGACATGGCCCTCAGAACCCCGCGTATCGAAAAGTCGACAGCTCGGCCGAAGAGAGCCAGACGGAGATGATTATCCCGAAGAACAAGCACAGCCAGAAGAGATACGCCGCGGCGAACTGCCAGCGGGTTGAGCGTGTCTCGTCGTTCTCGATCATGACTCGACTGCGTCGATCACCGCGTTCAGCGCCCGGCGATCGACCTTCCCTGAGCCGGTCCGGGGGATGGACGGAACCTCGACGAACCTCTTCGGGATGTGGTTGCTGGCCAGCACGTCCCGAAGCCGACGCACGACTTCGGTGCGGTCGAACGGCGCCCATGTGACGAGATAGGCGACAGGGACGTGGCCTTCCATCGAGTCGGGCTCGGGGCGCACAAAAGCATCACCGATCTCTGGCAGGTCCTTCAACGCATCGGTGATCACCTGCGATGAGACCTTCAGCCCGGAGCGCTTGAATACGGAGTCTGAGCGACCAGCGAGGAAGATGAACCCGTCGTCGTCGCGGTACCCCTTGTCGCCGGTGTGGAAGCCATGGTCGCCGAGAACGGCCTCGTTGGCAGAGGGGTTGGAGAGATAGCCCGTGAAGCGGAAGGGTCCATCGACGTGGAGTTCGCCGATCTCTCCGGCTGGGGCGGGTTCGCCGTCCTCGCCATAGACGTCAAGTTCGATTCCTGAAATCGGCAGACCGACGCTTCCCTTCTTGCGTTCGACATCGTCCGGGGGAAGGCTGCATATGCGCCCGCCCATCTCAGCCATGCCGTAGACCACGTGCAATTCGAGGTCAGGGAATGCGGAAAGCAGCTGATCGATCATCGATGAGGGAAGATGATCGCCCGACGACATCAACCAGCGGAGATCGGGGAGCCGCTCCGTGCCGGCCATGGCGATGAACTGGCAGTGGAACGGCGATCCGCCGAAAGCCGTGATCCGGGCTGCGGCGAGCTCGTCGACAAGGTCCTTCGGCATCAGGGTGGTTTCGACACCGTGGAACGCAGCGCCGCACATCAGTGTCACGATGAAGTGACTTATCGAGCTGATGAATCGGAACGGTGTTGCGATCATGAGGCGGTCGTCTCGGCGGAGACGGAGGCGATCCCGGGTGGCAAGGGCGTTCATCACGAGTTGCTCGTGGGAAAGCGGGACACCCTTGGGAAGCCCGGTTGTGCCCGATGTGAAGATCAGGCCGGCCAGTTCCGGCTGATGGTCGGCAGTCACCCAAGGCAGGTCTCGAAGGGTGGCCGATGGCGAGCCCATCCGATCGGAGTCGTCGAGTGAGTCGAGCGCGGCGAGTGATGCTGGAAGCTCGTCGCCTACGGCACAGATGAAGCGAGGGCTAGTGAGATCGACCACGTTGGCGGCGTGGTCATCGGCCACTTCGGGTTCGAGGCACACCGGCTTTGCCCCGATGACCCACAGGGCGAGAAGGTCGATCCAGAAGCGTTCGCCGCGGCCGCACAGGACCACCACGAACTCATCGGTTTGCATGCCTGCATCGAGGAACTCCGAGGCGCGTTCCGCCACCCGCCGTCGAAGGTTGCTGCGGCTGAGTGGCGTTGGTCCGAGGACACAGGGCCGTTCCCCATCCGCGATTGTTGCGCCGAGGACGTATCGCGCGATGGTCTTCGGCGCCGGGGCTGCTTGCACGCTCGGGACCGTCAGCTGAACTTCTCGACCGTCGTGGTGATCAGATCGATGGTGTCGAAGTCGTCGAGAGCGACGTCCAGGGGAGACAATGACAAGCCGAGATCGTCGTTGAGTGAGAACAACAACGAGACCGCGCTCAGACTGTCGAGCAGGCCGGTAGAGAACAGCGGGGTGTCGTCGGCGATGTCGGGATCGATCCCGAGATTGTCGATCACCAGAGCTCGGACCTTGGCCTTCATGTCGTTTCCTCGTCGTCGTAGTTCAAGATATTGGTTTTGGCGTAGGTGTAGGATTCGAGCATTGCTTCGAGCGAGCCTTCCTTGCCGAGCCCACTATTGCGGATGCCCCCGTACGCGATGCCCGGCACCATAATTGCGTTCTGGTTGATCTGTACGATTCCTGCCTCGAGCTTCGAGGCAAGCTGCATACAGGTCGTGATGTCACGGCCCCAGACACTCGCTGAGAGGCCGAAATCGCTGGCGTTGGCCTGGTTCAATGCCTCGTTGACGTCATCGTAGCCGAACACACAAACAACGGGTCCGAAGATCTCTTCGGTCGCTACCGGATGTTCGACCGGTGGGTCGAAGATCGCGTGGGGTCGCACGTAGTAGCCAGCATCCCAATCGATGTCGTTGGCGACGCGGCCATAGGTGTCCACGTCGAGACCGTCGGCTTCGGCGTGGGCGAGGTAGGCGTTGACTCGGTCTCGCTGCACGGCGGAGATCAAGGGGCCGCACTGCGTGGCCGGGTCGATGGCATCGCCGATCAGGACCTCGTCGAGTTGTCGAGCGAGTCGGCTTCGGACATCCGCCATCTGGCCGACGGGGACGAACACCCGGCTGGCGGCGGTGCACGACTGGCCGCCTCGGGTGAACCGCATTGATTGGACAATCCCATTGACAGCCTTGTCGAGGTTGCAATCGGCGAGCACGATCATCGGGCTCTTACCGCCGAGTTCGAGAGTGACAGGCCGGATTAGTTTGGCGCTTGCCTCATAGACCGAACGCCCGGTCTCGACGCTACCGGTGAAGCTGACTTTGGCGACATTGCGATCGGCCACGAGCGCGGCACCGGTGACCTCACCGGTGCCGGTCACAAAGTGGACGAGGTCCGTGGGCAGCACGTCGTGAAGAATCTGCAGAACCCGGATCAGGGTGAATGTGGCCTGTTCGGGGACCTTGATGAGCGAGGCGTTCCCGGCGACGACCGGAGCGGCCACCTTGTAGCCCATCATCATCAGCGGCACGTTCCAGGGGACAATCCCGGCCACGACGCCATGGGGATGCAGCGTCGTGAACCCGATGACATTGCGGCCGAGCGGTGTGGTCTGCCCCTTCAACTCGTGGCCCACCCCGGCGAAGTAGCGGAAAATCTCCACGAGGAG
>JAACCU010000176.1 GCA_009937405.1 Actinomycetota bacterium
AGGAGGCTACTCGCCCACCATCTGACCGCCCAGAAACGTCGTCCACATACTGTCGTGGAGCTGCTTAAACGGATCATCGACAAGAGGTTGGCGAGGCGAGCTCGCTCCCGAGGGACCGTGGGGATCAGGTGAGGCAACGCCCACCCGCATGAGATAGCGGGGAGCGGCACGTCTGATCTCGAGCTGCTCTGCTCAGCAGCAGCCACACTCTGCGCGATCCCCTGCAAAGTCTCACCACGTCGGACGTGGCACGTCCTTCGTTAGCCGTACACACTGAGAGGGTTCGCGGACAACCAGACTCGCACTGTCATTCTCAACACCTTCAACGTCGACGTTTATCAACGTTCAGATATTTCCTGCTTGTTGCCTCAGCGAATGTCGAGCTCTACGTCGCACAACGCAAAAGCCCCGGAAACTGTTGAGTTTCCGTGCCTTTTCATTGAGTGGCGGGGCACCGAAGTCAGCCCTGCTTGCAACGACAACCAAAACCTGCGGAAACGGCGACAGGTTCTAAACGAAACGACCTTCAACTCCAGGCACGGCAAACCCGCACAAAAAGCAGGTCTCCCCTCTGCTCAGTTCAAGTTGAGATTGTCGTAACGGGACAAGAACGCTGCGAACTGGACTCGGGTGACCGCCTGGTTGGGATCAAACGTCGTCAGTGACGTGCCAGTTGTGATGCCATTCTCGAACGCCCACCGCACCGGATCGGTGTAATACGTGCCTGCCGACACATCAGAGAACGGGTTCGTAACAGTCGGGGAGGGTTCACCGGCGCTTCGGATTTCACGGGGAAGTCGGGGTGACGGTGGCGCGCAGCTTCCAGTTGGGTTTGCCGGCGTAGAGCAGGGCGCGGATGCGGTAGTTGCGGAAGCTGGTGAACCCGAACGCGATTCGCTTGACGACCTTGATGAGGTTGTTCGCTGCTTCGGTCGGGCCGTTGGATACGTGAGCGCGATGCCAGGCCGAGATCTCTGAGCGCCACTTCGTGATCGTGCGGCCGAGTTGGCGAACCTCGGGCAGACAGGACTCGTCTTGAAGGTCGGCGCCGAGGCGGGTGACGAAGTCGACCGGAATGACCGAGCGTCTCGTTCTGTACTCGTCGACGAACGTCGTCGAGTCGCTGGTTGGCGAGCTTCACGAGATGGAACGGATCGGCGACCTGAGTGGCGCTGGGCAGCATCGTGGTGAACGCCAACCGCCACGGACCCGACAGGTCCAACGTCGCCCAGCAGATCGCGTCGAGCCACGCCCGGTCCCGTTCGGCGAACCACTCGCACGCCCCTGTCGATGACCGTCCCAGGATCACGTCGAGGAGCTGACCTCGGCGGACATCGACGATCGAGGTCGACCAGTGCTGGGTCCGCCAACGGCCGAGCCGCGCGAACAACGTCTCATCGAGGCCGAGCGCGTCGACCTCGCCGATGCGGTCTGGGTCCTCGACGAGCGGGGTTCCGTAGGCGAGGACGGTGTCGTTGATCGTGTGCCAGTCACAGCCGAGCTCGACGCTGCGCTGGTCCTTGGCCCACACCGCCGACCCACAACCTGGACATGTCGGGCGAGGTGCACGCGTTTCGACGTGCACACGGACCGGCCCGTCGGGTTCGTCGACCGCGCCAAGCACGGTCACCTCCCCGAGACCGACCAGCAGTTCACAGACGCGAATAGGGTCAACAATCACAGGGGTCCTCGACTCTGGATGGCGTCAAGAACCGCCAGACTCGCAGGGCCCCTGTGCCCCGCCCGCTATCCCTCAGCCCCCGATCACTTCCCCCTCAGATCCGAAGCCCCAGTACACTGCGCCGCATGCTCTTTCACATCCAGCACGGCCACGACGAGACGACCTGTCCATTCGACGCTCCCGAGACCGTCACGTCGACGTTCGGTTCGGTGCTCCCAAGTCTCGCCGAGCACGGCATTAACGTGGTCGGTGCCTGGGTCGACCCCCCCGGACATCAGTTTTTCTTCGTGGTGGAGACCGACGACTACGCCGCTCTCGTCGACGGGCTGGCACCGATCATGACGTCAGGATCGGCAACCATCCGGCCGATCAACGACATGCAGACTCAGGTCGCCAAGCGCATGGCCGACGTCGGCTGACCTTCGCCCGCTCACGGGCGCCGAACCCGGTGACGGCGAGGAACGAGACGAGGTGTTACCTCGCTCCCCGCCTGATCGGAACACGTCTCAGTTCACCTGGATGATCTGCGCAATGGCGATCAGTGAGACGAGGATGGCGTTGGCGAGACGGAAGACCATGAACGGGGTGCGCTTGAAGGCTGCACCCATCTCAGTGCCAGCCATTGAGTCTGGCATGCCCTTCATGAGCGCCATAAAGCCTTGCTGAGAGTTCTCGAACGTGAGCAGACCGAAGAGCCCTGTGCCAATAGAAGCGACCGTGAGTAGGAAGGTCGCGTCAGGGTTGGACCCGAACACGATCACTGCGGTGAGGGCGGTCACGGCGAACATGTAGGTTTGCTGCGAGCTTCGCAGATTGCCCGAGGTCTGGTCGCCAAGCTTGATCCATGTCTCTTCGTTCATTAGAGGATTCCATTCTGCTGGGTAGGTGTGGCGAACGTAACCCATGGCCCGGCTCCGTGCTTGCAAACCAAATGGCGTTGTCCGGGGTCGCACCGAAGTACACGCCTCTGACCAGGGGAATTGGTGGCGGGGGCAGGATTTGAACCTGCGACCTTCGGGTTATGAGCCTGATCCGGCTCTGTTGGCTCTCCTGGCCATAGCGGCTAGTTGCCCGAAATTCGAAGGGTCTTCGTACCCATCGGTTACCAATGCTGCTCGTCGATTCTGGAGGTCTCGCGATCCAGCAGTCGCCTACCGACCGAACGACGGTACTCGACCGTTCCGGCGCGACGGAAACGTCAGAGAACGCGAGATATCCATGCGAGAATGCAATCATGAGCGAGATGCAGCCCGGGGGCCAATGGGCACCAATTCGGTTCCATCGCCGCGAACGCCTTGACGTGCCCCCCCAAGTGATCGAGACCGCACTGCGGATCACCTCGATGCAGGCAGAAGACGACACCCGGTGCGCGACGGCCGTCGAAGGCTTGACGTCTCGGCTAGACGTGTCGGGCGGCGCCATGATCGTCATGACGTTCGACGATCGCTTCGCGTTGCTCTTCGAGAACTGGGTGGCCTCGTGCGATCGGTCCGGTATCGACGTGCGCCACCGCACTCTCGTGTTCCCCACCGACCGTGCCGCGTTCGAGCGGACCAAGTCGCTCGGCTTCGTCGCCTATTTCGACGAACAGTCGACCCTGTTGCAGGCAATGACCGAGTCGGGCAGCTACGGCGATGGTGCGTGGACGAAGTACATGTACCACCAGAACTGGGTAATACATCGGGTGCTTCAGTTTGATCTCGAGATCCTCTTCCAAGATGTCGACGTGATTTGGCGCCAGGACCCTCTACCGGTTCTCGCCGCTCAAGGAGCCGACGGTGCCGACATCCAGGCGATGTACGACGGCCCCAATCCGCGTTTTCAGCCGTTGTATGCCAATAGCGGTTTCCTCTACTTCGCCAACACAGATCGGGTCCGCGAGTTTTGGGCCGAGGTATACCGCCGCCACGACATGGTCGGCTACTACCGCAGTCAACAGGAGCCGTTGAACGTACTGCTCGCCGCTCACGCCCACCGCGGACTGGAAGTCGTCCTGCTTGACCAGGACCAGTTCGCCAACGGCCATCGCTTCTGCGGAGCGAGAACTCGCCCCGTGGACCCCTGGGTCGTACACCACAGCTGGACTGCGAACCTGGCTGAGAAGCTCGAACGGTATGCGGCGAACGGGCACTGGTACCTCAGCGATGATGCGCTCGGATCATTCGGTCCGCCGCAACAGTCGAAACGATCTCCTGCCCGGCTGGCCGCCACGCACCCTGGTGCCGACGAACCGGACGCAAGCGACGGCCGACTGGCTCAGACACCTCTCGAACTGCTCGGCCGGGTACGGCGCCATCGAGATGCACTGGCCAACCGAGTTGAGGCCATGCAGGGATCGACATCGTGGCGGGTGACCGCTCCATTGCGCGTCGCCAAGGACTGGGTCAGCGGACGCCGACGCTGAGCACTCATTGCAGGTTCGATGATCAAGGTGTTTGCAACCGAGATGGCGGGAGACGTCACCGACAAGGCAATGCAGAGCTTCGGGGCGATGGGCATGACCCAAGACTGCCGTTGTTTCTGATGTCGCAGCGGATACGGAGGTCGCGCATCTACGAAGGACCGACCGAAGCTCAACGTATGGTCGTGGCTCGTCAAACGCTCCGAAGCATCCGTCGAAGTGAGCGACGACCCGCTCTCGGTCTTCATGTCTTGATAATTCATTACTTCATGGGAGAAAACTCTTCTTGATCGAAGAAGAAACTTTGGCTAGCTTGCGTTAGCCAAAGCCCCTTTAGGAGAGAGATATAATGCCTAATATTCAGAACTTTGACGAAACAAAAATTAACTGGCAACCATTACCTGGGCCTGACGGCAATCCTGCTGACCATTTAGGCTGTTCAATATTACATATTGATGATGAAGCCATCATAGTTGACATTCTTTTCAAGTTCGCTGCAAATCAGAAAATCGTAAACCATAGACACACTTCCGACTTTAATACTTTTGTGGTTAAAGGCGAGCTTCATATATATGATTTGGAAGGTAATTTAACAGAGGTTCGTTACCCCGGAACCTATACCGCAGGCGTTGCAACTGATGAACCACACACGGAAGGCGGAGGCGAAGAAGATGTAGTTGTTCTCTTTAGCCTGAGACCTTATTCAAACGATAAACCAATCTATGAGATACTGGATGAAACTGGAGAAATAGCCGCCATAATGACATTCGACGCTTTAAAAGAACTGCACGAAGCTAGCCAAGCTTGATCGTTCATATCTTCACGTTTGTAGTGAATTTCTCTATATGAGAACTTTTTAAAAGTCGAAGTATCAAATGGGCGCGGGCAAAGCTCGGTTTGCTCATCGCTGGTATAGGCGGGCGCCGGCGCTGAGCACTTATGGCGGGTAGCCGAACACCTCAAAGTCGTCGCGATAGTGGTGATAGATGATGCCCTTGACCCTGGGATCGAGTTCGGCACGAAGTTCGGCCGAGCGGGGCGACGCGTTCGTGTGCATGAGCGGACACTCGAAACCATGAGCATGCGAGAACTGCGCCCAATCTTCGTCGAGCTTCTCAAACCGGAGCACCGTGTCGACGAGTAGTTGCTTGTTGTCGTCGCAAAGCCACTTGGTCTGGGGCACGAACCAGATCAGGTTGCCATCGACCATGTTTGCAGTCTCGTAGGGCGTCCCCGTGCTGGGCGCCCCCGTGCGATCGAAGAACTCCTGCGTGCGGTACTGCCCGCCAAGAAACGTCGACATCACCCACCGATCGAATGGAGCTTCGGCGCTCGGCAAGTGGGCATTACGTTCGCCGCTGTGGAGACGGCGTCGCCGATACGCATACTCCGACACCACCCGGTCGTAAGGATCTCGCACGACGGCGAACAGTGGTCCACTTCGTCCGTGCTCGGTGATCCAGCTCGCCGCCGTGCGGTGTCCGGCCGACACGATGTGGGAACCAGCGCTTCGCACCACGCTGGTTCCACCATTCTTACTGACGTGAATAAAGACCGGCTTCATCGCAAGGGGCAAGGTATCAGTCGCTGCCCCGCCAAGGCGGCACGGTAACATCGGCGTCCACTGTGCCCGTTTATCGGCGTCATCGCCTCGTTCACCTCCATATACCCAAAACGGCCGGTACGGCTGTCGAGCAACTGTTCAACCAACTCGACGACCTGGTCTGGGGTCCAGAGTCATGGATTGGTGAAGTACAGCGCGGCGGTCGTTGGTATGAGTACCAACATCTGACCGCGACCGAATTCGCGGAACTGACCGGTGATGAGTTCGACGGGTTCGCCCGGTTCGCGATTGTTCGTGATCCGTACCAACGGCTGATCTCCGACCATCTGTGGCGGCGGGCCATCAAGCAGAGCACTCCCGATGTATTCCTCAGTGCGTTCGAGACCTTCGACGAGTTCGTGGCGGCCATCCCCCCGGGCATCGACGAGAACTGGAACGAGCTCATCGTCGGCGCCGACAGGGCCGACGCCAACCTGCTCATCCATCTGCGGCCACAGCACCACTACCTCCGGTCGTCTGACAATCGGCCCGACGAGTCGATCGAGGTCGTGGCCTTTGAGAAACTTCCCGACGCTCTCGACAAGCTATTCGACCGTTGGGGCGTCGAGAACCACCTCGGGGGCAGGACACCTGTGCACCCGCTCATGGACTTTTTCACTCCCACTACCCTCCAGATCGTGAACAAGCTCTATCGGCAGGATTTCGTGAGACTCGGGTATCCGATACTCGACCGGCTCGACCCGTGAGCCGTCGAACGGCGGTGCTCGTCATCGCCGCGGACCACCAACCCGTGTACCGCCACTACATCCAGTCGTATTGGACTGACCTGATCGAGCACACCAACGCTGCGTGTCCAGACCTCGATGTCTTCCTGCTCATCGAGAGCGGGATGTCGCGCCAGGCATTCGTACATCTCGGCGACAACGTGATCCAGGACCCCGACACGAACTATCGGGCGCTGGTACCTAAGCGTCACCGGCGACCAGGTGTGCCGGGAATTCTGAGCAAGACCGTCCATGCGCTCGATGTCCTGGGGGGTGACTACGACGCCTTCTTTCGCACGAACCTGAGCAGCATGATCAAGGTGACACCGTTCCAACAGTTTGTTCACAACAAGGACGAGATCGGCTACTCGGGAGCCTGGGTGTGGGACGACGCCTTGCGATCCGACTTGGTCGCTCAGAACTGGGTGGGAGCGGGTCGCATCATCGAGGACCTATCGGAACTCGACCGCCATCTCGGCAACACGTTCGTCTCCGGGTCCGGGTTCTTTCTCAACCCAGCCGAGGCCGCCAGCCGGGTGGCGCGACGGAACGAGATTCGATGGGACATCGCCGACGATGTATCGGTCGGTCTCATGTTCGACCGGCACGAACAGCTCGCCGACTTCTCGCTGGTTCTCTCTCCATCGATCGCGATCGACGAGATGATGTCGCGACTGCGCGCCACGAGCGCAAGCCACATTCGGCTCCAACATTTTCCCGTCGAGACTGCCGAAGCGCTGTGGCAGGAAATTCAGCGAGAACCGCTCTGGAAGTAGCGGGCCTCGCTAGGCCCGACTCGCGACTACTTGGCGGTGGATCCACTCGTAGGTCTGCTCAAGCCCATCGCGCAGAGCGATCGATGGATACCACCCAAGCTCAGCTTCGATCAGAGTGTTGTCGCTGTTGCGCCCTCGGACCCCTTGCGGCGCCGACAAGTCGTGGCGTCGTTCGAGATCTACGCCGGCGATCGACGACACGATGTCAACAAGTTGGTTGATCGTCACCATCTCCGAGCTGCCGATGTTGAGCGGGGTCTCGACCGTGCTGTCGGCAAGTCGGCGGGTGCCCTCGATGCCGTCATCGATGAACATGAAGCTGCGCGTCTGCTCGCCATCGCCCCAGATCTCGATCTCGTGGCGGCCCGAAACCACGGCCTCGGCGACCTTTCGACAGATGGCGGCGGGAGCCTTTTCACGACCACCCTGCCATGTGCCCTGTGGCCCGTAGACGTTGTGGTATCGGCCGATGCGGATCGGCGTGCCAAAGTCGGCGCGATGATTGAGACACAGGCGCTCGCCGAACAGCTTCTCCCATCCATAGCCGTCCTCGGGGTCAGCCGGGTAAGCCTCCGCTTCGCGTAATGCGCGCACCTCCGGGTCGTCCTGCAACCCGGCCGGGTAGACGCAAGCGGTCGATGCGTAGAAATACGCGTCCACCTCGCGGCCGCGCAGCGCCTCGAGCAGGTGGGTGTCGATCAGCACGTTAATCATGCACTCCCACTTATTGCCTTCAATAAAGCCCATGCC
Organism: Actinomycetota bacterium; assembly: GCA_009937405.1. Classification (GTDB taxonomy): domain Bacteria; phylum Actinomycetota; class Acidimicrobiia; order Acidimicrobiales; family Aldehydirespiratoraceae; genus JAACCU01. The sequence continues at coordinate 7,937 of JAACCU010000176.1, forward strand.
GCCCATGTCACTCGCCAGGTTGTAGACGGCGCCGACACCGGACACGGCGTGCTCGCAGGCTTCGCGAAGTCGAAGATCGGCCACCATGTTCTCGGCCCCCGGGTGGCGCTGATACCAACGCTCGACCGGCTTGATGTCGACCGCGCGCACCCGGTGGTTCTCGTCGAGCAGTCGGGCAACGAGGTGGCCACCGATGAAGCCACCGGCCCCGGTAACCAGGATGGGCCGGTCGGTAGTCGTTTCCATGTTGCGACCTTACCGAGGAGTCAGATCGACCGGAGGACTACCTCGCCGATGGTGCCGTTTCGCTGCGTCGGCACGACAAGATACTCGACCGCTCGCTGAAGATCGTCGCCGAAATCTCGCATCTTCACCACCGACCGCGACCCATTGAGCACGGCGGGATCACGGATCTCTCGCCGCGTGATCTCGTTGCCGTGCGCGTCGAGCAGCACAACCACGAACGCGTCATAGTCGTCGCGAGATTCGACGACCGCCTGGTCGATCTCGATCGTCAGAGTGTCGTCGTCACGTAACGACTGACGCAGTCGGATACCGGCATGGCGCTCAAATGATGCCAGTGGACGAACCGAGCCGAGCCCGTACCGACCGAGCGCACGCTGGTCTCCTTGAAAGAGGGTGCGGAGACGATCAACCGCCTGATGATCCCGGTCAGTGTGATCATCGTGGTCTTCCCAATGCTTGGGCTGGTCGTGGCCGTAGAGATGCCAGATCAGATTTTCATTGGGGTAGAAGAGGTCGTACCCATTCGTGTACGCCCGGGCGGCCAGGTTGATCTCCTCGCCACCGAAGTACAGCTGCGGATCGTAGGGCACGTCACGACAGAAGCGGCCCCTAGTAAATATCTGGCCGGCAGCAATCGTCGGTGACGGACCGGGTGCCGAGAGGTCACGCACGACTTCGGTCTTCTGGAACGTGGTGAGATTGTCTCGTAGTTGTTCGATATAGAGCGACTGCACGCCTACCTTGAGGTCATACTCGATCTCACCCGCTGAAGAGATCGAGAAGCTCGGCGGATAGGTAGTCAGCAGTGGCAAGTCGGCGTTGGTCGACTCAAGCATCTCGATAAAGCGGACGTCCCAGCGGGCGGCAAAGCGGGTGTGTGCATCGACTTGAAGAAGGTACGGCTCGTCGTCGTATTGCTCGAAAGTCCGATGTCGCGCCCAGCAACATCCCTCCGACTGCTCGTGGGGCACCGCGTCGATCGAAAAGCGTGGATCGTCGTTCCACTGGTCGAGCACGCTCTGCGTCTGCTGGTCGAACTGGTGACAGATAGCGAACCGCACATGCTCTGGGTACGCCGCCTGGGCCAGGGCGCTCGCCACCGTGTTCGCGACATCGGGGTCTCGGTAGGCGGCGATGGTCACGAGGACGCGACGGTCGGCAAACGGGTCAGTCAAAGACTCTGCGACCGCGTCCTGGGCCTCCGCAGTGGGCGCGGTACGAGGTTGCTTCCACGCTGGCGGCTGTTCGTACAGAAAGAGCTCGTTGCGACCGGGAGCCAGTTCGTCGAATCGGCGGACCGAGTGCCACTGCTGGCCGTCGCCACTCCTTTCAAGCATCACGGCTGGAGCCCAGTGGTCGTGTCCCTGCTCGAGCACGATGCGATCGAGTGGCAATCCCGCCGGATCAGATGCCGTAATGTAAAATTGCCCCTGCTCGTCGCAGCGACCTCCCCACGCGCCGTCAGTCGCCTTGACGTTGTCGACGCCAAATCCCGGACCGGCATCGCCTGACGCGGACAGCTGGGATTTCTGTTCACTGCCGTCCACGAGGAAGCGCAGCCGCGACACGTCCCAGGCGAAGTCGTGGCGAGTCGTGTCGGCGACAAGCCGCCAAGCATGCGCCCTCACAGTCTGCGCGGACCGGTAGAGGATCATTTGGGTGCCGTCATCGGCTGACAACGGCGCCGCGAACACCGAGCACCAGTCGGCCCCATCATCACTGCATTGCACAAGGACCATGCGAGAGCGATGTTTGGTCGGCGCCGGATTTAGCGTGATGATCGACGGTGTCGCCATCCGATCAAGTTTGACACCCAGATACATCTCGGGCCGCGTACCTGGACGCCGCTCGGCGCGGCCGCCCCAGAACTGAGGGTTCTCGTCGAAAGCGTGTTCGGCCTCGTACCCCGACCCTGCCGAACCCGAAGAGTGGTGCTCGAGGATCTCGACGTCCTCGTCAAAGCCAAAGTGCAGGCGCTCGACGTCCCACAACTCTTCGCGGTCGAGACACCAGCTAAGAATCCGCCAGTGACGGGCTGGCCTCAAAGGGCATCGCCCGCGATCGGCCACCCCCGCAGCGGTGCGGATCGCCTGCCCGTACGCGTCAGCAACCGAGCCTTCATCGTGATGATCAAACACATAGGGCTGGACCTTGACCGCCTCGATCGGGTTGAAGCCGTGCCAGTCCACCTTGTCGAAACGGCCGGACTCGTGTGGCTGAGTTTTTCCGGCCATATGCAGGAATGGGGAGGTGTCATCGAGGTCCGCTACACCGAATAAGAAATTGAGTTCCGGATGGACCACCGTCTTGTGGCCACCGGCCCACAGATTCCAAAGGTACGCCCACATGCCAGCGGTCCAGACCTGCAGGTAGTGACCCGACTCGTGTTCGAGTTGCAGTTCAGCGGCGTAATCATCGAACAGTTCACGGAGCGCAAGCGAATCGGCGTAGACCTTGGCCCAATAGTCGGGGCCGAGACCCGCGAGAAGGTATTGGGCGCCTCCGGAGACGCCCTGGTGGCCGTGCACGACCGCACGTTCGATCCCGACGACTGCACACATCCGCTCAATGAGGTCGTCCTCCGCTACGTCGGGTCGTTCCTCACGAATCTTCTCGCACACGGTGTGCAGATAGTCGTAGCCGATATAGCGGTCAGCATCGCTCAGCAGGCATGCGTTCGGGTGCTCGCGCCGAATCGCCTCGAAGTCCGGAAGCCATCGCAGCACGATGTCGGAGTCGTGAAACATCGTAATCTCACCGATGTGTTCCGGAGCGGCCCGCAACCATTGCTCGATGAGATGAGGCTGGATCGAGGGTTCGTACTTGCGCCCGCGTTCGTCGCGTTCGTCGACAAAGACCCGAATGTCGACGATCGGGAATTGTTTCTGTAGCGCGACGAGCTCAGGCGTCGTCTCGCTTCCGGGCTCGACAGAGAACAGGACAGTGATCCGCTCGCCGGCTATGCCGAGGTCGACGAAGTTCTGCAGGTAGACGTGCGTTTGCCAGACGAACCACGGCGTGTCCGGCTGCGCCGACACAAAGCGGGGTATCCAGGTCGTCATGGGGCCAATGTAACGAGCGATGCCCTCGACAAACTCCTCGGCGTTGGCTTTCGCAAACGGCGGCAAGGGTGTTACGATTCACTCTCAGCATCAGAAGCGTTTCGGAGAATCACCCAATCACTGCAAACCAACGCGACGGGCTAACCGTCCAAGAGGTCCACGACGAGTTGCTCGTCTTCCATCCCGACCGCAACGAGGCAAGCGCGCTCAACCGCAGCGCAGCCCTCGTGTTCCAACTCTGCGATGGCGAGCACGATGTCGACTCGATGCGACAGGCGCTCGACGCCGCTGGCCTCGGACCCGCTTCCGACGATGCTGTCTGGTTGGCCCTCGATGAGTTGGCCGATGCCGACCTTATTGTGCTGAACGTCACGCCCCCGGGACACCTCGGACGCCGTGAGCTGATCAAGAAACTCGGTGTCGGTGCTGCAGCCGCAGCTATTATCCTTCCAGTCGTTGAGACAATCGGCGCACCGCCAGCCTCGGCCCAAGGTTCTTCTTATACCACGACGGTCGCACCCACGGCCGTGCCAAGCACGACAGCCGCACCCACGGCCGTGCCAAGCACGACAGCCGCACCCACGGCCGTGCCAAGCACGAC
>JAACCU010000177.1 GCA_009937405.1 Actinomycetota bacterium
AACGAGTCCCGCACCGCCTCGGCCAACCCATCAACGTCGGCCACAGAGCCAACGTCGGCCTGAAAGATCTTGGCCACACCACCATCGGCAACGATGGCGTCATGCGTGGCTTGGGCACCTGATTCATCACTGCGATAGTTGATTGCAACCCGAGCTCCTTCGGCCGCGAATGCTTTGGCAGTGGCTGCGCCGATGCCACGCGAAGCTCCAGTAACGATCACGGTTTGATCTGCGAAGCGGGTCATCCGGGACTCCCTATGTTGTCGGTCAGTAATGCTGCGTCTCCCAACGCAGCATCGATGTCAAGAAGAAGTGCGGACGCTGTGGATCCATCGATAAATCGATGATCAAACGTGAGGCCGAACCAGCACAGAGAGCCCAGCATCGGCTCGCCCTTGTCGTCGGGAACGAACCGTTCGCGCACGCGGCCGACGAGGAGAATCGCACCCTGGGGCGGAGGAGGAATAGCGAATCCTCCGTCGATCCCGAACATCCCTAGATTCGAGACAGTAAAGGTTCCGCCTTCAATGTCGTCGAATGTGAGCTCGTTATCTCGGGCCTTGCCCGCGGCAACGGCCAGCGCCTCGCCGAGAGCGGTAAACGACAAGCGGTCGGCGCCCCGGACGATGGGAACAACCAGGCCTTCGGCAACCGAGACCGCTATTCCGAGGTTGACCTGATCGGGCACCATGACCTCGCGGCCCTCAAGCCGACCATTGAGCATCGGATGCGATCCGAGTCGGCTCGCCACCGCAGCCATGATGTAGGTGTTGATCGAGGGTCGAGGCGATCGTGTTTCACGGTCTTTGATCACCGAGGACATCTCGACCTCTCGGGTGACCTGACTCAACGCGGCGGTGGAGACTGCGTTCCCCATAGTTTTCACCATCGCTCGTTGAAGCCGGGTGAGGCGATGCGGTATCTCGCTGACCGTGGCGGCCTCCCCGTCGACCTGGTCGCCCATTGTCAGGCTCCCCGAATTTGAGCTGCCTCGGCCTCATCGGACGCGATGATCGCGAGGACAGTCCCGACATCGACGGTGTCGTCCTCCTGCACGAGGATCCGGGCGACGATGCCGGCGCATGGAGCCTCCATTTCGTTCTCCACCTTTTCGGTTTCAACCTCGGCGATCAACTCGCCCTTGACTACGGTGTCACCCTCGTTGACATGCCAGGCGACGAGGGTTCCGTCCTCCATGGTCAATCCCCACTTGGGAAGTATCACATCGCAACTCACCGGCTTGCCTCCATGGTCGTTCTTATCGCGGCTTTAACGTCGGCCTCGCCAGGCAGAATCTCGTGTTCGAGCGGCACTGAGAATGGGATCGGAGCATCGAGGCCATCGACGCGGCCCACCGGGGCCTGAAGATCTGAGAAGCACTCCTCGTGGATCCGGGCACTCAGTTCGGCACCCAGGCCCCCAATCTTCGGTGCTTCGTTGGCTACGACGGCGCGACCGGTCTTGGCGACCGAGGTGAGCACCGTCTCAGCGTCATAGGGCCTGATCGTTCGCAGATCAACGACCTCTACCGAGATCCCATCAGCTTCGAGTTCGTCGGCTGCGCTCAGCGCCATCGGCACCATTCGCATAGTGGCGACAACGGTGATGTCGGTTCCTTCGCGGGCGATGGCAGCAGAGCCGAGGGGGGTGGTGTAGTAGCCGACGGGCACCTCGCCGCGGGAGCGGTAGAGGGCCTTGTGCTCGAGAAAGAGAACCGGGTCGTCCGATTCGATCGACGCCAGCAGAAGCCCCTTCGCATCAGCGGGGTTGGAGGGGGCGACAATCACGATTCCAGGAACATTGAGAAACCAGCCCTCCACACTCTGAGAGTGATGGGGACCGCCACCGAATCCGCCCCCGCATGCAGTTCGGATCACTAAGGGTGCCTTGAATTGGCCGTCGAACATGTAGTGCAACTTTGCTGCATTGTTGACGATCTGGTCGTAACACTCGCCAAGGAAGTCGGCAAACATGATCTCGGCAACAGGGCGCATCCCCACCATCGAGGCTCCGACGCAGGTGCCGATAATGGCTGCTTCTGACAAGGGTGTGTCGCGCACCCGTTCGGCCCCGTACTTGGCCCAGAGCTTGCGGGTGACACCGAAGTCGCCGCCCATCTCACCGATGTCCTCACCAATGAGGAACATCTCATCGAAGCGGTCCATGCCTTGGTCCAGGGCATCGTTCAGTGCCTTGGTGAAGCTCGTCTTCTTGGTCGTAGTGCTCACGAACCCTTGACCTCCCATCCGACGTAGACATTGGCGGTGGCCTTGGCCAGATCGGGGTTGGGGCTCTCCTTGGCGAAGGTGATCCATTCTTCGATGATCGCAACCTGCTCGCTCTCGATAGCTGAGCGCTGGTCTTCGCTGACACCCATAGCACCAAGTACGTCGTTGGCCATCAGAATGGGGTCGTGGTCTTCGCGCCAATACTTCACTTCGGCTTCGGGACGGAACTCGCCGGCGAAGATCCCCTGCCATCGCCATGTCTTGAACTCGAGAAAGAACGGACCCTTGCCGGAGCGGATGTGGCTGATTGCTCTCGCGATCGCTTCATGAGCGGCAACGATGTCGTTGCCGTCGACTTGTTCGCAGGGAAAGCCATAGCCGCAGGCCAGATCGATGATGTCAGGCGAGGCGTGGCCCTCCCCAACGGGCATAGAGATGGCATAGCCGTTGTTCACACAGGCGTAGAGCACAGGGAGGTCCCAGATGGCGGCCATGTTTAGGCTCTCGTGGAACTCTCCGCGACCGACAGTGCCATCACCGATAATGGCGCATGCCACCTTGGTCTCACCTCGCATCTTCGAAGCCAACCCAACCCCGAGCACCGTGGCCATATAGGAACCTTCCACCGCGTTGTCGCCGTAGTTGCCGACGCTCGGGTCGGCCGAGTGCAAACTTCCACCCTTCCCACTGCACACGCCGGTGGCCTTACCGAAGAGCTCGGCCATGATGCGCTCACCGTCGCCCTTGTGACGCTGCTGGGCAAGGACATTAATTCCGTGGCAGCGGTGATCAGGAAAGAAGCAGTCGGTGGCCTCAAGCTGGCTCGCCAACGCGGCCTGAAAGGCTTCCTGGCCCAGCCCGGTGTGGAGCATGCCCGGAACATTCCCTTGTTCGAACTCCCGTTCGAGTCCTTGTTCGAATGCTCTGATCAGCCACATATCACGATAGAGATCAAGTAATTGAGCTTGCTGCATCGTTCCCTCTGCGTCAGACAATTGCGGACCATAGCGTGGTCTGTTTGTCACTGGCAAACAACGCTGGTCTTGCTAAACACAGATGTAGACCAGTCAGACAACTGAACATAGGATGCGGGTTCATGGCACAACGTATGGCACTTTATCTCCAAGACAAGCACGACATCAGCTACGAGATCGAAATCGCAAAGTACGCGGAGGAGAAAGGGTTCTCCGAGATCTGGCAGGCCGATACGCGCCTCGCCCGCGACTGTGTGGTGATGATGAGTGCCCTACTCACCGCGACCAGCCGAATCCGCATTGGTTCCGGGGTGCTTCCCATCTACACCCGCAACCCAGCGGTGATCGCCGCCACCTGGAGCACGATGTGGGAACTCGCCGGCCTTACCCCCGAGGGCGAGAGCCGCGTGATGCTCGGGCTCGGTGCCTGGTGGGAACCCATCGCCGGTCGAGTCGGGGCCGATCGCCGCAAGCCGCTCACTGCGATGCGGGAAAACATCGAAGCAATTCGCCAGCTGTTCACGATGGAAGAGGTCAGTTACGAAGGCGAGTTCGTCCACCTCGATCGTGTGCGCCTCGACGTTGCCTACGGCGACACAGGTCCGCGCCACATCCCGATCTACATCGGCGCCACCGGGCCAAAGATGCTCGAACTTTCCGGCGAGATCTGCGATGGCCCCGTGCTCAACTATGTGGTCTCCACCGACTACATCCGCGACGCGGTGCACAGAGTGGAGACGGGCGGCGCAAGAGCCGGAAAGTCACTAGCCGACATCGACCGTCCCGAGTTGCTGGCGTGTGCGCTTTCCGATGACGACCCCGCAGGCGCCATCCTCACCGGAAAGTCGTTGGTCGCCTACTACCTCGGCACCGAGCCGCACATCATGAAGGCCTCTGGGGCCGACCCCGAGCTGGTCGAACGGGTGCAGGAGATCGTCGGCTGGCCGGCTACCGAGGACGACTATCGCAAAGCCGCTCACCTGATTCCCGATGAACTCGTCCGCCGGCTCATGGCTGTCGGCACCACCGCAGAGTGCCGTGACAAGGTGGCCCAATACATCGACGCAGGAGTGACCTGCCCGATCCTCTATCCACTGATGCCTGACATTCGCCCAGTCGTCGACGCGTTCAGTGACTGGACACCCTGACCCTTTCTCACTGCCATGATCTTCACCCACGCCACCATCCTCACCATGAATCCCAAGCGCGAGATCGTCGAGAACGGCGCTATTAGGGTGAAGGGTGACCGGATAACGGCCATCGGCAAAACAACCGAGCTGGTCACCGACCACCCGGACGACGACACCATCAACCTCTCGGGCCACATCGTCATGCCGGGGCTCATCGACACCCACGTCCACACCGCCCAATGCATGCTGCGGGGCATCTCCGAGTGCGGCACCGTCGGTGAATTTTCCAACTGGCTCTTCGGTCGAATTTTCCCACTCCAAGGCTCTTACACCGAAGAGGACGCTCTAGCGAGCGCATCTTTGTGTGTCCTCGAGATGCTCAAGTCCGGCACTACCGGGTTCGTGGAATGCCTCCTCGCCGAACGCTACGGCATCGACGCCATCGCCGAGCTCTGCGTCGAATCCGGGATCCGGGCCGCTCTCGGCAAGGTAGTGATGGACGTCAGCCCCGCAACGCGCGACAAACTCGGATGGCATCACGGGATGTGGCAAACCAGGGAGTCTGCGATCGAGGGAACCCTGGCCGCCCACGACACATGGGACGGTGCCGGCGACGGAAGGCTTCAAATATGGTTTGGCTGCCGGTCAGCGGAGCCAGCCAACAACCCGAGCCTTTTTCGCGAGGTCTCTGACCTGGCCCAAGAGCGCGAGATGGGCCTCACCATCCATCTAGCCGAACTGCCCCACGACAACGACTACGCCCGTGAGCACGGCTACCGCACCCACGTCGAGTTCGCGCAGGGCCACGGGTTATTGGGCGAACGCATCGTCCTGGCCCACTGCACCATTGCCGATGATGGCGACATCCAACTCCTCGCCGAACCCTCCACTTCCGTCTCCCACAATGCGGGAAATAACGCGGCCGCAGCTTGGGGACCGGCGCGGGTTACCGACATGCTCGATGCCGGCGTCAACGTCTCAATCGGATGCGACGGAGCACCCACCAACGCCAACATGGATCTACTACGCGACCTGCGGATTGCCTGCCACACCGCCCGCCAGCGAGCAGGAAATCGCAGTGCCTTGACCTCAGAAACAGTGCTGGAGATGGCCACCCTGAATGGGGCACGAGCACTGGGCATCCACTCCTACGCCGGCTCACTAGAGGTCGGGAAAAAGGCCGACTTCATCACTATCGATACCGATGCACCTCACCTCCAGCCGGTGTGGAACCCGGTCGCCACCGCGGTGTTCGCCGCCCAGGGTGGCGACGTCGACACCGTGGTTATCGATGGCCAAATCATCATGCGTAAGCGGCAGGTCCTCACCATGGATGAAGAAGCGATCCTCGACAACGTCAGGGGACGCTTTCGAGACGTCGCCTACCGGGCCGGGGTGGAAGGTCTCACTTCCGCATGGCCGAGCGTGTGACCGCCGAAACGGATGTACCCATGAACCCGACCCTCTTCCTC
>JAACCU010000178.1 GCA_009937405.1 Actinomycetota bacterium
GCCCGTCCAAGAGGGTCGATGTGGGTGAAGCCGCTGTCTGACATACGCCAGAGTCTATGGCTCCTCAGCCACCGATTTCGGACATGCTGCGCCGAGGCCGAATAAACTGCACCTGGTTGATCTGATGACCAGCCCACTTGGCCGCCACCGTGCGCTCCAGGGCCTCGGCGACCACATCGTCACTGGACCCATCCCGCAGGAGAGCCCGGACATCAGTCTCTTCGGTTGCAAACAGGCAACTGCGGAACTGACCGTCGGCAGTGATGCGAACGCGGTCACAACTCTCACAAAACGATTCACTGACGCTGGCGACGACGCCGATCTCGCCCTTGCCGTCGGCGTACCGCCAGCGAGTAGCCGGCGCCGACGTGCGCTTGATCGGTTCGATGTCGTATTCCGCAGCAAGGATATCGACGATTTCAGTCTGCGTGACGACCAGCGAGTTGTTCCAGATCTCGTCCGCGTCGAGAGGCATGAACTCGATGAATCGGACCATGACGCCCTTCTGACGCCCAAATTCGGCAAAGTCGAGGATCTCGTCATCATTGATGCCGCGCATGATCACGACATTGATCTTCACCGGATCGAACCCAGCCTCAATCGCTGCATCGATACCAGCCAGTGTGCGCTGGAGTTCGTCGCGGCGGGTGAGTTCAAGAAATCGGTCAGCTCGAAACGAATCGAGCGAGATGTTGATCCGCTTGAGGCCCGCCCGCTTGAGTTCGTCTGCCAGGAGCGGCAGCGAGACACCGTTGGTGGTCATAGCGAGGTCGACCCCAAGGGCGGCCAGCTTTTCGACCAGAAGCGGCAAGCGGGCTCGGACCGTGGGTTCACCGCCCGTCAGCCGGATCGAATCGACGCCGTAACGCTCGACCATGATCCTTGCCAGACGCTCGATCTCCTCGAAGGTGAGAATCTCTTCACGCGCACGCCATTTCATGCCTTCCTGCGGCATGCAATACGTGCATCGAAAGTTGCAACGGTCGGTTACAGAAATCCGGAGATCATGGTGGACCCGCCCAAACCCGTCAATCAACTCAATAGTCACGAAACGAACACTACCGGAGAATGATGATGTCGACCTCGTCGCCCGGCTCCACGACTGCACCATCGGGCACCACTGCCAGCGCGTCGGCCCGAGCCATAGCAGTGAGCTGATGGGATCCCTGCCCGCCGGCGCGACGCACGGTCCAACACCCGTAGCTGTCCTGTTGGCCTTCGACCCGCAAGAAATGTGTTTTTCCGTCAGCGGAATGACCAAGCGAGTCGGCGCTCGTTGCTCTCAGCACTCGAGGACCAAATTCGGCCTCCCCCGCCATCTTTCGCAGCGCAGGCTTGGCCAGCAACTCGAACGAAACCATGGACGACACGGGGTTGCCGGGCAACCCAAACATCGGGGTCCCGTCGATCAGACCAAACGCGAACGGTTTGGCGGGCTTGATCGCTATCTGCATCCAACGCATGTCACCGATCTCGTCCAGTACAACTTTCACATAGTCGAATGCGCCCATCGAAACGCCCCCCGACGACAGCACAGCATCGCAGCTGGCTGCTCCCTCGATGAATGACGCCTCGATGGCAGCTTTCTCGTCGACGGCAATCCCGAGATCTACGGCTTCCCATCCGGCCTCAGCCACCAGAGTGAGCAACGTGCGACGGTTTGAGTCGCGGATCTCGCCCGGCTCAAGCGCCCGGCCATCATCTACCAGCTCATCCCCCGTCGAAACAACGCCGATCCTCGGGCGACGCACGACGTCGACTGCCTGGAGGCCAACACTGGCCAAGACCCCTAGGTGGCCGGCGGTGAGTTGAGTTCCGGCAGGAAACAAGAGGTCGCCGGGCTGCACGTCTTCCCCCGCAGTGCGAACATGGTTGCCGACCGGGACTTCGATCTCAATCTCCACCGAGGCCGCCGCCTCATCAAGCGTTGTTCGCTCAACCATCACAACCGCATCGGCACCCAAGGGCATGGGAGCGCCAGTCATAATACGAACGGCCTGTCCAGGACCGAGTTCACCGTCAAAGGCTGCGCCAGCAGCGACCGTGCCGATCATCTGTAACGCCAGCGGCGCGCCAACTGTGTCAGCCGCTTGGACCGCAAAGCCGTCCGTCGCCGTGTTGTCGAAGGGTGGAACCGGCTCAGCCGCCATGGCATCAACGGCTAGCACCAGCCCAGCCGCATCAGCGACGGGCAGGGTCACGACCGGAAGTCTTGCAACCCGATCGAGGACATATTGATGTGCTTCATCCAGCGAGATCACGTCGCCAGAGTGCCACGAGCGCCGGCCAAGGCCAACCCGGTTGGGAGATCAGGTCAGAGATGGAGCTAGCGCCCAACGCGACGGGTGGCCATGCCAGCGGCGTGACCGAGGCCGAACGGCGACCGATACGCCTCAACCCGTATGGGTCGACTCCTCAGGGCGCAACATGCGCCGAATGTTGCTCTGGTGACGTATGAAGAGAATTGCAGCGACGCCTGATGACACTGCGATCTCCCATCCTGGCCGACCGACGATCGCGCTGACAATTGGGTAGGCGACGGCAATCGACAACGAGCCAAGGGCCGCCACACGGCCAAATTTTACAATTCCGAAGAAGAGCAGAGCGCACGCAATGCCGACGAAGGGGCCAAGAACGATGCCTCCACCCCCCGCTGTTGCCATGCCTTTTCCGCCTCGGAACTTTCGGGTTATCGGCCACACATGGCCGATGACTGCAGCCAACCAGACCGCGTGGGCCTCGGGCCGCCCGGCAACAGCGAGGGCGATCGCGGTGGGGATTGCGCCCTTCAGCACGTCGATCAACCCGACAATGACACCGGCGCGGCGGCCGCTCAATCGATAGACGTTGGATGCGCCGGGGTTACCGGATCCCGCGAGGGTCGGGTCAGTGCCCACGCGGCGGCCAATAATGAGGGCGGTCGGGAACGTGCCGGCAAGATAGGCCAGCACCAGTCCCCCGATGAGTGCAACCACGACCCCATCGTACGGTGCTCCGAGCCTCTAACGCCAGTACCCTCGGCAGCCGTGCCGACCTATGACTACCGATGTGAACGCACCGGCGAGATGTTTGAACTCTGGCAGTCGTTCGCCGACGACGCCCTCACTACCTGTCCACAGGTGCACGAGGGCGAACCCGACGAATGCGGCGCCGGAGTAAGGAAGGTGTTCTCCAAGGTGGGGATTGCATTCAAGGGCGACGGGTTCTACAAGAACGACCACGGATCGACGGCCAAATCCCGGCCGAGCGAAACCTCCTCGTCGAGCAGTTCCGGCGACACGTCCTCCTCGAGCGATTCTTCCTCCAAGAGCGAGTCGTCCTCGAGCGACTCCTCCTCCAAGAGCGAGTCGTCGAAGAGTGACTCCTCCTCGATGAGTTCGACATCAAAGAGCGATTCATCGTCGAACACATCCAACTCGAAGAGCAGCCCGTCCTCCTCGTCCGACTAACCCACGGTCCGACTAACCCACGGGCTGGCTGAACCACTGTCTGGCTGAGTTCGCTCGCCGAGCGAAACAACCCACTTCCCCTTCTGATCCTCGGTCTTCGGAAGTGAATCTCTCATGGCGTACCAACTTCGGCGGCCCACTGCGGCAACGTCGCTCGACTCTGTCCTTGCTCGAGTTCGGATTCTGACTCGCCGAGTACCGATATGGCGGGCCCTCGCTGCGCTCATCGCTACCGTGTTGGTCGCTCAGACCATCACGGCCGCCAGTCGGGCCATGAGCGATGCCGAAGCTGCGTGGGGTACCGGACGAGACGTCTGGGTCGCGACCAAAACGATCGAGGCGGGAGCACTGGTGGCACGCGGCGATGTCGTTCGCCAACCGGCACCAGCAGCGCTTCGGCCAATCGACGCCACAACAAATGATCCAACCGGTGAGCGCACCCGGGTGGCGCTGACCGAAGGCGAGATTCTCCGTTCCGCCGATCTCGGCGCCGCAGGAACCGGGCCCGTGGCGGCAGCAGTAGCCGGGGGACGACACGCCGTCACCATCTCTGTGTCGGCTGACATTTATGCCGTCGGCGACATGGTCGGCCTGGTGGCGATTCTCGACGGCCGCGTCCTCGTCGATGATGGAATCGCTGTCTCGACTCAGCCGGGGTCAGTCACAGTGTCAGTTGACGACACTGCGATCTCGCGGGTCGTCGGAGAGCTCGGTCGCGGCGGCATTGAGGTGACACTGGTGGGGCGCTGACACCCACCTCGGTCAGCGGATGCCGGAGGCGAGGACCAGCAGGACCGTGAGGCCCACCACGACCCGGTACGTCACGAACGGAGCGAACGTGTGCGAGCGCACGATCTTGAGCGTGCCCCATACAGCAACCCAGCCCGTGACTGCTGATGCCGCCATACCCCAGAGAAACGGTGGCCAAAACGAGCTCGGGATCGATGCATCAGCGAGAGCGAACACTCCGGCGCCGGCGATGACCGGGAGGCCCATCAAGAACACGAGCCGAGCCGCCGAGTCACGGCTGTAGCCGAGGGCTCGGGCAACGGTCAGCGTTGCCCCAGATCGAGAAACGCCTGGTTGCAGGGCAATTGCCTGGCCAATTCCCATTGCCAGAGCGTCGCGCAGGCGGAACTCCGTCAGCGCTCTCTCACCTTGCATTCGATCGGCCGCCAGCAAGATCAGACCGAACACAATCAACATCACTGCAATCATCCAGATGCTGTCAAGATCGGAGATCTGATCTTTCAACAAAACACCAGTAATCCCGGCGGGGACGGCCGACCCCACGAGGCACCAGGCGATCTTTCCGTCGGCAGCAAGCGGCTCTCCTCGCAGCGGGGCAAAACCCGCCACCAGGTAGCGACGAATATCGTTGCGGAGATAACCGATTGCACCTACCAGTGTGCCGAGGTGAACGGCGACGTCGAATGCGGTCTCGATCTCAGGGTTGAGCGCATCCCATCCGAACGCCCACCTCGTCAACTCAAGATGCCCGCTCGACGAGATCGGTAAAAACTCTGACAAGCCCTGAACAATGCCGAGCACGATGGCGTGGAGGATCTCCATAACGATTGGAGATTAGAACGCAACGCCGACGGCGCGGCTCATGATCCAGAACCGCCGAGCGTGAGGCCATCGATGACGATCGAGGGGACGTGAGAACCCCCGGGTAGCCGTTCGAGGTCGTCCCCGACACGGGTGATGTCAAATAGCATGCGAGGGATCGCCCCCGCAAGAGTGGCCTCTCGGATCGGCTCGGCGAGTACACCGTCACGAATGCGGATTCCCTCAACACCAACCGATAGATCGCCGGAGACCGCGTTGACGCCTGAGTGCAGCCCCTGAAGACCAGCAACCAGGAACCCGTCGTCGATATCGGCGATGAACGAAGCAAGGTCACCGCGGCCAGCGGCCACGTGCAAGGCCCGGAATCCGGGTGAGGGAGTGCCACGGACGGAACGAAGAGCTGAGCCTGTCGAAGCCGAACCTGAGACCCGCGCAGTGTGGCAATCGTGGAGGAACCCATCGAGCACGCCGTTCGAAACGAGCGGGACCCGACGGCAAGCCAGCCCTTCGCCATCGGTCGCTGACGCGCCGAGCGACGCCGCGTCCGTAGGGTCATCGAACATCGTGAGCAGTGTCGCCGCGATCTGCTGACCGACGCGGTCTGCGAAGGGCGTACGCCCCTTCACGACGCGGTCCCCAGCCAACATTGCTGCCACCAGGCCAAGGACCGTTGCGGCGAAGCGGGGCTCGAACACAACGGAAGGACGGCCAGTGGTCGGCTGGCGCGCATCGAGGAGCTGAAGCCCCCGCTGCACGGCCCGATCGGCCACCATCTGCGGGTCGAGATCGAGAGGTGATTGCGAGGCATCGACTGCTGAACCTGTGCGTGTTCCCCCATCGACATCGTCGATCAGCACCATGGTGGACGTCGATGCGCCAGTTGATCGACCAGTAGTTTCGATGCCAGCCGTGCTGACGATTGCGCTCTCGCTTCGAGAGTCACCATAAACCGAGGTTCGTGCGCCTCGGACCCGAGGATCTGCTGCGAGCGCCGCGGCCTCAACCGCTACAGCGATGGCGATCTTGTCATCCACCGACATTTTTTCGACTTCGTCACTCCATGGATCGATGCCACTGATGGGCACACCGTCAGGTCGAGCAAGCGCCACATGCGGGTCAGGCTCAGCAAACAGTGCGTTGTCACGCGCTTCTGCGAGCAGATCATCGACCACGTCGGCGTCGAAGGACCCGGCGTGGCTCAAACCTTCACGATTGCCGTCGGGGCCCTGAAGGATGACGCGGACGCCGATGCCGTGGCTTTCAGCCAAGGTCAGAGACTCAACCTCGCCGCGGTGGACACGCACCTCGGTGCGCACAGAGCGGCCGACGCACACCTCTACGGCTTCGCCATCCTCAGCGCGTTCGAGAATCGAACGAGCCAGATCAATCGGTTCGGTCACGGGCTGATCAGCCGCCAGACATGGTGACGTCGGCAACCACCAACGACACGCCAGCGGCACTCATCGGCAACCATTCGAGATCGTTGCCAATGCCCTGCACATCCTGCAGGAGACGCTGAAGCGTCGACGCGATAGTGACCTCACGAATCGGCTCAGCGATCTCACCATTGCGGATGCGAAGACCCTCAGCGCCGGTGGAGAAGTCACCCGAGACCGGGTTGACACCGGAATGCAGACCGGTGACCTCTTGCACTAGGAAACCGTCGTCGATATCAGAGATCAGCTCGGTCTGGGTTCGCGTGCCCGGGGAAAGCACGAGCGCCTGCGCACCCACGCCCGGAGCCCCCTTGAAGCCTCCACGCACTCCAGAGCCGGTGGATGCAGTGCCAGAGCGGCGACCCGAGTACGAGTTGTGAAGGAACCCTTGGAGGACGCCATCGGAGATCAAGGTCGTAGCCCGGGTGGCAAGACCTTCCCCGTCGACCATCGACGCGGTGAACGCATCGGGGTTCGTGGCGTTGTCAAGGAGCGTGATCGAGGACATCGCCACCTCCTCACCCATACGGTCGGCGAAGAGCGAGCGACCCTTCAGCACGGCTTCGCCGGTGAGCGTGTGGCCGATGATGCTAAGTAGTTGAGCGGTAACCCACGGGTCAAGCACAACAGTGAGTCGAGCGGTGGACGGCTTCACCGCCCCGAGCAGCCGTGTGGCCCGTTCGGCGGCTTCGGCAGCAGCCGCTGACACGTCGAGTTCACCCGGGTGCCGACCAAGGGAGAAACCGAAGCCCGTCTGGGTTTCGCCGTTTTCTTCGGCGAGCGCGTACGCCGACACATAGCAGCCGGTCTCGCGTGTAACCGAGGCGATGCCAGTGGACGTGGCCACGGCCGATTCGTAGATCGTGTCGATGTACTCGGCCGACTCGATACCACTGATCCGAGGATCGGCGGCCCGGGTTGCCCGCTCGAGTTCGATCGCTAACGCCACCTTGTCGTCGGTCGAGAACAACGCCAACCGCTCGTCGAAAAGCTCAAGCACCGACGGAGAGACACCATCGGGCTCAGCCACACCGTTGAACTCGTCTGACTCGGCGAACGCCGCATTATCACGAGCCTCGGTGAGCGTCTCGCCGAGTGCGTCCTCGTCGAGAGTGCCGGCGTAGGCATAGCCCTGCTTACCGTCGACAACGACACGAACACCGATGCCCTGGCTCTCAGCGCTCGACAGTGATTCGATCTCGCCTTCATAGGCGCGGACCTCAGTCTCACGCTCGTGCACGACGAAGGCCTCGACCTGTTCGCCGTCCTTGGCCCATCCCGCAACGCGGGTGGCTAGCTCAAGAAGTTCACTCATCGGATCAGGTAGCCGTGCCGCCGACAGTGAGGCTCTCGACCCGAAGGGTCGGAGTGCCATCGCCAACGGGAACGCCTTGACCGTCCTTGCCACACATGCCCGGCGAACCCATGGCGAAGTCGTTGCCAAGGGCGTCGATGCGGGTGAGTACCTCGGGACCATTGCCAATGAGGTTGCCCTCGCGAATCGGGTCGGTAATCTCGCCGTTCTCGATCAGGTACGCCTCGGTCATGCCGAAGACGAAATCGCCCGTTGCCGTGTTGACTTGTCCGCCGCCAAGCTGAGCGACATAGATGCCTGACTCGGTATCGGCCACGATCGCTGCAGGATCCTCGGTGCCATTACTGATGTAGGTGTTGGTCATTCGCACCATCGGCAGATGTTGATAGCTCTGGCGACGACCGTTGCCCGAACCAACACGACCCTCTTTGCGGGCCCGCAGGTAGTCCCACATGTAGTCGGTGAGCACGCCGTCCTTGATCAGGATGTTGTTGCCGGCAGGGCGCCCTTCGTCGTCGATGGCGAAATGGCCCCACTCACCGGCCATGGTGCCGTCATCGATCAGGGTGACGCAGTCGGCGGCCACCTTCTCGCCGACGCGCCCGGCGGAGACGGAAGCGGACTTGGCGACAAGATCGGCTTCAAGGCCATGACCGCACGCCTCGTGGAAGAGAACACCGCCACCACCTGGGCCAACGACAACAGGGATAGCGCCAGACGGAGCGGGACGGGCGTCGAGTTTGGTGAGCGCACGCTCAGCGGCTCGGCGAGCCATCTCCTCGACATCGGTCTCGTCGAAGAGTTCGAAGCCGACGGTGCGGCCGGCTGACTCACGGCCAGTTTGCAGGCCCGTGTCGCCGGTGGCGACGCAGCTCACCGAGAAGAGGGTGCGGATCTGATCGTCTTCGGCGAGGAGTCCGTCAGAGTTCGCGACAAGGATGCGACGGCGGCTATCGCCATAGCGAGCAGAGACTTGGGTGATGGCAGAGCCGCTCCCCCGCGCTGCTTCGTTGGCCAGTGTGAGCAGGCCAACCTTGGTTGCCTTGGCCACCTCCTCAGGCGGGATACGAACCGGGGTACCTCGTGGCACGTCGATCGCGGAGACGTTGACTTCACGAACACCGCCTCCGCCACCACGAGCAGCAGCAGCAGCGGCACGAGCCGCGCCGGCCAGACCTTCTTCGGAGAGATCGGCCGTGTGAGCGAACCCGGTGGTGTCACCGACAACCACCCGGATGCCAGCGCCACGGTCACGCCCACTGGTGAGCTCCTCGACCCGACCATCGTCGAGCACGGCTGACGAGGACCGTTTGTCCTCGACAAATACCTCCGCAAAGTCACCTCCTGTGGTGAGAGCGGTAGACAATGTGCGGTTGATCAACTCAGTGTCGAGCACGAGACCTCCATGGGGCTGCACGGCAGCACCATGATACCGCCGGTACGATCCCGACCCGGATCGATGGTTTGCGTAAACCCAACGCAGATACGAAGGAGGTGCGATGAACGAGAAATCAACGGTCGCTGCTTCCGGTGTGATCGCGCCGCCCGAGGCCACGCCTCACCGTCGCCTTCACTGGTGGGTTGAAGCATTGATCACACTCGTCTTCTACGTCATTTACTCTGCGATTCGGAATCAGTTCGGTTCAACGCAGGGCACATCGATCAAGCAGTCGGCGTTCGATAACGCCATTCTTGTTATCGACGGCGAGAAGGCGCTCGGTCTCTACTTCGAAGAATGGATCCACCAGAAATTCTTGGATTGGGACGCTTTTATCGTCTTCTGGAACATCTTTTATGGCTCGTTCCATTTCATGGTGACTATTGGTGCAATGGTCTGGCTGTTCTTGCGGTTCCCGCGGCGCTACACCTACATGCGGTCGGCGTTGGCTTCCACGACGAGCCTCGCCCTCATTGGCTTCGCCTTCTTCCCACTTATGCCGCCACGGCTGCTCTCGAACTGTGCATCGCAGTACGGGGCCTGCGTGCCTGGTTACGACTATGTCGACACCCTCGTGCACCCGGGCGGTCTGTGGTCGTTCGAATCGGGAACGATGGAGTCGATCTCAAACCAATACGCCGCTATGCCAAGCCTGCACGTCGGGTGGGCGCTGTGGTGCACGGTTGCGCTGTTCCCAATACTGCGATCTCGTTGGGCGAGGGGCGCCATCGCCGCCTATCCGGTCTTCACGATGTTCTCGATCATCGTGACGGCAAACCACTATTGGGTCGATGCCTTGGGTGGCATCGCCGCGCTGAGCCTCGGCCTCATCCTCGCCGTACCGCTCGCACGTCTTCTGCCGGGTCCGGCGGGTACGATTAGGTCCGATGTTGCTTGAGACGCTGACCGGCCCGCAGGACTTGCTGGGCCGCAGCTACGCCGAACTCGATGATCTGGCTGAACAAATCCGCCATTTCGTGATCGAATCCGTGAACGAGCACGGTGGCCACCTTGGTTCAAACCTTGGCGCAGTGGAGCTCACAATCGCGCTTCACCGAGTATTTCGGTCGCCCCACGACCCGATCCTTTGGGACACCGGCCACCAGGCCTACGTCCATAAGATTCTCACTGGGCGCGCGGCGAACTTCACCGACCTTCGTGAAGGCGGCGGACTCTCCGGATACCCCAGCCGCAGCGAATCCGAGCACGACTGGATCGAAAACAGTCATGCCTCCACGGTCCTGAGCTATGCCCACGGCCTCGCCACAGCCTTCAATGCCAACGACGAACGGCGCAGAGTCGTCGCTGTCATCGGCGACGGTGCTCTCACCGGTGGGATGGCTTTTGAGGGCCTCAACAATCTCGGCCACTCGAGCAGCGAAGTCGTCATCGTGCTCAACGACAACGGCCGCTCCTACGCACCGACAGTGTCTCGGCTCTCCGAGAGCCTGATCAAGATTCGCAACAACCCCACCTACATGCGCCGTCAGGCGAAGGTAGAGGAAATCGCCGAACGCATTCCATGGGTTGGCGAGCAGATCGGGCGCGGCCTCAAGATGTCAAAGGCTGCGGTCCGCGAAATGTGGGAGCCACCTGCGTTCTTCGAAAACCTCGGCATCCGTTACACCGGCCCATTCGACGGTCACGACATCGAGTCGATCGAGGAGGCATTGCACAACGCCGCCGAGTTCGAAGGACCGACCCTCGTTCATGTCCTCACCCAGAAGGGCCGCGGTTACGCCCCCGCGGAGCAGGACGAAATCAAAAACATGCACGACACTGGCTCGATGAAGGAAGGGTCATACACGGCCGCCTTCTCAGAGATGCTCGTGAAGCTCGGGGATCAGCACCCCGAACTCGTGGCCATCACGGCCGCCATGCCCGACTCCACCGGGCTACTCCCCTTCCGGGAACGATTCCCCGACCGCTGCATCGACGTCGGCATCGCCGAGCAACACGCAGTCACTGCGGCTACCGGTATGGCAATGGGCGGACTCCGTCCGGTTGTGGCCCTCTACGCCACGTTCCTCACCCGGGCCTTCGACCAGGTCAACCTCGACGTCGGTCTCCACGGTCAACCCGTGATCTTCTGCCTCGACCGTGCCGGAATCACCGGCCCTGATGGGGCATCGCACCACGGAATCCTTGATCTTGTGCTGCTGACCAAGGTGCCGGGCATGACCGTGTTCGCGCCATCGAGCTACCAAGAAGTCCAGCAGATGATGGAAGACGCCATGGGCCTCACCGACGGCCCAGTCGCCATTCGATGGTCTCGCGGCCAAGCCGCCCATGTCGGCCACGACGAGATCGGAACCGGCCTCAACGCTCGCAAGGTCAAGACCGGCGACGGGCGAGTTGCCCTGGTCGGCTTCGGTCAGATGCTGCCTGCGGCAATCGGCGCCGCCGAGCTGCTGGCTGCCGACGGAATCAACGTCACGATCTACGATCCGCGCGTCGTGCAGCCACTCGACCCATCAATGATCGACGACCTCGCCACCCATGACATCGTCGTGTCGATCGAAGACGGCCTTCGTGTCGGTGGCGCCGGCGCCGGTGTGCGCGACGCCCTCGGTGAGCGTGACGCCAACTGTCGGCTTCGAGTCCTTGGCATACCTGTCGAGTACGTGCCGCACGGCCACCCCGATGACCTCCACGCAGGCTTCGGCCTCGACACCGTCGGCATCGCCAACAGCGTCCGGGAGCTCATCTAACCCGCAATTGACTGCAAGTACCTGCCCGAGAGGCAGGTCAGCGGTACCAAGACCAGGCTGAGGGGCTAGCTGTAGTAGGGGTTTTCGCCCTGATCGTGATCAGTGGTATCGACGATCTCGGTGATCTCAGGGATCGCTTCGAGGATGGCCTTCGAGATGCCTTCACGCAGTGTCGCCGCGCTCATGGCGCAACCCTGGCAGCCGCCACCCATGGTGACGTAAGCCTTCTCGCCATCAACGCCGACCAGCTCGGCGAAACCGCCGTGGGAGGCAAGAGCAGGGTTGATGCGTTCAGCGAGGAGTGTGCGGACCTTATTGGCCGAGTCACCGGTGAGTTCGAGTTGGCCCATCTCGCCGAGTGGGTTGGGGCGATTTGGGTTGCGGATGACCAGGCCACCCTGGCCGGCTACCGAGGGGAGGTCGAGTGTGGCGCCGCGCATTGCATCGACGCTGTTGGCCGGGATGATGACGGAAAGGCCTTCGTTCGTATGGATGAAGTCGTCGTCGGCGGCTTCGGCCAGCGGCTCAAGCGAGAGATCGTACGTGTAGTCGACGCCGGTGGCGCCGGTGACTTCGATACGGAGGCCGAGCGCGTCGGAATCGTCTTCTTTGGACCGGATGTCGAAGACCGTGGCACGAGCGGACTCGGTCACAATCAACACTTCGTCACCGGTCTCGGTGGTGGTCTCAGCGGTGTCGGTCATCGTGTCATGGTATCCATCGGTCGTTGATTCAGTCACTGAGCGTCGATCTCTTCGATCTCGGCTGACAGTTCCAGCCAACGCTCCTCGAGGCCGTTCAATTCCTGCTCCCGGGCGGCAAAGTCAGCACCGCCCTTGGCAAGAGCCTCATGATCAGTGCTGGCATCGACCAATTGGACCCGGAGCCTCTCAACGACCTTCTCGACCTTGCGCACATCTCGCTCGACTGTTTTCAGCTCATGACGGACCGTGCTGCGCGAACGATGGGACGGGACTGGGGCAGTTGCCGCGGTCTCGGTTACAACAGATCCGACGGCACCGCGCTTGGCTGCGGAACCCATCGATGTCGACTGTCGATCCTCGAGCCAACCCACGTAACCGCCGGGCCAGCGCTGAGCTCTGCCCTTGTCGATGACCAACACGTCGTCAACGGTGCGATCCAGAAACGTGCGATCGTGGCTGATCACGATGACCGCCCCGGGCCAATCGTCGAGGAAATCTTCGAGTGACCGAAGCGTGTCGAGATCAAGATCGTTGGTCGGCTCATCAAGGAGCAGCACATTGGGCTTCTCCGCCAGAGTCAAGACGAGTTGAAGCCGACGCCGCTCACCACCGGACAGGAGTTCGATCGGTGCCTTCTGAACATCCTTGTCGAACCAGAAACGTTCGAGCAGGGCGACGTCCCACCAGTCGGGTTCAGCGCCCTCGCCGGCGATGGCCTGTCGAACTCGAAGCTTTGGGTCGAGGTCGCGACCTTGTTGGTCGTGCAGGCCAACAGACACGGTCGGCCCTTCAACACGGCGACCGGCGACCGGGTCACGGCGTCCGGCGATCACATCAAGAAGCGTTGATTTGCCGGCACCGTTCGCGCCGACAATTCCAAGCCGTTCCCGCCGGTCAATCAGAAGATCAAGGCCTTCGACAAGCGGAGCCAAACCATCGAACCCGATGCTTACGTCATGAAGCTCCACGACCTGGTTGCCTAATCGAGGAGTGCCCGAGTGAAGCTGGGCAAGATCGAGATCACCTTCACGAGCCGCAGCCTGAGGCCCACCGGCGATCAAGTCGTTGGCCCGTTCGATACGCGACTTACTCTTACGGGTGCGTGCCTTCGCTCCGGTGCGTAGCCAAGCCAGCTCGGTTCGGGCGAGATTTCGGCGAGTGGACTCGTGGGCTGCAGCCCGTTCTTCGCGAGCGGCGCGACCTTCAAGATAGCCGTCGTAGCCGCCCTCGTGAACGAAGGAAGCCCCGC
The DNA here is from genome assembly GCA_009937405.1 of Actinomycetota bacterium. Lineage (GTDB taxonomy): Bacteria > Actinomycetota > Acidimicrobiia > Acidimicrobiales > Aldehydirespiratoraceae > JAACCU01. The sequence goes on from JAACCU010000178.1 coordinate 13,875, forward strand.
GGTCAAGTTCGAGGATTCGACTCGAGACGCTATCGAGGACATGGCGATCATGAGTGACCACCACGAGCCCACCGCGGAACGCTCGAAGCTCGGTCTCGAGCCACTCGATCGCATCGACATCGAGATGGTTGGTGGGTTCGTCAAGGATGAGTAGATCAGCGTCGGCTACGAGGGCTCGGGCCAGTGCCACCCGCTTTTCCTGACCACCCGACAGCGTCTCGGTGGATTGTTCGAGGATCTCGCCGAGTCCGAGCCGATCGAGCGCGGCTTCGCCGCGCCACCCGGCACCGACAGCGTCTCGTACGGTGCCGGCGGGCAGTGTGGTCACCTGATCGAGGGCAGCGATCGTGACGCCGCGACCCCGGCGCACAGAGCCGCCCTCCGACTCGCGAGTGCCAGCAATGATCGAAAGAAGCGTTGACTTCCCGGGGCCGTTGATGCCGACGACACCGAGTCGGTCGCCGCTTGAGATAGTGACCGGAACATCGCTGAAAAGCGGTCGGTTCGGTCGGCTCATGCTCACATTGTCGACGTCGACCAGGATCACCCGGCGAAGGCTACGAGCGAAGGCTGCCGACTCGTCATCTACTTTTGTTTGACGCGACCGTTCAGCGCCTTGAACGACATCGATTGACTCACCAAGGCGAGGGCGCCGATGGCAATCAGGGACTCGCCCAACTCATCCCACTGCCATTCGATAAAGAGCGAACGCAGACCAGCGAGCAGGTAAGTGACGGGGTTGTAGCGAGCAATCGTGGCCATCCATCCGGTCATGGCCTCGACCGGCACATAGGACGTGGTGAGGAACGCAAAGGGAAAGAAGAGCATGAAGCTCGAATTCACGGCGCCAGGGTTACCGGTCTTCAACGCAATGGCATAGGGAATGCCGGTATAGGCGACTCCCCATAGTGCTGCGATCAGAATGAACACCACCACCCCGAGCGGCCCGGTCGGGAATCGCACTCCAATGATGAAGCCGACGATCACCACCGGGATGGAAAGGCAAATCACCAGCACAAAGTCGGCTGCCATATGGCCCAACAAAAGCGCTCGCCGCGAAACCGGCGTGAGCATCAGTCGGTCAAAATAGCCCTCCTGAATATTGAGGACCAGTGCCTGCGCCCGGGTGACACCAGTGACTGCGAAGACGATGGCCACCGGCAACTGGTATGCCTTGTAATCGATCTGGATGTCGGTGAAGCCCGCCACGTTTTGCAGCGAGCCGACATTCACAATCAAGAAGAAGACGGGGATGAAGAGTGCCGGGCCGATGAACTCGATGTCGCGCGGCAACTGCCGAACCGAGCGGGCGGCAATGGACGCTATGTCTCGGAAGAAACCGGCGGGCCGAGCGGTGATGGCAGTCATGTCGCACCTGCTTTGAGGTGGTGGCCTGTGACATCAAGGAAAACGTCGTCGAGCGTTGGGGTTCGCATGGCGAGCTCTCGCACGCTCACCCCAGCCCGGTTAAGGGCCAGGGCTACCGGACTCAGGAGTCGGCCGCCGTTCGTCGCGCTCACACGGACCTCAGATCCGAATTGGTCAACAGAGCTTGCGCCTTCGATTCCCGCTAACGCATCCATCGCCGCGGCAGCATCACCGTCAATGTGCGCAGTGATCACATCGACACCAATCGACCGTTTCAAATCGGCCGGGGTGCCTTCCGCTACCAGCTTGCCAGCATCGATAATGCCGACTCGATCAGCGAGCTCATCGGCTTCCTCGAGATACTGGGTCGTGAGGAACAGCGTCATTCCCACCTCCTCATTGAGGCGTCGGACTTCTTCCCACACCCGAACGCGGCCGGGCGGGTCTAGGCCGGTTGTTGGTTCATCAAGGAAGAGAACCTTCGGGTTGTGTACCAAGCCCGCCGCCACATCGAGACGACGAGCCATGCCCCCTGAATAGGTGCCAACAAGTCGGTCAAGGGCCGGCATGTCGAGGATCGGCGAAAGCTCATCGATTCGACGATCGATCTCTGCTCGCGTGAGCCCGAAGAGCCGACCTTGGGTGACGAGCACCTCGCGTCCGGTCATCTTCTTGTCGAGGCCGGCCTCCTGGAGCGCAACACCGATCAGAAATCGGACATCGCCGGGACGCTCTACGACATCGACCCCGCCGACCCATGCCCGCCCGGCGGTCGGTGCGAGGAGGGTTGTGAGCATGCGAACCACCGTCGACTTTCCGGCGCCGTTCGGGCCAAGAAACCCGTAGATCTCCCCAGGTTCGACCTCAAGGTCGATGCCCGCGACCGCGTCAAGATCCCCGAAGCGGCGGGCAAGTCCTTCAGCGCGCACCGCTGCATCGTAAGCTGTAGCCAGGACGGACGACCGTAGTCGGCAGGTATGACATTTCCGTGTCCGGTTTTGGAACGAGTCGGGACAGGATGGGGTTGCTACCCGGAGCCCTACTATTTCTGAGGAATCCACCGATGACCGATGCAGGGACCGAGCAACTCAACGCGATCGACTTCTATTGGCGACCCGGTTGCGGCTTCTGCATGATGCTCGACCGCGCGCTCGGCAACGCCGGCATCCCCCTCGAGAAGTACAACATCTGGGACGACCCGAACCATGCGGCCACGGTACGTCAGCACGCAAACGGAAACGAGACCGTTCCAACGATCGTGATCGACGACGTTGCGCTGGTGAATCCTTCGGCGGGCGAAGTCATGAGCATCCTTAGCGTGAAGGCGCCGCATCTCCTGCCCGAGGGCTGGATACCGCCAAAGCCCAGCACGGCAGGCGACCCCGGTCGCCGTATCTTTCGCCGCTAGCCCAGAACCGAAACTGACTATTTGAGGTGGCGGCCACAGACCGGCCACGGTTGATCGCCGCGACGGGCGTAGAGCTCGCGGGCTCGTGCGTCTTGCTCTTCGGGTGGAGCCTGAATCGGGTCGCCGATGCCCCCCACCGTGTACCACGTCGCAAAGTCGAACTGATAGGCGCCGCGATAGGTCCCACTGGGGCTGATGGCCTGATAGTTGTGGGTCGATTCGCAGAACCGGAGGGCTTTCCACTTGTCGGCGGGAGCAAACCCGTATGGGCCCTCGGCAATCGCGGCCGTGGCGCGGTCCCATGCCTCAGCCAGCGGAATGAGGCGATGAGCCTCGGCCTGGACCGGCACAAGTCCATCAAGACTGAAGTTGATCATGTCGACTATGGCGCGGAGTTCCCCAGCCCGATCGATGTTCTCAAGCACGCTCTCATCAGCCTGTGAGCGCACCAGACGCAAGCGCTGCACTGCGACCGTGAACGAGGAGGCGTGATTTCGAATGAGATGGTTTCGCCACGACAACTCACTCGCATCAGCGATATCGGAAAGAAGCTCGAGATCGCCAACCGGCCCACCGTTCATGAACGCACGGACCCCAACGAGCCGAAGGCTCTCCGTGGAAGCCTCGATCTCGGCCGCGAGGCGTCGTTGTTTCGAATCGAGCTGCTCACGCTCTTCGAAAATCTTTCCGATTTCACGCTCTGCAGCAGCTAGTTGGCCAACGAGCTCGACTCGCTGGTCAGCAATCGCATCCAACTCAGCACGAATGTCGTCGCCGGTCGGAATGTCACCGCGAAGATCGTCGGCCGACTCGGCTGACGCAGCAAACGCAAACCATCCCAGAAGCGCGAGAAGACCAGCGAGAAGCGCCAGGAACGTTGACGTTCGGCGGTATCGGCGGTCGGGAATCGGTTCTGGCATAAGCGACTACCGATCGGTGGGGATACATCCACAGGCGCGAACCAAAAGACCCTCCACCCATCGGCTCAGAGAGGTTAGCCAGGTTCTCACGCGACCGAAAGGCCGATGGCGCTACCCTCAGGCTCATGCCCGGCTACGATGCCGTCCTTCTTCTTTCCTTTGGGGGCCCTGAGGGCCCCAACGATGTGGTGCCGTTCTTGGAGAACGTCACCGCGGGCCGCGGGATTCCTCGCGAACGGCTCGTGGAAGTCGGCTCTCACTACGACCATTTCAATGGTGTTAGCCCAATAAACGAACAATGCCGACGAATACGCACTGCGCTCTCTGATGAGCTTCAACACCGCGGGCGCGACCTACCCGTCTACTGGGGAAACCGCAACTGGCAGCCATTCCTTGTCGACACGCTTCGCGAGATCACGGCAGCCGGTCACCGGCGGGTGCTGGCCATAGTCACCTCCGCCTACAGCTCCTACTCGGCATGCCGGCAGTACCTCGATGACATCGAACAAGCGTGCGCCGAGGTCGGGGATGGGGCTCCCGACGTCGACAAGGCGAGGGCCTTCTACGACCACCCCGGGTTCATCGACCCGATCGTGGACGAAACTGTCGCCGCACTCACATCGCTCGATGCCGACACCGTCCCGACAATCGTGTTCACCGCCCACTCCATCCCAACATCAATGGCTGCTACCTGCGACTACGAGGCCCAGCTTCGTGAGGCCGCCCGCTTGGTGATTGAGCGACTCGAACCATCTCTCTCAGGTGAGCGGCTCGAATGGCATCTTGCCTGGCAGAGCCGTTCGGGGCCGCCCACCGTTCCGTGGCTCGAACCTGACATCAACGACGAGCTTCGATCACTGGCCGCCGGTGACGTCCGCCAGGTCGTCATCGTTCCCATCGGCTTCATCAGCGACCACATCGAGGTGCTGTGGGACCTTGATGTCGAAGCTGCTGCCACTGCATCTGAGGTCGGGATCAAGCTCGTCCGGGTGCCTACACCCGGCACGGAGCCCCACCCGGCGTTCGTCTCAATGCTGGCCGAACTTGTCGAAGAACGTCTTGACGGACGACCTCTCGAGCAGAGGGCGGCCCTCGGTGCGCTCACCGTCGGCCCAGACCGTTGCGCCGGGCACTGTTGCCCCGCGCCTCGTCGTCCCTCCGCCTCCAACCGTCACTGACACTCGCCGGGAACCACTACAGGTGGATGACCTACCGCCAAAGGCGCGATTATTCCTATCTTTGTCACAGGACAACGTCTTTCTGGGGGACAACGTCTTTCCACAAGGCGTTCTGCCATGGGACAAGCATCAGGGGCAGATGGACAGGTGAGCCAAGCACGCGCTGCGCAGCGACGCCTGAACCCCTCCATTCGCTAACCCAGCGGCAAGAACACCCGCACCAGCGCGCCTCCGTCACGACGATTACTAACTTCGATCCGACCGCGGTGAGAATCGATGATCGACCGTGCGATCGCTAGTCCAAGACCGCTCGATCCGCCCGTGTCACCTCGCCGGAATCGGTCAAAGACATGGGGCAATAGCTCCTCGTCGAACCCGGGCCCGTTGTCGGCAATATCGAGCACCGCCCAACCCTCGAATGGCGCGACATTCATCCACACGCGGCTCGCTCGGGCGACAGCATTGTTAGTCAGCGTCTCGATAGATTGCCGCAGCAGTCCATAATCAGCCTGCACAACCAGCGCTTCGCCCTCCCCTGCTTCAAGAACCACCCCATCGACTCGAATGGAGGAAGCGACTTCCTCAGCGAGAAGGTCAAGACGCAGCGGAGCGAGTCGCAGCGCAGCCTGACCGGCCTCGAGCCGGGCCAACTCGAGAAGCTCACTCACTCCGTGGCCAGCTCGTTCAGCAGCGGCGCGGATCTCCTCCAGCGACTCGCGATAGGCGTTACCTTCGCGTTCGCGCGATAGCGAATGGCTGGCCGACGCCTGGATCACGGCCAAGGGTGTGCGTAGCTCATGAGCGGCATCAGCGATGAAGTCTCGCTGCTGGCGAAGCGCCGCGTGAGCGGGGCGGAGAGAACGCCCAGCAATCCAGTAGCCGGCCGCGACTGCCGCCACGATCGAACCTGTGGCCGCCAGCCAGATTCGCAGACCAGTGGACGCTGCATCATCGTCAAACGGGGCGAGATCCACAATGGTCACGATTGCCTCGGTCCCCTCATCATCTAGGAGCTCGATGTACGCCAACCAGGTACTACCGTCGAACTGGAACTCATTGTGCGTGGGATATTCATCAGCCGACTCCGCCAGCGTGAAAAGGGGAGGCTCAACCCACACCTCACCCAGAGGGTCAGTCCACTGCTCCTCCAGATTGACGTGCCACGTGTTGTACGGCCAGCCCTCGTCATCAGAGGTCTCAAACGACTGCAGCGCCAAATCTCGAATGACAGCCTCGGTCTCTCGCTCGGCACCGTCATAGATCCGATCGGTGGCCACACCCACCGCATACCAACTGATCCCACCAACAGCCAAAGCCGACAAGATGCCGTAGATAAGTGTGAGCTGGATTCGCGTGCGGTTCAGATTCACTGATCCACCTCGGCCCCAATCCGATAGCCAACGCCCCGGATCGTCTCGATAACGTCGTCCGCCGTGAGTTTTCGTCGCAGGTTGGCAATGTGAACGTCGACTACGTTCGACAAACCATTGTAGTTGGCGTCCCACACATGTTCGAGGAGCGCCTCCCTACTAACAACGAGGCCGCCGTGGCGCATCAGGTGCTCCAGAAGCGAGAACTCGCGGGCTGTGAGCGGCACGATGACACCCTCACTTCGCACAATCCGCGTCGCCGGGTCGAGATGGATCGACTCGACCTCCAACACCGGCTGATGAACATCGGCCGGGCGGCGCAGCAGCGCCCGCAGCCGTGCCGTCAGCTCCGGATAGTCGAAGGGCTTGGTGAGGTAATCATCGGCTCCGGCATCGAGCCCGTCGACCTTGTCCGACAGGCCGTCGCGGGCGGTCAGCATGAGGACCGGCAAATGGCGGCCTCGTTCTCGAATCCACCGACAGATTTGCACGCCATCACCATCAGGAAGACCAAGGTCAAGGACCGCAACGTCATAGTCATTCGTGTCGAGCTCGTGCAACGCGTCGAGCATCGTGCCCGCCACATCAACCGCGTAGCCGTCTTCACGAAGCCCGCGTGCGACGACGGTGGCAAGGGACACGTCATCTTCAACCAGCAGTAGGCGCATCCAACCAGTGTGGCCCGCCGAACATGAAGTGCCCATGAAGACCATCTTCACCATCAGCTCACACCACGATCCATACGTTCCAAGCATGTTCGAGACCCAACCCAACACACCAGCGCATCGAGAAGCAATCGCCCACCTCCTGCGCCGCACCGCCTTCGGCCCTCGACCAGGCCGAGTAGACGCGATGGCGCACCGTCCTCTCACCGACGTCGTGGACGAAACCCTCGCTGACATTGGCGATCGAGCTGTAGGCCTCGACCTCGTCGAGCCGTCCGAGGGTGCAGAAGATGAGGTGATTGCCTGGTGGTTCGATCGGATCAACGACCCACGGACCGGCCTCCACGAACGCATGGTCTGGTATTGGCATGGCCATTTCACGACCGCCATTGACAACGTCGGTGCAGTACTCATGTGGGAACAACATCGGCTCGTGCGAAAGCACGCGCTCGGCAACTTCCGAACGCTGACAAAAGCGATGCTCGAGGACGGCGCAATGCTCGTTTACCTCGACGGCGATGGCTCCCAGGGCGAACAGCCAAACGAGAACCTCGCTCGAGAGTTGATGGAACTCTTCACGCTTGGCGTCGGCAACTACACAGAGGACGATGTCAAAGCCGCGGCCCGCGCCCTGTCCGGATACTGGGTCGATTGGGATACCGCCGAGGTCACATTCGAACTGGCCGAGCACTACGACCGGCCGATTCAGTTCCTCGGATCTCGCTCCCGGTTCTCGGCTGCCGACATCGCAGATGCTCTGTGCGACCAAACGGCGTGTGCTCGTCATGTCGCCCGCCGCCTGCATCGGCACCTTGTCGGCGTCGACCCCGATGACAACCATCTCGACAAGCTTGCAGCGGTCTTTCGCGGCGCCGACCTCGAAATCCTGCCGCTGGTTGAGGCCATTGTCCGCGGTGACAGCTTCTGGGCCAACCATCGAAGTCGACCGCGTCAACCGGTGGAATGGCTCATCGCCGCCACCGCCGCTCTCGGTGCCGACAACATCGAGTTCGACCCATGGGAGCTCGAGGTCAGCGGTCAGGTCCCGTTCAATCCACCCAACGTCGCCGGTTGGCCCGAGGGTGATCGGTGGGTTGGCGGCAGCCAAGTCCTCGGCCGAATCAGCCATGGCCTCCAACTCTCACGGGAAGAGATCATCGACACCAACATCGAACCGACCGTCGACGCAGTACTTGAGCGTTGTTCAATCTGGGACATCTCCGATGCCACACGCGCCGCGCTCGACGGAGCCGCCCGCGACCAACCGGAATACGCGCAGCGACTCGAACTTCTCTTCGCTTTGACGCTCGCTTCTCCCGAGTTCGCCCTGGCCTGATTGGAGATCACGATGACCACACCTCACACACTCAACCGCCGCCAGGTCTTGACCATGATGGGACTCGGTGGAGGAGTCGCCGCTGCTACCGGCTACGGCCTTCTCTCACCACGAAACAATGGCGACCTGTCCAGTTTCCTTCCCCGTCCCACGGGCATGTTCGCCTCTGCGACGGTGCCTGTGGCCGAACCAATCGTCGCAACTAACAATATTGGCAACCGCCTGCTCGTCGTAGTCGAACTCCGCGGCGGCAACGACGGTCTGGCCACTGTGATCCCCGAGTCCGGTCGACTACGTGACATGCGTCCGAACCTCCTCGGGTTCAGCGCCACCGAGCCGGTTCCCTTCGCCGATGGCACGCGGCTCCATCCGGGGCTCGCTCCCATCCGAGATCGCGGGCTAGCCATCGTGCAAGGAGTCGGCCCATCCAACCCCGCCGGCTCTCACTTCGAGATGGAAACTCGTTGGTGGGAGGGCGACGGCTCCGGCCAGGCCGGCCTTCGCACCGGTTTCCTCGGGCGTCTATGCGACGAACTCGATATCGGTGCTCCCATCACCGGGCTCTCGCTCGGGGCCGGCGACACTCCTTTCCTGATTGCCGAAAAAGCAACCACGGTGGGACTCCCCGACCCATGGGCCAGCTGGTTCCTCAACGAAGTTGGGCCTTGGTACGAAAACCTCCGGCGCGGTCTCGAACGCCTCGGCGCCGACGCATCGGGCGAGTCGGCCCGGTTCATGGCGGCCCGTTCCGGGATCGACAACACGCTGGCGTTCGGCCAGGTCCTCGGCTCGC
>JAACCU010000179.1 GCA_009937405.1 Actinomycetota bacterium
AGTCGTCATTGTCGGTGAGTTGGCGCGCCTCGGTCCCGTCGGCGTTCATCACGAAAATCTCCCAGTCGCCGTCGCTGTCACTTGCGAAAGCGATGCGTTCTCCGTCCGGCGACCACGCCGGGTCAAAGTCCCAGTCGTAATTCTCGGTGAGAAGACGCACCTCGGTCCCGTCGGCGTTCATCACGAAAATTTCGAAGTCGGTGGAAACCTTGGAGCGGAAGGCGATGCGTCCGTCCCCGGTGCCTTCGTCTTCAGAACCCTCATCGTCGAGTTCGCCACCCGCACCCCCATCGTCGAGTTCGCCACCCGGACCCTCATCGTCGAGTTCGCCACCCGGACCCTCATCGTTGCCGCTGGCACTGTCGAAGGCGATGCCGCGTCCCGACTCATTGCCCCCGCCGCATCCGGCACCCATGACCACGCACGTCAACACTGCTATTGGCCACTTCATCCGCCGAGCCTGCCACGGGCGCGCCGGACGGTCACGCCTGCGTGGGGAAATCTCACTGGTGTAGGTCGATGCGGATGCCGAAAACCCCACACTGACGCCTGGCCAACAGACGCGCTCCACCCCAGTTCGCCTCACATAATCGCAGATCCGCTCGCTCTGCCACGCAGCCGGACCGAGGGCGTCAGCCGCTATGAGTTCACGTGTCAGGCAGTTGAGATGTCAACCAATCGTTCCGCTCGAACATCTGTGTGAGGCACAAAGCACCGGGTCGGCCAACGCAGGCACGACCATCAGCGACCCTGACCGGGGCGAGCCCGTCAGCGGATGAGTTCCCGCTTGGAAAGAGGGTTGAGGTTCGAAAACCTCAGTTGAAGCGCTTTTCCTTGACCTTGGCAGCCTTACCGATGCGATCACGCAGGTAGTAGAGCTTCGCACGGCGAACATCGCCACGAGCACCGACCTCGATCTTCTCAACGATCGGGGTGTGCAGCGGGAAGGTGCGCTCCACTCCAACGCCGAAGCTGAGCTTGCGAACGGTGAAGGTTTCGCGCACGCCAGAACCCTGACGACGGATGACAACACCCTCGAACAACTGGGTGCGTTCGCGGTTGCCCTCGATAACCCGCACGTGCACCTTTAGCGCATCGCCGGGGCCAAAATCGGGGATGTCGTCCCGAAGGCTGAGGTTGTCGACAAGATCGGTGGGCTGCATTGCTGCGCTCCGTACGGATCGGGAGGTGAGACTCGTGGAATTGACTAGTCGGTTGACCAGCCCAGCGGCTGAGTTTAGAGGCGCAATGCCCCGGTCCCACCCGCTAGAGGCCGAACTCCGCGAGCAACTTTTCATCGCTAGCCGTCAATCCACCACGAGCATCAATCAGATCGGGCCGAATACGGATGGTGCGAGCGAGCGCCTGAGCGTGCCGCCAGCGGTCCACTTTCCCGTGATCACCGGATCGCAGCACGGCCGGTACCTCCCAGCCGCGAAACTCGGCGGGCCGGGTGTAGTGCGGGTATTCGAGCAGGCCGTCGCTAAAGGACTCATCCTCGAGCGATGTGGAGTTGCCCAAGACGCCGGGCACCAGGCGACCGACAGCTTCAAGAATCACGAGCGCCCCGATCTCACCACCAGCAAGGACGAAGTCGCCAACCGAAACCTCACCGTCGACCAGATGCTCACGCACCCGCTCGTCGACACCCTCGTAGCGGCCGCACAGCAGGGAGAACCCGCCGGACTCCGCCAGCTCGTGCGCCATTGCCTGATCGAAGCGTCGTCCAGCCGGCGACAGGTAGAGAAGCGGCCGTGGCGGGTCGGCAGCCTCAACGGCACCGAACAACGGCTCAGGCTTCATGACCATCCCGGCGCCGCCGCCAAACGGGGCATCGTCCACGGTGCCATGCACATCGGTGGTGGTGGCCCGCAAGTCGTGGGCTCGCACATCGAGCACACCCTCACTGCGACCTCGGCCGATGACCGACTCGTCGGCCATCCGATCGATCATCTCCGGAAAGATCGTGAAGATGTCGACCCGAAGCGAGGCGTCCATCAGACGTCCCGCTTCAACCATCGCTCATCAACCATCGCTCATCAACCATCGCTCATCAACCAT
>JAACCU010000180.1 GCA_009937405.1 Actinomycetota bacterium
CCCACGGATCTGCGCCAGGCCGGTGATGCCGGGCGGAAGGTCGTGGCGGCGCCCGTACCCCGGGATGAGCTCCTCGAATCCGGCGACGAACTCCGGCCGTTCCGGACGGGGTCCGACGATCGACATCTCGCCCCGAACGCCCAGAGTTTGTTGACCGTTTCGAACAGCTTCTACCGGGCTACAGCCGTCGCCATGACATCCCGCCTGGCATCACCGGACTGGCTCAGACTCGGGCGTACTACCAGACCGACCCGGAATACAAACTCGGCCACGATCTTCAGTACGTCGTGAACTGGTCACCGATCCTGGACCTCACAATCATGGCCGAGACCGTCGTTGTGATGCTTCGGCGAAGCGCCCGTTGAGTTCCCGGCCGACACCGGCGGTCTCCGTCGTCATCCCTGCTGCGCAGGCGGCAATCACGTTGGGATCGTGCATTCAGGCAGTCCTTGCTCAGGATGTGGACGTCGGCTTTGATGTGACCATCGCGGTCGGTCCGAGCAGCGACGACACCAGGTCCATCGCCGACGCGGCGGCCGAATCCCACCCCAACGTCCGTGTCGTGGACAACCCCACGGGTACGACCCCGGCCGCGCTCAATCTGGCCATAGCGGGTAGTTCGGGCCCAGTCGTCGTTCGAGTTGATGCCCAGTCCATCCTTCCGTCGGGATATGTGCGCCGGGCAATCGAAACGATGGATCGCACCGGGGCGGCGAACGTCGGCGGCATTCAGCGACCAGTCGGAAGCGATGGTCGCCAGGCAATTATTGCTGCTGCCATGTCTTCGCCGTTTGGTCCGGGTCCTGCTCGTTTTCGACGCGAGGGCGGAGAGGGACCCGTCGACACCGTCTACCTCGGAGTCTTCGATCGCACTGCGCTTGAGGCAGTGGGCGGTTTCGACGAATCGATGCGCCGCAACCAGGACTACGACCTCAACTGGAGGCTTCGGGTTGCCGGCTACCTTGTCTGGTTCGATCCGGAATTGGTCGTCGAATACAGGCCCCGCCCGACCCTGGGCCGACTCTGGGACCAGCACTGGCAGTACGGCGCATGGAAGCGTTACAGCCTGCTGCGGGCGCCGAAGTCGCTACGTCTGCGTCAGCTCGTCGCTCCCGCACTCGTGATCGGGCTGGCGTTCTCGCTCGGTGCGCTCATGGCGGGGAGCCTGCTCGGCCTCGCGATCCCGGTGCTGTACCTTCTGACCGCGCTGGTTGCTGCGTCTCGTTGTCCGGTCACCGGCGTCGGAGAACGGGCGGTCCTGCTGGTTGCGTTCGCCACCATCCATTTGGGGTGGGGGAGTGGCTTCCTCGTCGGCCGGCGTGGCGGCTGACGATCGGTAACTCAGTCGCGGGTGGTGAGGGTGTTGTCGCCGCCGGAGTTGATGTGGGCGAGATACTTGTGCACGACTTCGCTTGCCTCGCCGAGTGCCAAGAGTCGGCCGTGGTCGAGCCAGCCCACGCGATCACAGAGCTCGCTCATCAGCGTCGCGTTGTGCGAGACGAGCACGATCGTGGTGCCCTTCTCGCGCAGTTGGTTCATGTGGTTCATGCAGCGGCGCTGGAACTCCTCGTCACCGACGGCGATCACTTCGTCGACAAGCAGGATCTCGGGGTCGACGTTGACAGCCACCGCGAAGCCCAACCGAACGTACATGCCGCTCGAGTAGATCTTCACGGGCTCGTCGATGAACTCGCCGATACCGCTGAACTCGATGATGCGGTCCATCGATGACGTCATCTGCTTACGGGTGAGCCCGAGCATGGCACCGTTGAGATAAACGTTCTCGCGCCCGGTGAGGTCGGGATGGAAGCCAGAACCGAGCTCGAGTAGAGCGGACAAGCGGCCGGTAGCGGTTATCTCGCCGGTGGTAGGCCGGTGGATGTTGGCCATCAGGCGCAGAAGGGTCGACTTGCCGCTGCCGTTGTGGCCGATTAATCCGAAGAACGCGCCCGGCTCAATATCGAGATCGATATCTCGGAGCACCCAGAAGTCGTCAACGTCTTTCTTCTTGCCGGTCCGAAGCACCGCTTCTTTCAGCGAGCTTGGACGGTTTCGTTCAAGGCGGAATTTCTTGGAAACGCCCCGAACTGCGATGGCGCCGGTGGTCATGGTTCCTCGCTGATGGCCATGCTCTGGTCTCGGAAGTACCACCAGCCCACGGCGAATGTAACCACGGTCCAGGCAAGACCGGCAAGGACCCGGTTCCATTGAGGAACCTCGAGGAAGTACATGGCGTCGCGGGCGATTTCGATGAACAATGCCGGTGGATTCCACTCGACGAATACGCGGGCAAGGTCAGGCACGTTGTCCTCCATCAAGAGGTCGGGTGTGTAGACGATGGGCACAGCGAAGAAGGCGACGTTGAGGAGAATGCCGATGAGGTATTGGATGTCGCGGTAGCGAGCGTTGAAGACCGCGGCAATGAACCCAAGACCGAGAGCGAAGAATAGGCTCATGGTGATGGCGACGGGAAGGAAGATCAGCGTCCAGGAGAGGTTGGCCGCCACCCCCATGATCGCGATCAGAACGAGCGCCTCTAGTCCGGTTTGCACGGCGTTGGCCGCCGCTCCGCCGAGTAGAGCGGTCTCGGTAGGAAAGTAGATCTTCTTCCGAAGGTCGCTGACGCTGGTCAGCCATCCCATGGATCCATTTACTACACCGGTGAACAGGCTCCAGACGATCAGACCGGTGAACAGGTAGAGGCCAAAATTCTCTGCGTTGCCGTTGTCGGTCAGCGGCGCCTTGGCCCCGTACACAATGCCGAACACGAAGCTGTAGACGATGACCGTGGTGAGCGGGTTCATGAATGACCAGAACGAGCCGAGCAGGCTTCGCTTGTAGCGAGCCTTCGACTCGCGTTCGGCGAAGTGGTAGATGAGCGTGGCGCTCTTTCGCACCGAGGGAGACAATGTCAGCATGGTTCAGAGCGCGGCGCGCGCGCCATGTGAGCCTAGCGACCTGGCCCGTCGCTACGATGCATCGATGGCCCCCAGCCCACCTCGCGACCTGTTTGCCACGGCAACGTTGTTGATTCTGGCCAACGGTCCGATGCTGTTCGTCGCCCGCAGACTGTTCGATCTTCCTGGAACATGGGAGGGGCCGATCATCCGGCCGCTGCTGTTGGCGGTGGCGATCGGGGGAGTGCTGTTCCTGGTACTCGACCCGTCAGATCCGTTGCGCGCTC
>JAACCU010000181.1 GCA_009937405.1 Actinomycetota bacterium
GAGCCGGAGTCGCCCGGTTGGAAGGTCGAGTTCCGGTCTGACACTCACCGCTCGCGCATCGACGCCTGGTGGAACGGCGGCCCGGTGACCGACGTTGAGGAACGCGATAACTGAGGCGGCTGCCAGACAACGCCGCATCATCCCCGAACCCAAAGGAGGGGTGGCCGCATCACCGCCCACCCCTCCTGTCTTGCGCCGAACTACCGGCGGAACGAACGAACAGGAACCCGAATATGCACGCACTACTTGACCAAAGCACCGACCTCACTTCAGTGATTGGCACAATGGACGCCGTCGATCTCGAGACGCTCGACACTGCTCTTCTTCACGACAGGGTGGAGAGCAAGGTTGTGTTGCGTTCCGACGCGATCCCTGGCGTGCTTCGTCGGCTCCACGACGACTATTTCGTTCTCGAGCACAACGCGAGCCGGTTGCAGGGATACCGCACCGAGTACTTCGACAGTGCCGGTCTGAGGAATTACCACGAGCACCACAATCAGCGCCGTATGCGGCTAAAAGTTCGGTATCGCAGCTACCTCAGCTCCTGCAGCACGTTCTTCGAAGTGAAGCGCAACGTGGATGGTCGTACGGTGAAGGATCGACGCCGGTCTAGGCAACCCGGCGGAAGGCTTTGGCATGACGATGCCGAGTTCTTTAATGGTTTGACCGGCTGGGATCCGGATCTGCTGGTCCCATCCCTCACCGTCGACTACGAGCGGATTCTGCTCGTCAAGCGGGACCTGACAGAGCGGGTCACGATCGATCTCGGAATGCGTTTCCATGGCCGTGGATGTGCAACTCAGGCCGAAGCTCTCGCCATATGCGAGTTTAAACAACCGGCCATGGACCGGCATTCACCGGCAATGGCCGCGGTGCAGCAGCGGCCCCGGAAGTTCTCCAAGTACTGCATGGGGCTCGCCTCGTGTGACCCTTCGCTAAAGCGAAACCGCTTCAAGCAGAATTTTCTGGCCCTCGACTCGCTCGGCGCGCCGATCGTGACCGAGGCGGTGGCGGCATGAGCACCATCCTCGCTGTGGATTTCGTTGACGGAAGCCGGCTGCCCGACTTCCTGCTCGGTCTCGACATCAACCTGCTGACGATTCTGGTCCTCGCCAGACTGACGTATCGCCGGAACCGCTCCCGAGCGACCTACATCTTTGCGCTCGTCGTGGTGAATCTCGTCGTGTTCTTCGCCACATACCTGATGTCGGTTGCCGCCGTCAGCATCAACGTGGGGTTTGGCTTGTTCGCCCTGTTCGGCATCGTGCGGTTCCGTACCGGAACTCTCCCGGTTCAGGAGATGACGTATCTCTTTGCTGGCATCGCACTCGGCGCCTTCAACGCGCTTGCTATGTCGTCACTGACGATCGTCGACGCCGTCATCGTCGATGTTGTGATCGTCGCCGTTCTCGAGTTGATGGGCGGCCGCTGGCTGTCAGGCCAGGCTCAGCCGCATTCGATCATCTACGAACGCGTGGAGCTCATCCACCCCGGCCGACGTCAAGAGCTCATTGCCGATCTCGAGACCCGCACTGGCCTCTGCGTGGAGAGTGTGGTGGTTCACAGTGTCAACTTCTTGAACGACACGGCCAAGATCACGGTGCGCGCCGCGCCGACACCCCATGACCTCGTTCTCATCCACGCGGCCGCCGAAAATTTCGATGAATAACCGGCTTCGTCGGGTTCTATTTCGGCGTCGCTAGCTCGGCACCGAACCGTTGCCGGGGGCGACGAGCCGCTTCTCCCCCGTTGTCGGCACGGCGTAGCGGCGTGCGACCTCCGGGTCGAGCATCTCGTCGAGCGAGATCGTTTCGGCGTAGTGGCTGGCGAACGTGGTACTGATCTCGGCGGTAACGCGGTCGCGTAGGCGCATCAGTCCATCGAGGCCGATCCGTCCAAGGAACGGCGTGAGCAACCAGCCACCGACTCCCCACGACATGCCGTAAGAACGAGTGAGCGGTGTGGGAGAACGGTCAAGTCCCCCATAGACGTAGACCTGCTTGTGGGTGTCGGAGCCATAGCGGCTGAAGCCGGCACCACGCGACACGGCCTTCTCCATGCATTCGAGCAGAGCGTCAACCTGCTGGCCGCCGCCGATCGCGTCGAAGGCAATCGTGGCGCCGGTGGCGGCGAGTGCGTCGGTGAGGTCGTCGCGGAACGAGTCCGATGATGAGTCAACCACCCACTCCGCACCCTGGGAGCGAAGCAGGTCAACCTGCTCGGCCTTTCGCACAACATTCACGAGGGCAATGCCGTCTGCGATACAGATCCGCTGAAGCATCTGGCCAAGGTTGGATGCCGCCGCGGTGTGGACGAGAGCGGTGTGCCCCTCCATCCGCATCGTCTCGGTCATCCCCAGTGCGGTGAGCGGGTTGACGAAGCACGATGCCGCTTGCTCGGCGGTGACCGTCTCGGGCATCTCCACACACATCGCCACCGAAACCTTGGAATGAGTGGCATACATCGCGCCGCTGAGCGCCGCTACTCGTTTGCCCATCAACGCCTGAGCGCCATCGGAGGACCCGGCAGCGATCACGGTTCCCGATCCTTCATTACCAGCCGGCATCGGCGCTCCGAGCCGGGCGGTGTTGGCCTGAACCGAGCTCGCCCCAAGCTGTCCGACAAGTGCATCGCCTTCGGCCACCAAGGAATCAGGGTTAGCCCCAGCGAGCAGCATCCCCAGATCCGACGGATTGATCGGCGACGCCTCAACAGCGACCACTACCTCGTCGGGACCAGGCTCGGGTACCTGCTCGTCAACGAGAGTGAGACGAACCTGCCCCTCGTTGGTCACAGTTGATCGCAGCATCCTCGAGGTTTCGGTCATGGCCTCTTCTTAACTCTCATTCGGGGACAGCGAGAAGCTGAACGTGCGCCACGCCTTTTTCTTCTCTGCCGGCATCTTCGACGGAGCATGGGCCACGTCTTCAACGCAGGAACCGCTGACTAAGGCTTCGGCTTCAGTCTTTCGGACCGACGAGGTCAGGGTTAGGGCACAATCTGTGAGTCACCCCGGATGGCCAACGGTCGATCCCGGTAGTCCAGTGGATTCGCCAAACGATTCTGTTGTGTCTCTTGCGCGAGTGGTCGGTACCAATCCGGGAGCAAGGCGGCGCCACACTCCCGGGCGAGTTCGTCGATGTAGTCGAATTGCTCTTCACCGATATTGCGGAACTGGTGCCCGTCGCGTCCGTCACGACGGCAGTGTTCGTGCCACGCCTCGAGCCAGGACCACATCTCATCGACGTTCGCCAAGATGACGTCACCAGACAGCACTGCGGCAAACCATGCTGCCTGCATCTCAAACAGCGGAAACGGGATGATGCGTTGAGGAATACCGATCAAGGCCATCGTCGGATGCCCGATCGGCAGCATGTGTTGGTAGAGGGGCGCCGGAGCATCCCGCCCCGCAACGACCCCTTCATCGATGAACGGCAGGTCATAGTTGAAACCCGTGCAGAGGAGAACGCCATCGATAGCTAACTCCACACCTGCCGTCGATAGATCGCCCTCGGCGGTCAGAGCATCGGGCATCGGGGCAGTCGACAGGTTGGCCATCCCCGGGAAGTCGCGAATCTTGTCGAAATCCTTGCCGCACCAGTAGACGCGTTCGGCAACCGCAGCGAGCTCGACCGATAGGTCGAGACCGGACGAACCCGCTCCGACAACTGCGACGCTCATTCCCTGATACGGATCTGGGCGACGATACTCACGGCTGTGCTTGACCCAGCCGGGGAAGGCTGCGGCCCCCTCGATCTCTATGGGTCGCGGAACAGAAAAGTGACCGTTGCAGACTGCCACCGCCTCGAACTCGTGCTGCACCACCTCGCCCCTTCGCGACGTTTCCAACGTCCACCCGTTCGGGGCCTCGTTGACCCCGGTCACTTCTGTCTCGAACTCGATGGAGCCAAACAGATCTCGATCGAGCGCGAATTGCAAGAGGTAGTCGAGAACAGCCCGGTGGGAGGGGAACCTCTGCCCCTCGTCGTCTCCACTCCCTCGCGAGTCGAACGGAAAACTTCGAAAGGCCATCAGATCTCGCGGCAGATTCGTCCGCAGTGACGCATACATCGATCGGTCCTTGGTTTCGGCGTAGACCCAGACGCCGCCGATCTGCGACGACCGCTCGAACACGACGATCTCGTGTCCGGCACGTCGAAGCTCATCCGCGGTCACCAGTCCTGCTGCACCCGCCCCAATCACCGCGACCTTCGTCATCTGTGCCTCACAAAACTCACCACCACGACAGCCTGGCAAGAAGAACCAGCACACGCATACATGAACAACGCTGGCCCGCAGGGAATCGCGCTCGGCGTGCGCTTTTGGGCGAACGAACGACTCCTCGCTCGTGGGGCAACTCGGTTAGCGAACTGAATGCTTGTACTACGGTGCATTCATGTCACCGCGCTATGTACTGGCCGAAATGATGCATGAGACGAACACCTTCTCGCCTCAGCTCACCGATGTCGACAAATTTGGACGCAACTCGCCGAACGGCACACTCCTGGAAGGCGCCGAAGCAATCGAGTTGTTCGGCCACACCAATACCGGATTTGGCGGGTTCTACGAGCTACTCAAGGCGCGAGATGCCATCGTCGACGTGCCCGTTGTGGCCACGGCCTGGCCGTCGGGGCTGGTGACCGACGCCGCCTTCGAAGAGATGGCAGGACGAATTGTCGATGCGGCCCTGACCGGGCCCGACGCAATGTTTCTCGCGCTTCACGGCGCCATGGTCACCCAAACCTATGACGATGCCGAGGGTGAACTGTTGCGCCGAATCCGTGCCGTCGCTCCCGACATGGCGATCGCGGTCAGTCTCGACTTTCATCTCGGAATGTCGCCTTTGCTTTGCGCAAACGCGACGGTGGTGACCGGGTTCCGCACCTACCCCCACATCGATGTTCATGAGACGGCGCAGCGGGCCGGGCGCACCTTGCTCGCAGCACTCGATGGTGAGGTCGAGCCCGTGATTTCGTGGGGCGTGCTCCCGATGATGACCAACATGTTGTGCCAGACGCCTTCGGCTCAACCAATGAAAGACATCATGGACCGGGCCATTGAGGCTGAAGCCTCTGGCGAAGTGCTCACAGCCTCGGTTTTCGGTGGCTTCCCACTCTCCGACATCCCCCATACCGGACTCAGCGTGGTCGTGGTCAGTGACGGCGACAAGACCGCCGGCGATCGCCTGCGCGATGAGTTGCTGTCGATGGCCTGGGATCGCAGGGCCGACTTCGTGTTCGATTTCGAACCGATGGAGACATCTGTGGCTCGCGCAGCATCGCTCGGCAGTGAGGCGGCCCTTAACGGCCCGATCGTGCTCGCAGATCATGGCGATAACTGTGGCGCCGGCGGCATCACCGACGTGGTGGCAGTGCTCGAAGAAGCCATGAAGCAGGGCCTCGATGATCTTGTGGCGGGGCCGTACTGCGACCCTGCCACGGTTGAGTTGGCGACGACGGCCGGCGGCGGTGCCGAGATCACGGTTTCTCTCGGCGGCAAGATCGACATGCCGGCGATCGGACTGGACGCTCGGCCGCTGACCATCACCGCTCGGGTCGCGGCTGTGTCCGACGGCCGCTATCTCGTGACCGGCCCGATGGGAACGGGCACCACCGCCAATATCGGCAACACCGTGCTGCTCGAGGCCGGTGGGGTCGACATTCTCGTCAGCTCACTGCCCTTAGAGCCGTTCGACCTGGGCTTCTATACCCACATCGGGATCGACCCGGCCACACGCAAATACTTATTGATCAAATCTCGCCAGCACTTCCGTGCGGTCTTCGAACCAATCGCGAGCGAAATCATCCCGGTGGCCGGCCCGGGGGTCTGTAGCGAGGACTATTCGATCCGCACCTTTGACCGCATACGGCGACCCATGTATCCCATGGATCTCAACACTCCGATGTCGGTCATCGGCAACTGACGGTTTCAGGCCAACCCGGCGGAGAAGCTCCGGGGAACGCGTCTGCGTTCGCCTTTCTCGTCGTTGTGGCCGTCTTCGTAGCGGTGTCGATCTAAACGTCAGAGGTGCTCGTCGGCGCCTTCGGTGACGACCCAGCCCTTT
Source organism: Actinomycetota bacterium (assembly GCA_009937405.1). Taxonomy (GTDB): domain Bacteria; phylum Actinomycetota; class Acidimicrobiia; order Acidimicrobiales; family Aldehydirespiratoraceae; genus JAACCU01. Next base: position 6,065 of record JAACCU010000181.1, read on the forward strand.
GGGTAGTTGCGTTCCGGATGCACGGCGGCCATCGGGTCCTGACTGTCGCCATAGACGCCGAGACTGTCACCAGCCATCTGATAACCGATGAAACGGACGAGTTCATCGTCCCAATCCTTCACGACCGCGGGCGGGCATTCGAGCATGAACTGTTCGGCTCGGCTGACCCACCCGACGGCGTGTTGCAGCGAAAGACCGATCCGGACCTCATCGGACTGGTTGGCTCCGCCACCGTGGTACATGCTCCCGAGATACAGCAGCACCGACCCCTTCGACATTTCGGCGGGCACCGTCTCGTCGAAGGCCGGGCGTAGATCGTTGGGGAGGCGATGGCTTCCCGGCATGAGCCGGGTTGCCCCATTCTGCTCAGTGAAGTCAGTGACCGCCCACATGGCTTCGACGTCGACCTCGATCGGCAAGTCGACGTAGTCGTACTTCCATTGATCACGATGCACGGGCTGCCCACCCTGCCCGGGGAAGATCTCGATCAGTTCGGTGGATGAGAGCCCCCATGCGGTTGCACCATGAAAGACGTGCTGGCCGGCCGCCAAGATGGCGCGATGACGCGCGATGGTGCGGTACGTGGGCGATCGGAGAACGCACGAGCCGGTGCGCCTGGTGCTGATGCCTTCGAATTCGCTGACACCGAACGCTGCATCGTCGGCGTACGCGGCTAACTCGGCGCGGATGGCATCCATGGTCGAGTGTGGCGATGCGTTCTCGATGACGACGCAACCCTGCTCATCGAGTGCTGCCGCGATCTCTTCGCGAGAGCATGTAGTCGCAAGGACAGGAACCTTCGAGTTGCCCATCATTGCGATACTAATATGACCCCTCACCCGCAACGAGGGGGCCGAGGGCCCAGCTGCCTGCTACTGGCGTGACATTTCGTTCGCCGCGGCCGCAGCCTTCTCGGACGCACTGAGGCGGGCCGGGAGCTGAATCGTCACGTCGTGCAAGGTGCCGGCAAACTCAAACGGGGCTTGGTAACGGGCGGAGACTGCAGAGCCGTGATCCATACCCACGCTGGATCCGATCGACGACACCATGCGCATATAGAACGGAATCTGACCTCGACCGCTGGTTTCGCCATTGATCGAGACCTCGGCCCATCCGGTGGTGCGGGTGTCGCGCTCAAGGTGAACCTGCAGCATCACGTCACCGGCCGGTACCCGGGTCGATGACTCCACGATGGTGTGGTTGTTGAACGAGTTGTAATCGACCACGAGGCGGTCGTTTTGCACGAACACCGACATGCCCGAATTTTCGTTGCCGGTTGCCCAGATCACGCCTTCTTCCCCTGGCGAACGGGTGATTCGCGCGGTGAGATCGAATGCTCGTCCGCCAACCGAAGCTGATGCGGAAGAGGGAATCGGTGACATCGGAGGCCGGTACGAGTAGCGACGGTCGGGTCGGTGCGGGGCGTGGGCGGTGAGCTGGTGGTTGAACAGTTCGAAGCCCCGGTCATCGAGCGGGAGGACACCATGTCGCTCCGCTTCCTGCCACCAAAGGCCAACCATTTCGGCCAGCTTGTCCGGCTGGGACTCGGCCAGATTGTCGCACTCTGACGGGTCAGCCGAAAGGTCGTACAACTCCCACGGCTCAGTGTCGAAGTCGTCGCCCATGTTGTGTTTGGTGACCGCCTTCCACCACATCCCGTCGCATTCGGCGATGAGCGCACGGCTTCCGCTGTTCTCGAAGTACTGGAGTGTGTTGACCGCAAGCGAACTCGCGTCATTCAGCACCGTGACGAATGAGTGCCCGGTGACCGGCATCTGTTCCGCGCCGCGATAGCTCGCCGGTGGGGTGATCCCGAGCAGGTCGTAGATCGTCGGCGCAATGTCGGAGACGTTCACGAACTGGTCGCGCATCGAGCCCGCTTGCTCATCGCTGAATCCCTCGGGCCAGTGCATGACCATCGGC
>JAACCU010000015.1 GCA_009937405.1 Actinomycetota bacterium
CCCATCCAGTACCGCGAGCACGAACTCGTCGAACTGTGTAGTCGATCAGAAGCGGTGGCCTTCGTGACTGCAACCACCATCCTCGGTCGCTCAAATGCGCAGGCGGTCTTGGATCTCCAGTCCGAACTGCCGCAACTCGCGAGGGTGCTGGCATTTGGGAACGACGTTCCACCGGCCGCAACCGAATTGGACCGACCGCCGAGCGGCGAGGCCACATCGGCCCTCGTGTCCCATATGGCGTCGATCACCGTCGAGCCCAACGATGCGATCACCATCTGTTGGACCTCTGGGACTGAAAGCGCTCCGAAGGGAGTGCTTCGGGCCCACGGAGACTGGAGCAGTGTGCTTTGCACGGTGATCGATGTACCACAACTCACTGCTGATGACATCTTGCTGTGCACCTTTCCGATGGTGAATGCTGGCGGCCTCGGCGGCATGTTCGGTCCGTGGTTCAGCGTCGGTTGCACCCTCGTGTTGCACCAGCCGTTTGATCTCGATCTCTTCCTCCACCAAATCGAAGACGAGGGCGTCACCTACACTGTGTCGCCTCCAGCAGTGCTGACACGGCTACTACTCGAACCCGAGCGTTTGGCGGACCACGACCTCTCGTCTCTGCGAGCCGTCGGCAGTGGTTCCGCACCGCTGTCCCCCTTCCTCATCGAGGGGTGGGAGGACCGAGGCGTCGAAGTGATCAACTTCTTCGGGTCCAACGAGGGGACTCCGCTCGTTTCCTATCGAGCAACAACACCGGACCCCGCAGAGCGAGCCGTGTGCTTCCCCAACCTCGGAGCCGATGGCGTCGACTCGGATATCCGAACCGCTGACCAGACGACGATGCGACTCATCGACATCGCAAGCGGTAGGGAAATCCTTGAGCCAGAACACCCGGGTGAACTACGAATCAAGGGACCAACCATTTTCGGCGGCTACCTCGGCGGCTCCCCGGATCCATTCGATGACGAGGGGTTCTTCTGCACTGGAGACGTCTTTCAATACGCCAATGAGCAATGCACACTTCTCGAGTACGTGGACCGGGCGAAAGACCTCATCATCCGTGGCGGCATCAATATTTCTCCCGCCGAAATCGAGGGCCTCCTACAGTCGCACCCCGATGTCGCCGAGATCGCGGCCGTCGGCGCCCCCGACGACATCCTCGGCGAACGTGTGACGGTGTTTGTGGTACCCCGAGCGGGACGATCGCCGACTCTCGAATCCTTGATCGACTATCTGGTTGACCAACGAGTAGCCAAGTTCAAACTGCCCGAAGCCATGGAGGTCATCGCCGAACTCCCTCGGAATCCGGTGGGCAAGGTGCTGAAGCGAGAGCTTCGTGCCCGATGTCTGCCTACCGAAACCGGACGGTGATGCCGCACAGCGTTTCGGATCGGCCGATGTCATCGTTACGCGATGCCGCAACATCAATGGCGATGACTCCCCGCCGCTGACCATCGGCAGGAATGAAGCGGACGATCCCGCCGTTACTAAGTGCGACCGAACTCTGGTCGACTGGGGTGACATCGAAGATCTCGACCCACCTCGAGATCATCGCCGCGGGATCTTCAACGGCCACATCGACTGCGATCATGCCGGTTGTCGACGTCACGGTTGGGCAGGATTCCAACGTCGGATAGTGCCAGTCGTGTGCTGTTCGAATCTGGTCTGCCTCGACGAGCGTCCCAAATTCACGAGGATGTAGTTGGGTCACGTCGTTCCCCTCGTGGAGATCGACGAACGGGAGCTTCAAGCCGGCTGCCGTTACCCGGTTTCGCAGTTCTTCGGCGCTCGAGACCTCGATCACCAGCATGTAGCCGCCCTCGCCGCCTCGCAGGAACTTGCTCCCCGGGGATGCGTCAGTTGGGTCCAGCGGGGTACAGATCTCGACGAAACTCCCTGATCCGATTTGGAGTACTTCATGACGGAGTCCGAGATTCGCCATTCCGGGATCGATTTCGCTCTCACCCGCCGCGAAGAGCGCTCTACCCTTGTCGATGGCCTCCTCAAGATTCCGCGACATGACCACTATTTGGCGAAGCTGAGTTCTCATATTACTATCGTAAACAAAGTGTGTCTGGCCAGCAAGCCCAGGTCACGGCGAAGCGTGCCGAAAGGGAATCCTCGATGAACCAAGAAGTAGTCCTCTACGAGCTAAACAACGGCGTTGCCACGCTCACGCTCAACCGACCCGAGCGGCGCAACGCTTGGACCGTGGAGATGCAAGAACGATACTTCTGGCTTCTCGCTCACTGCGACGATGACCCTGAGGTTCGCGCCATCGTGGTGACAGGAGCCGGCGACTCCTTTTGTGTCGGTGCCGACACCGAGGCGCTGCAGGTCTACACAAAGACCGGCGACTTCGACCCTGAGTCCGAGAAGATCGAGCAGAGCGACACCTACCCCATGTTCGTGAACAAGCCGATGGTTGCCGCCATCAACGGTCGTTGTGCCGGATTCGGATTAGTGCAGACACTCATGTGCGACGTTCGTATCGCATCCAGCGGCTCCCACATGTCAACCGCGTTCGCGCGTCGCGGCCTCCCCGCCCTTCATGGGATTGCCTGGCTGCTCCCCCGCCTCATCGGCACAGCCCGCGCCACGGAACTCATCCTCTCCGGCCGCACGTTCACCACTGACGAGGCAGGCGAGATTGGTCTCATGCACCGCGTGGTGGAACCGGCCTCGACTCTGCAGGTCGCCCAGGATTACGCCGCCGATTTGGCCGCGAACTGCTCACCCTGGTCAATGGCCAACATGAAGCAGCAATTGCTCGCCAGTGATCGCCAGACCTTCGTCGAGGCAGTCGATGATGCCCACGGGCGAGAGGCCATCGCCCTCGATTCCAACGATTTCAAAGAGGGCGTTATGAGCTTCGTTGAACGACGCCCCGCATCATTTGGCCCCCTCGACCCCACAAATATTCCCTGAACCTGAGCCGGCCGAAAGCTCGTCCGCCATCTAATTCCAAGGGTTTGAGGCGTCGGACTGGTCGCCTCCATTCTGCGCTCTTAACCCTGTTTCCTGCTCTGGTTCGCCTCGTTGTCACACGTTTCCGCTGGATGTTCGCCACCGGCGACTCCCGCACTGCCGCGATTCTCGCCCTGCTCCACCCGGCAATGGACCGTCAGCGAGCACAGAACGTGTTTGAGATCGCCAAACCCAACCGGGCCATGGACTACCCAAGCCGCACGCAATTTCATGATGCGACTCGGCGAGCAGCACCGCTATTCGGCTCCCGCTCAGGTCACCGCAGACGAACCCGTTCGCAGAACGATGGGTCCGAACCGTCCTCCACGAACTGTTGGACCGGACCATCATCTGGGACGAACACCAACTCCGACGACTACTCAACGAGTACATCGAGCACTACAACACACACCGCCTGCTCGCCCAAATGACCCCAGCCAACCCGAGACCCAACCAGAATAGAACGTCCGTTGCCAGCAGACGATTTTCCGGCATGCACAGGCATCGCTCGAACCGAATCAGTCCGACACGAGAAGCCGGTAGGTCCGCGATAAGAACGCTGCCATCTGGGCGCGGGGCACGACCTGATCGGGCGAGAAGGTGATGGATGAGGTGCCCGTGGTAATCCCAAGCTGATAGAGACAGCCCACCGGGCCGTACCCGTATGAACTAGGAGAAACATCACCGAACGGATGACTGCCAGCACAATCTGAGCTCGTCAACTCCGAGACCAATCGTGACAAGAACGCAGCCATTTGGACGCGGGTTACGGGGGCGTTTGGCCCATAGGCGGTCGCGCTGATGCCGGTGGTGACACCGAGGTTGAAGATGCAACCGATTGGACCATGTGCATAGGAATTGATAGCCACATCGGTGAACGGATGATCGCCGATACATGTCTGGCCAGTGACTGTTTCGTAAAAGCGGGCCAAGAATGCGGCCATCTGAGCGCGGGTCACGGTGGCATCTGGGCCATAGGCGTTTTCGCTAATACCAGTGGTGATACCAAGGTTGTAGATGCACGCCGTGTCGCGTTGAGCATCGGCGCTTGCGGAAAGATCAACGAACGGGTGTGGAAGTGTTTCTGAGCAATCGATGCCAATCTCTTCAAGTTGACGAACCAACGTTGGGATACCGGTCACCGGAGTCGAGGGTTCGCTTTTCCCCGCAGAGTTGGCGGCGATCACGGTGAACGAATACTGCATTCCATTGATCAAGCCGTTGACGACACAGGATGTCGTGATCGTCGTGCACGTTCGCCCACCCGGATTCGCCATGACGGTGTAGTCAATGATCGAAGCGCCGCCATTGTCAGCCGGAGCCATCCAGGACACTTTCACCTGACCGCGACCCGAGACCGTTCCGACCTTCCATGGTGCTGACGGCACAACCACCTGCGGTTCGAGAACCCCGGACGTTACGTTCCGCGAAGCGAGTGGAACCGAACCCTGATCGGTGACCACAGTGATCCTTATTGCGTGAACAGCACCGGGTTCAGTTCCTGCGAGTTTTACGCTCGGCGCCGCTGACGAGGTTTCAAACTGGACCTCGTTCCAGAACGAGCCAAGGAATGACTCAATCCATTCCACATAGTTCGAAACTCGGGTGTAAACGCCCGGGTACGCAGCCTCAGCACAGCCGAAGCCCCAACTGACCACACCGGCGAGATACGTCGCTCCGAAGCGCTCAACAACGACTGGCCCGCCGCTGTCACCCTGACAGGAATCGGTTTGCGGCGCAGCGGCGCAGAACATCTCCTCATCGAAAACCAGACCCGGGCCGTATGAACCGCATTGCTCGTCCACGTAAATGGTGGCCGCTTTCAGCCGGGGGCTGACAGAGCCACCCGATGATGTCGTACCCCAACCTGCGACCGTGAGAGGCGAGCCATCTTCTAGCCCGCCGATGACAGAGACATCATGCACCGAAATTGGAGTCGCATTATCCAGATCAACCGAATTAGCGAGATGAGCCAGCGTTATGTCGTTGGCCAACGTGTCCGAGTCATAGTCGGGGTGTCGATACACGGCATCGATAGCCGTCACATGCGAGGCCCGTTCATCTCCAGTCATGCCGTACGAATCCTCCCAATACTCCAATCCGTAGATGACATCGTCACCGATGGACGGGGAGCAGTGAGCCGCAGTGACGATCCACTCCGGATCGATGATGGTGGCGCCACAGCCCGAAATCTTGGCGATATGGCGGGTGGCGCCGATTCCCGGGTAGTAGCCCCCCACGATCTGTCCGTCGATGCCGTCGGCTTGGTCGGTTTCCCTCGATGCTGAAGGGTCAGAGCCAACCCGGTACTGGACGCGGTAACCGGTCACGGCAGCGCCATCGATGAGCGTTGTCCACGACAAAGTCCCGTCGCTCGCCAACGCTACCTGATCGACGTCGACCGAGAATGGTGTGACGGCCGCGGAAGGAGCGGACGAATCGCTGTTCCCAACGTCGTTGGTCGCCGTGACGATGAAGGCGACAGGCACACCGTTCGCGAGCCCCGTCACTTCACATTCGAGCGGGCCCGAGGTCCACGAACATGAGTTGGAGGCTGACGTGGTGACCACGGTGTAGCTCGTGATGGGTGTCTCGTCGTAGTCGATCGGAGCGTCCCATGTGACGGTGGCCGAGCTGTCGCCAACAGCGGCAACAACACCGGTCGGAACACCGGGCGCTTGGGGTGGCATCGACTTCACGATGAGACCGGGGGCGGTGACCGAAGCGAACAATTCGCCGCTCAGAAGCAGCCTGCTCTCGTGGTCCACTGCTGCATCGATGAGAGCATCGTGGGAAATCGACAGGCTCTGGTCGCTCAGCACCACATCGGCGACCAGTTCGATGGCGCCTGCTCCACCCGGGAACTCGAGCGACACACAATGAACAGCGCCTGAATCTTCTGTTTGGTTGTCTCTGATGTGTAGTTCCCAGACGCCGGCAGTTGATTCACCGCTGAAGGCCGAAAGTGGTTGTTCCGGCTGCCAGGACCCCAAGAACGGTGCCGCACCCGTGGAGATCTGGTGTTCAGAGTTGCCACTGAACATGGTGAGGTTCGCGTCGCAGTCCGTTCCCGACGTTCCGAAATCGTCGCCGGACGATCCACGTTGATCGACAAGCAGCACCTCGGTTCCCGATGGCGAGATCAGGCTCACGGTGAGATCCCGCAGGTAAGTGTGGTCCAAACGCAATCCGACGATCAGTTCTTCGATGGGAACGCTGGCGGCGACCGGTATCGGAACGACCGTTGTCGTGTGATCGCTGATTGCATTGTCCGGCGCAGTGGGTTCGACCGCAGCGTGGAAATCACTTGCGAGATGCAGGTCGCCGGTGACTGCTTCGTCACCGTTCCACTCCCAAGAGATCTGAAGCGTCTCGCCGGAGGTGAGGACAACATTTTCCAGAGGGCTCAGGAACTCGACCTGGGGCGTGAACACGTCGATATACAGGCTTGCTCGGCCGAGCTGATCGGCAGCGTCAGTCGCCTCTGCCGAGATCCGGAGCTGACCGATCTCATTGGCGGTCACGGTGACAGCCGGCCCGTTTCCAATAACGTCTCCGTTGCTGTCACGCCAAACAATTGACGCCGACAGATCATCACCGTCCACCGATACCGCTGACGCCGAGAGCGTCAGTTCAGTTCCGACTGCGACCTGGCCGTCTTCGGGCGCTCCACTGATGATCACGGTCGGACCATTACCGATGAGCTGAAGGGCCTGGTAACCATCAAGGGCAGCCCCGGACCGCACCTGCGCGAACGCCGGCGATGGCCGGCCACCGTCCATCAACACGCTGATCACCTCGGTCGGCGAGAGCGAGCGGTCGTTTCCGAGTACCAACGCGGCGACGCCAGCGGCATGGGGCGAAGCCATCGATGTCCCGTTGTAAGAGCTGTAGCCGTTGCCCGGCACCGATGACAAAATCGACACGCCGGGAGCAGAGATGTCGACCGAGTTGACGCCATAGTTGCTGAAGCTGGCCAACTGACCGGAAGAGTAGTGGGCGGCAACACTCAAAATATTGTCTTGGGGGTACGCGGCCGGGTATTGCGGAGAGGAATCGATGTTTTGACCGGAGGTGCCGGCTGCGGCAACGAACAGGTGGCTCCCGACCACCGCGTCAAGCATGGTGGCCATGGCGTCGCTGTACCCGCCGCCTCCCCAGGAGTTGTTGGAGATGGGGGCACCATTGTCAATGGCGTATTCCAGCGCTGCGAGTGCGTCGGACGTATAGCCAGACCCACTCGCATTGAGAAATCGCAGGGCCATGATCCGAGCGTTGTCGGCAACACCGGCAATTCCGACGCCGTTGTCTCGAACGGCGGCAATGGTGCCGGCAACGTGGGTTCCGTGGCCGTTGTCGTCGTTGGGGACGGCATCATCCTCTACGAAATCCCACCCGTGGATGTCATCAACGAAACCGTTGTTGTCGTCATCGACCCCGTTGTCGGCGATCTCGCCGGGGTTCACCCAGATCCGACCCGCCAGATCAGGGTGGCTGGTGTCAACGCCACTGTCGATGACCGCGACGACGATCTGTTGCGCGTTGCTGGAGGCCTGCCAAGCGTCGACCGCGTTGATGCCGTGGGTGTCGAAGAGGCCCCACATGTCACCGGCTCGAGGGTCATCTGAGGTCAAAACCTCTACGGGGGGTCGTGTGGCCTCAACAGTTGTGTCGAAGTCGGCGCTGAGCACCGCTGGATGAGATTGGAGAGCCATCTGCGTCTTGTCGAGGTCGCTCAACGTTTCAAGAAGGTAGAGATCGGATTGGCCGAACCGATGAACCAAGGAACCATTCACATATTGCAGCAGATCTGCCACCAGAGCAGGATCTGCGGTGGGGTCGAAGGAAACAAGAAGCCCGAACGGGTTGCGTGCAACGTCATCACCATGCTCAAGAAAAGCAGCTGCCAGGCCCTTGGCGTAGTAGCCGGATCCGTCGAGGGGGAGCCCCTCGTCACGGATGGCACCGCCTTCGGGATTGGCGTGCTCCAAATCCGACTCGAGGGCGCCACTCGGGGCGGAGTTGAACAAAACAGAAGCAACAAGTGCCAATACCAGGGTCAGACGAGTCACAACAGACCCATTGCCCCTCCTCGAATTTCGGCGCCTTCGTGACATGACTCTTGCTCCTCGGCAACGAGTAAACGCTCTCGTTCTAGCCCAATACACCTCGAAAAACACGAGATTCTGCCTGACCAGACCTGCTCTGCCGTGCTCAACGCTGCGGACACCCGATCAAGGGCTGATCTCATGGACACCGCGTGCCCGTACCTGCATACATCGAACCGAATTGCCGTCAACTTGAGAACCCATCGGCCTTTAGAGAAGGGTTCTTTGGCACGGAGCCACCTGGTCAACCCAAACCAGTCCGCGAACCGGCATCAGGATCGTGACGGATCTCGTATCTGTCGGTATACAGAACTAGTCCACCCATGCGGCCTCGTCTTGTTGCATGGGCGCACCAATGAATCCCTCGAGTTGGGCCGGAGTCTCAGCCCCATAGTTGCCTCACTCGATAACGGGTACCGGAGCGGCGAAGCGAACGGGGTGGTCTGGTCGTCGGTGGCGTCGTCGATGACGGCCTGGAGCGCTTCGGGGTCGATGTCGCGGCCGATGGCTCGCCACGTCACAGGCCAGGGTCGAACATGAGGCGGAACAGTGCTTAGTCCCTGCAGCCTTTCTCGGTGGCATGGTCACATGCGGTTAGCATTTCTCAGATAGTTTTGAGGCCTGTGTCTCGGGTGTCTCGGTACGGGGTGGACTTCACACCTGCAACGGAGAGGGTCCACTCAACCGTGCCGCCCCGCATCAGCACTACGACGCTTCCTCGACGGAGGCGGAGGCAAGAAAACCCAGCAGAGAGCCAGACGCACTGGACGCGAATTGCCACGCCTGTCCAAACTGCAAGACATTTGACATAGTACTCACGAAGATTTGATCGTCTGCTTTTACAGCATTCTCGAATGAAAGACTGCCAACGATGGCCACTAAGCGACCATGGAAAGCAACCACAGGAAGATCTTCGAGGTGGCGGTTAGCCTCTGTTGCAGTCCTTCTCAGTTTGTTCGCGTTCGGCATCGCTGCTGCGCCTGCGAACTCCGCCATCCCAGCGGTTGGAGAGGTCGTAGTTGCCGGTCAAGACTTTGAACTCGGCGGTGGCTTCGCCGCATCAGTATCTGAAGCGAGCTACGCCGGATGGTCCGATGTAGCCACGAATCCCGCCGGTGAGATGTTCTTCGTTTATGACACGTGGGAACAAGATGGTGTCGTCAACACCTACGGAATTTCTGGGCGCATCGTGGGGCCAAACGGCGAAATCGGTGCCCCGTTCATCGTTGACGTTGAATGTTCTGCCAAAACGGAGTTCGGACATGAGCCAGCAAGTGTGACCTGGAATTCAACCAATGAAGAATGGTTGGTTGTTATGTCCCTGGAGGGCAACACAGACCCTGGCACCTGCCCGTTCGAAGGCATTTCGAACAACGGCATTCTCGGTCAGGTGGTTGCCAGAGACGGCACTCTTCGAGGTGAACCCTTCAGCATTTCGGAAACGATCAACGGAGTCGCTTCCGATGGCCTGAATAATTTCGATGATATCGAACACGTTCACGCACGATGGAGTCCTGTAGCCGCGGCGTACCTGGTTACGTGGAAAGCGGCCGCAATGACCGATGACGTATACGTCCACCAGCGCGTTTGGGCGACAGCAATCGATGCCGACGGCATGAGCCTCGCTGACGGTCTAGTTGACGATGTCAGCGGGGATGCCGGATCTGATGACGGTGTTTCGCTTGCGTACTCGGAGACCGCCGATGTGTTCATCACTGTTTTTACCGTTGACGCCAACAGTAGGTTGCCCGGGGCCCGGTTGATAGAACTCGTTCGGAGCGAGTCCGGGGTATCGATCAACTTCACTACCGACTCTTTCGACCTTCACGGGCGGAACACAGACGGCGATGGCAATCGTGCAGGTAACGGAGCCCCAACGGTCGGTTGGGACTCCTTGCGAGACGAGTTTGGAGTCCGTTGGCGTGCAGAGGATTTAGACGGAAACCCTAAGCAGCAGTTGTTCAACGTCGTTGGCGTTGACGGCTCCTACTCCGACACTGGCATCGTCAAGCTGTTATCACCGGAAGGGTTCCAAAATGGTGGGCGGGCCGGCGTGGCCTACGACGACGTCGCAGACGAATGGGTTCTCGTGCTCACCACTGCTGGCACGAACGAGCTGAGCATGGCACGCATTGATGCAGCTGCCCGATTTGACGTCACTCCTACAGTCCATCCGACCGAGTCGACCTCCGCGGCACGTCCAAATCTCGCATATTTGGGCGATGGATGTTTGGTCTATACCTGGTGGGAGTTCGGCCTCAGCTGGGATGCCACAGAAGACCCTGAGGCTGTATGGGCGCACATCGAGTGCTTCTTCACACCCACGGGGTCGGTAGCATTTGATGCCAATCCCGGCACTGGGGGCCCTGAGGCGATCACTAGCGATGGCGGGTCATCGGTGACGATCCCCCAAACGCTGCCGTCTCTCGACGGGTACACGTTCATCGAGTGGAACACCGCAGTTGACGGAAGCGGCGACAGCTACAACGGGGACGATGCTTACACGTTGCCCGACACTGGCACCGCCACCCTCTACGCCCAATGGCAACAGGTCAGGTGCGATAGTACTGACGTGTTGGGGTCAACGGTCTTCACCGATGTGACCCCTGGCCGCTACTACGACGAGTCGATCGGGTGGATGCACACCGATGGCATCACAACGGGAACCACGCTCACAACGTTTGACCCCGACCGGCCAGCGACCCGCGCCGAGGTCATCACCTTCCTGTGGCGCGACGAAGGGTCGCCATCAAGCACACTGGGGTCCTCGATCTTCACCGATGTGACCCCTGGCCGCTACTCTGACCAGGCGATCGGGTGGGCTTCGGAAACTGGCATCACGACAGGAACCACGCTCACAACGTTTGACCCCGACCGGCCAGCGACCCGCGGAGAAGTTGCCATCTTCTTCGGGCGACTCAACGGTTGCGAGTAGCGCAACAGTCCTCTACTCGTGTTACTCACCTACCCGCTAGCGAACCGGCCAAACGCCGCCGCCAGCTGATCTGCCCGCAGTTCACGTAGTTGAAATAGATAGCTCCCCGGCACGGTGACCATAAAGAGGTCATCGTGCCGGGGAATCACCCACCGCTGGGAACAACTCAAGACACAAGGAAACGATTGGGATATTCGTCCATCACGGTAAGCCTTGACTGCTACAGGCACCTGTTCCTCGGGCTGGGCGAGGTGCTTACGGAAGGCCTCACCTCGACCTGGCTGGAGGTCGATCCGGGCATGGGTTGCCATCGCAGTCCTAGAGACAGGTGCCAAAACGGCGAGAATCCCTTCCGTAGCAGGGATTCTCAGGGGTCCGAGGCTCGACATGCAGGCCCTAGTCAATATGGTCGGGCTGAGAGGATTTGAACCTCCGACCTTCGGTCCCCCAGACCGATCTCACCCGTATTCATAAGCCGCCTGATGGCGGCACAAAGTCTCGATATTCCTGTCAGACAAAGGATAATTGAAACCTTCGCAGTTGTGGACTGCTCATGGTCATTGCTCGATATTTGTCGCTGTCATCCGGGCACGGTCCGGGCACGAATGCGAGATCGTGAGACTAGACAAGACATGACAACGTGAATTTCCTTGCATCGGTCATCCACCTGCCCGGTGCTCCGGTGGGCCCGGATTGTGGATCATGTAGCCCTTCGGCTAGTACCGCTCCGGTGGTGGTTCAAAGAAGCCTGTCTGAGCCTGAGCCTCGCCGAGAATATCCTTAAGCCTTTTTTGGGATCCAATCACATCTTGAACCACTCTCACCGAGTACGCCTGTAACTGATCCGTCTCTGGACGCTCTAGAAAGCGCTCCTGTTGCTGCGCTGTGAGCGGCCCCCAGCGCTTCATCCAGGATTTCAGGATCTGCTCGCGACTCGTGATGGTTCGTCGGCGCCATCACTCAGCAGCACTTGCAGGTTCGGGGGGCCAAAGGAGGGCAGATCCCTCTACCCGACGATTCCGCTGGGCAGCGGATCCTTGAAGTACCAGTCGTCCCACTTCGACAACGACACGAACATCCGACGAAATCCTTTGGTACTCAAGAGTTGGAACATTTTTTCCCTCTTTGGCGTGTAATTGTGTTCAACGGTGATCACCGATATCTCGTAGCTAGAGAAATCGAAGTGCTCAAGTATCTCGAACTCGCTCCCCTCTGTGTCTATCGAGAGATAATCGATGCGCCGAGGACACTGGTATTTCGCGAGAAGATCATTGAGAGAAATTGTTTCCACATCATATGTGACTCCACCCGCTCGTGCCTTCGCGTGCCGGTCGCTTTCGGTAAATTTAGACAGCGTGGATAGTTCTGCTTTATCAGTCATTCTAAAATTTAAGATCTTGCCGGTCTCGCTCCAAATACAGTCCTGCTCTACGTCGGCGGTCCTGTTTTTGGCGAGATCCTCGTGCCAGACAGTTGCCGGTTCAGCAAGCAGTCCCCTCCAGCCAAATTCTTTCTCAAGAAGGTATGTATTACTGAGATAGATCCCGTCCGCCGCTCCGAACTCAACGAAGAACCCATCTCGTTTGAAATTGGTTGCCAAGAGAACCATAGTGTCTTGACCTAATTGCGAATGTCCTGCGGGAGCGCTAACAGCTGAGACTAGATTCCAAAGGTCAATTAATTCTCGCTTTGCTTCTAACAGTTGTTCGAAACTGGGACTTTCTGTCGCGGTCAGCCCAAGTCGACGGGCAAGCGTTTTATCTGCTGCTTTCATAGCTGCATGTCCCCCTCAAAAGTTGGCATGATTTCGACGGTGCGCCCCGAACAGGTTGAACTCTAATGTGTCAGACTATTAAAGGTAGTAGCTATCGATCGGCGCTCATGACGATTCCTTGGCTCCCGGGTTCTGACGCTGGGAACGAAGATGCCTCGGTATCATGATTCAGTAATACTTGAACGTTCGGGGGCCAGGGAGGGGCAGAACCGCTTCCTAACCGCCCGCAGCGCTGGCATCACTGCCCAAAACTCGGAGATTCCTGCTTCTCGGCCCACTGACGCAGTCGCTGTTCACGCCCCGTCAACATGCGCTCCATGTCTCCGTCACATGCGTAGCGACAGAATGCGTCGGACCACAACCGGTCGGCGCCGTCGAAACCATTGGCATGCGGATGTTGAGGTTCCTTGGCATTCCAGGGCTTGAGACCTGCGAAGTGCAATATGCGGATATCGCGGTTGCCTAGGACCATGTCGATATCACCGAGATGATCGGGATGGAGGCTCCTCAGCGAATTGAAGCGGTTCGGCAACCAACCCATGCCGCGCTCCGGAAAATAGGAGTTGAGGATCGCCTGATCAGCCCACCCGTTCTTCATGTTCTCCACTGGCAGGCAGACGAGATCGCTATAGGTGTCACCGGTCAGATGCTGGGCACCTGCAACAAAAACCCCGCTGTTGAAGAACCCTCTTTTTCCACCGATCGCATGCTCCGCTTCCACTGCTGCGAACTGATCACCACAATCAAACAACTCGCGGACGTCCCCGATAACGAGAACGTCGAGGTCGAGAGCGACAACTCGATCTGCGTCGGTGAACCGGAAGGCCTCCAGCACGAGAAAGGCAGGGAATAGCCGAGACTGAGTTCGAAACTCAGAGATCATCCGCTCCCGAATGTCTCTCTGCTGATCGAGGTCTGCCTCAATGAAAGTCAACCTGTCATAGACCCGAGACATCCGTTCCTGCGCGTCATGCGACAGTGGCGATAGGGCGGGGTGCCACAGCACTCGAACCTCAAGATCAAACCAGGGATTGTGCTCAAGCAGCGAGTTGAACGCGACGATGAAGCCAGGTTCGAAACTGTCGCTGCAGACTGTGGCGAGAACGGTTGGACGGCTCATCGCCACCCTCGGAACAATCGGACGAACCGCCCGACAGGACGAACCAACGAATGCCCCACACGGAAGCTAATGCTCGCCTCGAGTGCCGCGACCCGGTGCTCGGCCTTCTCCGCCCTTGAAGTCACCGAGACCAGTTGTTCAGCCACTTGCGTCTGGGATTCGATCCGATCGTTCTTGGCCATTCCGGCAACAACACCTTGGCTCAGTGCGTCCTCCAGCCGACGCACATATCCCATGAGAGCACGCTGGTTGGCCGCCGCTTGCTCGCAGACACACTTTATCGACATCACACCCACCTCCGACAAGACCATATATCGGCGTCGTGGGTAAAGGACCACTTGTCGATCGGCGTTCATGACGGTTACTTGGGTCCAAAGTTCTGACGCTGGGAACGATGACTCCTCGGCGCCATGGTTCAGCGGCACTTGCAGGTAACTTCGGGGCATCACACGAGGGACAGAACCGTTCGCCGACCGTCGCACCAGGGTTCTCTGTCAACTGGTGATCGTAGTTGCCAGCCATCCTCGATCCAGGGGACTTGTGCTTAGCGATCCCAGAGTTCAGTTGCGCGCGCCGTCTGGCCTATCGCTCTTGGGCCGCTCCTTCCGCCGCGGCGGGCTCTGTTGATGCCGCTTCGGCGGCTGCATCCGGTCATAATCCGGGCACAGAGCGAAATCACAGCTCTCCCGGTGGGGACCAAAACGGCGAGAATCCTTGCCGTAGCAGGGATTCTCAGGGGTCCGGGGCCCGACATGCGGGCCCCAGTCAATATGGTCGGGCTGAGAGGATTTGAACCTCCGAC
>JAACCU010000182.1 GCA_009937405.1 Actinomycetota bacterium
ACCACGCTCTGGATGTTCGACCTCACCCCTGCCGGCTGGCCGGCATCGGTCATCATCTTCTCGATCTTCCTCGCGTTCGCTGGACTGATGACACCGATGGAGGGGCGCCTCCGGCCCGTGGCGTTCGTCGCGGCCATCGTGCTGATGGAGCTCATCCGTTGGAACTGGCCCTTCGGCGGCACTCCGATCGCCACCTTCGCCATGGCCGGTGTCGCAACCCCATTCGCCATGAGCGCTCGGCTCTTCGGCTCACCATTGCTTGTCGCCGTCTTCGTGGTGGCCGCGATCGCCGCGGCTGAAGCAACACGCCAGGCCTGGCGACCAGCCGCTATTGCATTCGGTGTCGTCGTGGCCGCAACCATCGGCGGTCATCTCGGGGGCAGTGTGTTTGTTGATAGCGGCGAGTCCATAGACGTGGCCGTGGTGCAAGGTGGAGGCCCACAAAACACACGCGCAGATCTGTGCACGACCCGCGCCGTGTTCGAGCGTCACATGGAAGCGAGTGCGACGATCGACCGAAAAGTCGACTTGGTGCTGTGGCCTGAGGACGTTGTCCACCCGGCATCCAACAACGCCAGCACTCCTGCCCGTTGCGACCAGGACCTTCTCCAACTGGCCGAGGCATCCGACCGACTCACCCAACTGGCGGCGGATCTCGATGCAGTTGTGGTGAGTGGCTGGTTTGAGCAAGCCAAGGACGGCACCGCCAACCTGAACTACTCAATCGCCCAATCTCCCGATGGCACAATCACCGGCCGCTACGACAAGGTCCGGCTTGTGCCATTCGGCGAGTTCGTGCCCCTGCGGTCGGCGATCGAACGCTTCAGCGGCGAACTCCCCGCCCGCGACGTGCGACCTGGCACCGACGAAGCCGTGCTCGACAGCGATGTTGGCCCACTTGGTATCTCAATCTCGTGGGAAATCTTCTTCGACCACCGTGCCCGCGACGCCATCGGCAACGGAGGCGAGGTACTGGTCAACCCCACCAACGGGTCGAGCTACTGGCTCACCATCGTGCAGAGCCAGCAGATCGCCTCGAGTCGCCTGCGGGCGCTCGAAACCGACCGGTGGGTTCTCCAAGCAGCTCCGACCGGGTTCTCGGCGATCATCTCACCTGATGCCGAAGTTCTCGACCGCACAGGGATCAGCGAGCAGCGGGTGCTCTACGCCACGATTGATCGCCGCACCGGGCGCACGCCCGCGGTGGCCCTCGGCGGCTGGCCGATGTTGCTGTTTGCCCTCGTTGCTCTCGGTGCCGCGTGGGGCCCCGCCGCGAGCCGAAGGATCAAACCTCGACCCACAGTGTGATCGGGCCGTCATTCACCGACTCGACGGCCATCTCAGCGCGAAACTTGCCGGTACGCACCGTCGCTCCAAGCAAGCGAAGTTCGCCGACCACGGCATCAATCAACGGTTCGGCGTGCTCAGGGCGCGCCGCCTCGGTGTAGCCCGGACGCCGGCCCTTACCGGTGTCGCCGTAGAGCGTGAACTGGCTCACCACCAACACATCGCGAGAGGTGTCGGCCAGCGAGAGGTTCATCACCCCATCGGCATCGTCGAAGATTCGCAGGTTCCAGATCTTGTCGGCCAGCTTCCTCGCCTGCGCGGGCGTGTCGTCATGGGTGATGCCCACAAGCACCAGCGACCCGGCACCGATCTCGCCCACGATCTCCTCGCCAACCGTCACCTTGGCCCGGCTAACCCGCTGCACTAGTCCTCGCATCGCACCGAGCGTAGCGATGGTCCCCGCGGGCTAACGTTGCCCATGACCTCAACAGTGTTTTCTGGCGGGCAGATTTTCGACGGCACCGGGGCCGCCCCCGAGCCTGGCGATGTTCGTGTCGAAAATGGTCGGATCACCGAGATCGGAGTCGGACTCAGCGGAGATGTCGAAGTCGACGTCAGCGGCAAGACCATCTTCCCCGGGTTCTTCGACTGCCACGTCCACCTGACGATGACCACAATCGACACGGTCGAGCGCCTCAACACGCCGCTCTCCTACCGCTTCTACCAAGCCATCCACAACATGCAGGTAACGCTCGACGCCGGGATCACCAGTGTGCGGGACGCGTCCGGCGCCGACCTTGGCGTCAAGCAAGCCGTCGACAACGGACTTGTCGCTGGTCCTCGGATGCAGATCTCGATCGCCATGCTGTCGCAGACGGGTGGGCATGGAGACGGGCATGTGCTCTGCGGCGCCCAACTTCGGGTGCCCTATCCCGGCGCGCCAAGTGGTGTTGTCGACGGGCCCGACGAGATGCGCAAGCGGGTCCGCGAGTTGGTTCGCGAAGGCGCCAGCGTGATCAAGGTGGCCACCAGCGGCGGCGTACTTTCGCCGATCAGCGACCCGACACGCGGTCACCTGCGCGACGTTGAACTCGAGGTGCTGGTCGAAGAGGCCACCGCTGCCGGCCTGCATGTGATGGCCCACGCCCAGGCCACCGATGGCATCAAGGCAGCCATCCGCAGTGGCATCCGTTCCATCGAACACGGCATCTATCTCGACGACGAAGCGATTCAGATGATGCTCGACCGCGGCACCTACCTGGTCCCCACACTGCTCGCTCCCCGCATGGTCGTCGAGGCCGCCGACAGCGGATCGCGGCTCAGTGAGCGAGTACTCGAGAAGGTCCACATGGTGATCGAGGCGCACACGGACTCGATCAGCAAAGCAATCGACGCAGGGGTCAAAATCGCCATGGGAACCGACAGCGGCGTCGGTCCCCATGGACAAAACCTCCGAGAGCTGGGTCTGATGGTCGATGCTGGCCTCACACCCACCCAGGCTCTCGTGGCCACCACGAAGACCGCGGCCGAACTCCTCGGCGTCGAGGACGACCTCGGCACCATCCAGGAAGGCAAGCTCGCTGACCTGGTGGTTGTCGACGGCGACCCGCTCGACGTCAGCCAGCTTCAACAAAACATCATTGGCGTATACAAGAACGGGGAGTCGGTGGCTGGCGGCTAGCGCAACGCCTCGGTGGCGCGAGATCAGTCATCTGAGGTGGTGCAGGGCGTGAGTGCGGGCAGACTTGTCGCTCGAGTGACCCACGTCAACGCCCCTGGAAGCCTGGTACCTCATGTCTGCGGCCCGCTACATCCCCCCAAGCGATGACGCGCCGCTTCGCATCGCCCTCCTGACATACCGCGGCAAGCCCCATGTGGGTGGCCAAGGCGTCTATGTCCGCCACCTTTCGAATGCCCTTGTTGACCTCGGCCACTCTGTCGAAGTTTTTAGTGGTCAGCCCTACCCGATCCTCGACGAACGGGTCCCGCTCGTGAAGCTTCCCAGCCTCGACATCTGGGCTGACCCTCACCCCATGCGCAAGCCGCGCTTGGGGGAGTGGAATGACTGGACCGACGCAGTCGAACACATGTCATTCAACACCGGATCGTTCTCTGAGCCCTTGGCGTTCAGCCTTCGAGCCTGGAAGCACCTGCATACCCGCCGCCACGATTTCGATCTGATCCAGGACAACCAAACGCTCGGCTGGGGCATTCTCAAGCTCCACCAGGAGGGCTGGCCGATCCTCGAAACAATCCATCATCCAATCACCGTCGACCGCCGACTCGAGTTGGAACATGCCCGCGGCTGGACGGAGCACTGGGGCAAGCGGCGCTGGTATTCCTTCACCAAAATGCAGACACGGGTCGCCAAGCGGCTGCCGCGAATCATGTCGGTGAGCGAATCGTCAAAGGGCGACATCGCCGCTGACCACGACGTCGACCCCGACAAGATCCATGTCGTTCCGGTCGGCGTCAATCCCGATCTGTTTCTGCCCGTGGCAGGGGTTGAGCGTCGACCCGGTCATCTCGTGACCACCGCGTCGGCCGACGTCGCCATGAAGGGCCTCAAATACTTGCTCGAAGCCGTGGCCAAGCTGCGCACTGAGCGCCACATGGAACTCACAATCATCGGCCAGCGTCGCCCTGACTCTCAAGCCAGCCGGACCATGACCGAGCTCGGACTCGACGACTGCGTGAACTTCGTGTCTGGTGTGCCCGACGAACGGATCGTCGAGCTCTACAGCGAGGCCGAGCTTGCGGTTGTGCCATCGCTCTACGAGGGCTTTTCACTCCCTGCCATCGAGGCAATGTCTTGTGGCGTGGCACTCGTGGCTACCACCGGCGGTGCCCTGCCCGAGGTTGCCGGCACTCACGGCGAGACCTGCTTTCTCACCACGCCCGGCGACAGCGAAGCGCTCGCCGCCACCATTCGTGATGCACTCGACAATCCCGAACTGCGGGCCAAGATCGGCACTCAGGGCCGCAAGCGTGTGAAAGACCAGTGGTCGTGGCGCCACACCGCCACACGTACCGTCGAGCAATACCGCGAGGTGCTCGCCGAGCACACAATCCGGATGAACGG
>JAACCU010000183.1 GCA_009937405.1 Actinomycetota bacterium
ACAATCGGCCACGGCGCTGATGCCGGATCGCTGTGATTCAGCAAAATGAACATGAAGCCAAAGCCGGCTCCCGCTATCAGCGACTCGACGATGGTCCGGCCCGTGACCCGGGTGTTGGAATCGTTGGGCGACCATGAGACCAAGCCAATAGCGACCAGTGCGATCCCGACTCCGATCCACGCCCATGGGGCAAGTTCATCACCGTCTACGAGGGTGCCCCATACTGCGGGCACCGTAGCGGAGGTGATTGCTGTGAGAGCCCCAACAACTCCCATTGGTCCGCGAGCCAGGCCCCGGTACAACAACCCGAGACCGATAATGCCCGATGCTCCTGCAATCGCTCCCCAGCCGAGGTCTGCTAATCGGAACTGATCAGCAATCGCCAGGGAGATAACAAAGATCCCAATACCGCCGGTGATGTGAGCGCAGAGGAGTACCTGAGCAATCCGAATGCGCTTACCGGCCATACCCCCGAAGAAGTCCGACGTGCCGAACAGAAGCGCAGTCAGCAGGCTGAGGATGATGGCCACGGTCGGAGGCTAGGTCCCCGGCATCCCAACTCGTTCAAGAACCTGGAATTCGTACTTCGTCAAAGCGGTCGACATCGCGAAGGGCGGGGAACCACCTCCACCAGATGGCCACCACTGCAAGCGTGCCAACCCCACCAAACAAAATTGCGCCCATAAGACCAAAAACGGCTGCCGTCAGCCCACTCTCCGCCGCTCCGAGTTCGTTCGAAGCACCGATGAACACCCGTTCGACCGCGAGCACTCGTACCCGCATCACCTCTGGCGTGGCCAAGGGAACGAGAGTCGACCGGATGAAAACCGAAATGGAGTCGGCGGCGGAGGCGACGAGTAAGGCTACGAAGACGATGGCATAGCTGTCGACGAGGCCGATCACGATGGTCATCACGCCAAAGATGCCGATCACGACGAGCAGAGTTCGCCCCACCCGACGCCGCACAGGCCGCACTGAGAGCATCAGGGCCGTAGTTCCTGCGCCAATCCCTGTGGCGGCGCGGAGCCAGCCCAGGCCGACGGCACCGACGCCCAGCCGATTCTCTGCGATCGCCGGCAGCAGGGCAATGATGCCGCCAAAGAGAACGGCGAACAGATCAAGGGAAATCGCACCGAACACCACGGGCTGCCGGCGCATGAAGCGCAGTCCTTCACGGGCATCTCGAATGGCTTGCATACCCCCTCGTGTCTGTAGTCGCCGGGTATTGGGCTGGGGAATCATGATCAGGATCGGGATGGCTAGGGCGAACGCGATAACGCCGGCGAGGTACGGGTACGCCGGGTCGACCACGAATATGAAACCCATGGCGACCGGACCAGCAATGAATCCGGACTGGAATGCCACCGACCTCAATGCCATAACACGCTCGAGATTCTCTGACGTGGCGAGGTCGATGGGTAGGGCCTGGCCCGAGGGCGAGCCAAAGGAACGGGCGACCCCGAACAGGGCGACGAGAATGAAGATCGGTTTCACCGATGTGGGATCCGACGAGATGTAGAAGAAGAGGCCAAGGGCGCAAAGGAGTTCACCCCCGAGACTGATGGCATAGACGTGCCGACGGTCGAAACGGTCAGCGGCAGCGCCAGAAAATGGCACGAGGAAGGCCATCGGCAAGAACTCGGCCAGGCCCAGAAGTCCAAGATCGAGTTCGCGGCCGGTCATGTCGAAGACCTGCTTGCCTACCACCGTTATTTGGCCAACGATCGCAAACCCTGACAGGAAGAACGAGAGAAACAATCCGCGCAGTGGCCAGGGAATCGAACGATCTGGAGTCCGGCCTGGGGTCAGGGTGTCTGGCTCAGGTGGCACGAGCTGGGCGGATCACCTGCTCTGCGAAGCGGTGTACGTGCTCCGCCGTAGGCGGATGCCCAAAGTCCATGGTGAAGTGCTGAACGCCGTTGGCGACGAGATTGGCCACCCGATCGAGCAACCGCTCGCTTTCATCATCATTGGTCGGCAGAGGGGTTTCGAGCGTGGTGCCGATCTCAATCGCCTGCGGGTCTCGGCCTGCGGCGACTGCGCTGTCGTGGACGATTCCGACCTTTCGCTTCCAGTCCTCTTCACCCCGGAATGCCGAGTTCCACATGTCTGCCTGACGCCCGACTAGGGGGAGTCCGAACTTTTCACCGGCGGCGCCAATACAGATTGGCGGCACGACCTCGGGCAGCGGCGGGGCGGCCGCATCATCGATCGAGTAGTGGCTGCCCTCACATGATGGGTGATCCTGCGTCCACATCAGGCGACAGATCTGGATGACTTCTTCGAGCTGGGCAAACCGGACTGACGGCTTCGGGAAGTCGTAGCCGTACGCCGCGTATTCGTCGCCTCGCCAACCAGCACCGATACCCAGAATGAACCGACCCCCCGAGAGGGTCTGGAGTGTGGCCGCCATTTTGGCGGTGAGTGCTGGTGGGCGATAACCGTGCCCTAGTACGTGATGGCACAGCATCACATCGGGGAATTTTGCGGCCAGCCAGGTAAGGGTTGTCCATGCCTCGAGGAACGGGTCGGTACGTGCATCAAAGCCGTAAAAGTGATCGGCGATCCACAACGAATCGAAGTACTGAAGCGCCTCGGGCAGGATGTGGCGCTCTTGATAGAGCACGATCGACTCGTGGTCGCTCCACTGGTTCCCGATCACCGGAGACAACCAACCGAATTTAATGTTCTGAGACATGTTGAGAAACCTAGAGTGCTCCCGCCGCCCGTGGGTAGCTCATGACACGATTTGCCGCCGACCACAGGAGCACGAATGCGGATCTACGCCACCACGGCCCATCACGAGCATCATTCCCTCGAACTCGACGAAGGTCAACTGATCCAGAGCTGGGAAAGCCCAACTCGGGCCGACATTGTCGATGCCGAGTTGGCTGCTCGCGGCTTTGCAGACGTTCGACAACCAGGGGACCTGGATCGTGCGCTCATCGAACACGTGCATGCCTCCGCATATGTCGACTTCTTGCAAACCGCCCACCAGCGCTGGGTTGCCGACGGGAATGCCGGGCCCTGCGCCATGTCCAATGGTTGGCCTGCGCGTCGGATGCGCCATATACGACCCGAGGGAATCGTGGCCCAACTCGGCTACTACAGCTTTGCCGCTGACTGCTCAATTGCCGCCAACACCTGGGGGGCCGTGGTCGACGCGGCCCGATCGGCCGATGCGGCGGCGCAGTATGTGGCAGGCGGGGCCGGCTCCGCGTTTGCCCGTTGTCGGCCACCCGGGCACCATGCCTCACGAGACCAGTTTGGCGGCTACTGCTATCTCAACAACGCCGCAATCGCGGCGGAGCGTCTACGCGAAAGTGGCGCAGGCCGGGTGGCCGTACTCGATGTCGACTACCACCACGGCAACGGGACGCAGGACATTTTCTACCACCGTGGCGATGTCTCGTTCTGCTCGATTCATGCCGACCCGAAGGTCGAGTTTCCCTACTTCCTTGGCCACGCCGACGAGGAAGGCATTGCCGGGGGCGCCGGCGCCAATCTGAACCTGCCGCTCCCCCATGGGACTCAGTCCGACGAGTGGTTCGCTGCGCTAGAGACGTCGCTTCAGTGGATCGAGAGACGTGGCGCAGAAGCGATCGTTGTTTCTCTCGGAGTGGACACCTTCGTCGATGATCCGATCTCGCAATTCCGATTGGTGTCGCAAGACTTCACCCGGCTCGGACAACGCCTTGCTAGCGCGGACCGGCCGATGGTGTTCGTGATGGAGGGTGGCTATGGGGCTGAAGCGCTCGGCACCAACATGGTGAACGTGCTCGATGGCTTTCTCAGCTGAATCGGCTAATCATCCAGTGACATCGGCGTAGGTGGCGAGGAAGCGATCGTTCTCTTCGGGCG
Organism: Actinomycetota bacterium; assembly: GCA_009937405.1. GTDB lineage: Bacteria > Actinomycetota > Acidimicrobiia > Acidimicrobiales > Aldehydirespiratoraceae > JAACCU01. The sequence goes on from JAACCU010000183.1 coordinate 3,862, forward strand.
TGCCAATAGTGACGCGAATTCCTTCACCGCTGAAGGGACGTACGACCACACCCCGTTGCTCAAGGGCATGGGCAACGGCGTCTGTGCGTCCGCCAATCGGGAGCCAGACGAAGTTGCCTTGAGGGTCGGGGAATTCGGCTCCGGCTGTCCTCAGAGCGTCAACCACTCGGGTTCGTTCATCCAAGAGTGAGTCGACGAGCACCTGAATCTCGTCAAGAGAGTCCAGCGCTGCGATAGCGCCTGCCTGCGCCAGCAGGTTGACCGAGAACGCCAGCAGGACCTTGTCGAGTTCGTCAATAACAGTTGGATCGGCGACGGCATAGCCGGTCCGCAAACCAGCAAGGCCATAGGCCTTGGAGAATGTGCGCGTCACCACAATATTGGGGAAGCGGCCAACCAGATCCTTAACGGGATCGCCAAAGGCCGGGTCGCTAAATTCGCGGTACGCCTCGTCAACAACGACGAGGACATCGTCAGGAATCTTGCTCATGAACTCGGCGATCTCCGCCGTCGATAGCGCTAGCCCGGTCGGATTGTTGGGCGTCGCCAACATGACGGCCTTGGTCTTGGGCCCCACCGCAGCCGCGACAGCATCGAGGTCGATCCGATGATCATCGGTCAGGGGGACGGGCACGAGCTTCCCATTGGTCAGCGCAACGAAGATCGGGTAGGCCTCAAATGATCGCCACGGTGACACGACCTCGTCGCCGGGGTCGATGTACGCCACACACACTTGCTGGAGGAGTCCTGAGGAGCCGCAACCAACGGCAATACAGTCGGAGTCAACTCCGAGCCAGTTGGCCAGTTTCGACCGGAGCTCGGCTGCACCATGGTCGCTGTAGCGGTTGACTCCCGCCGCGGCGTCCTGGATTGCTTTCTGCACCGAGGGCGGCGGCGAGTAGGGGTTCTCGTTGCTGGCGAGCTTGATGGCATCAGCGATGCCGTGCTCAGCCTCGGCTTGTTTTGCACCCTTGCCCGGCCGGTATGGCGCGAGGTCGCTCACGATTGATCGAACTCGGCCTACACCCATGTCGCTCTCCTCGTAGATGGCGCTGCCGCCAGATCGACTGTATGGCGCATCTGGGCCGCTGCGACGCCGAACGCCGGCTTGTCGAGCCAGGCCGATGCCACTCGTGTTGGGCAGGCCCGGGTTCAGCCGTGCACCGACATGGAGGAGTTGAGGTTGATCTCTCGGTTGCGACTGAAGAAGCCGATGTTCATCTCTGTGCCGGTGTAACGACCGATCGAAACAACCGGGTCGCTGTCATGATCGTGGCCGTTCTCCACCGCCTCGATCAGATCAGCCATGAGTTGGCCGGCAACTCCAGCATTCTTGTATTGGTTGCCGCTCGTACCGATGGCCACGTAGAAGCCGTCGAGGTCGGTGCGGTCATATATCGGGATCCAGTCGTCGGACACGTCGTAGAGATCGACGATGCCCTTCTTTTCGTGGGGCACCCCGAGCGAGGGAATCCGCCGATTGGCCCGAAGGACCTGGGCTTCCCATTGGCTCTGGGTGATCGATCGGTCGTAGTTGTCGGGGTCAACGAACTCTCGCGGATCGCAGACGGGGTCGCCACTGCCGACGAGAATGTGGTTGCCTACTTCGGGTCGGAAGTAGATGCCGAGGTCATCGTCGGAGGCAACCACACCGCGAGCTTCGAAATCGAACCCCTCGGGTGAGGGCACGTGGTGAACTTCGTGGCGCAACGCCTTGGTCTTGATGTTCATCGAGTCATAAACGTCGGCCATCTGGTTGATGATCATCGAGTGCGGGCCAGCGACGTTGACCACCACGGGGGCGGTGGGCGTGCGTCCATCGGCGAGCGTGACACCACAAACCCGACCATCATCCTTGTTGATACCTGCGACCTGAGCGTTGAACCAGAACGTAGCGCCACGGGCTTCTGCGCCACGCTGGAGGTTGTGACATGACAATTGTGGGTCGCTGACGTAACCACCTTCGCCGGTGAAGTAGCCACCGGTCATCTGGCCATGCGCATCATCCCAGAAGCCTTCGTCGTCGGGACGGCGCGGCGGGCCGTAGAGCCCCAGATCGAGGATCGGGATCCGCTCGTTCAGTTCCTCTGCGGTCCAGGTCTCATACGCAATACCGCACTTGTCCCAGACCTTCTTAACCTTCTCCGTGTGACTGTCCTCGTCTGAGGTCGTGACCAGCAGTTGGCCGACCTGGTGGTATTCGATGAGACCCTTCTCGTCATCGACACCGATGTAGTTCGCCCAGTCGGGCCAGTAGTGGTAGCCCTCCCACGCAAGCATCACGCCATCCACTGTTGAATACGAGAAGCGCACGATGGCGCACGAGTTGATCGTGGATCCAGCGCCCGCCGAGTCGGCCTTGTCGATGGTCAGCGTCCGCCAGCCGCGGCCGGAGAGTTCGTGGGCGACGGCGCCGCCGATTACGCCGGCGCCAATAATGATGGCGTCATAGTCATGTGCGGATGCGTCGTTCATTGCGGCATCGTACTCACCACGGACAGAATGTCTAGACGTTTCTGCCCGGGCCATTGGCGCTGGAGAGGTCGGCAAACCGGCTCGACTACCTTGTCAGACCATGGCTGTTCTGCTCGTCGTGCATCACTCCCCTGGCCCATCGTTGGGCGCCATGCTCGAACAGGTTTTGGTGGGAGCCGATGCTGCGGGTATCACGGGCGTGGAGATTCGTAGCGTCGACGCACTGAACGCCCACGCTTCGATGGTGCAAGCCGCAGACGGCATCATCTTGGGGACACCGGCCAACCTCGGCTACATGAGCGGCGCCCTCAAGCACTTTTTCGACACCACCTACAACGAGTGTCTGGGCGCGACTGATTCGATGCCCTACGGGGTTTTTATCCATGGTGAATCCGACACATCCGGTGCTCTTTTGGGCATAACAAAAATTGTCACGGGCCTGCGTTGGAGACTTGCCCAACCCGACCTGTCGTGCATCGGGGCGCCAGATCAGAGCATGCTCGAAGCCTGCTGGGAGCTTGGGGCGGCCATGGCCGCAGGCCTGATGGATCTGCCGCAGGCCTGATGGATCTGCCGCAGGCCTGATGGATCTGCCGCAG
>JAACCU010000184.1 GCA_009937405.1 Actinomycetota bacterium
CACCCATGCACTCATTCAGGACAAGGTTGAGTACGCATCCCTGGGTGTGGTGGTGATCGACGAGCAGCATCGATTCGGCGTTGAACAGCGGGCTGCGCTCAGAGACAAGGGCGATGATGCCGCGGCACCCGATGTCCTTGTGATGACGGCTACGCCGATCCCGAGAACGGCGGCAATGACTGTCTATGGGGATCTTGACGTCAGCGTGCTCGATGAGCTTCCCCCGGGGCGTACCCCGATCGAGACGACCTGGGCTCGCACCGATGAAGACGAGGAGGCTGTGTGGGATGTCGTACGCAGTGAGGTGGCGGACGGACGCCAGGCCTACGTCGTCTGCCCGCTCATCGAGGAGTCAGAGGTGATCGACGTTCGTTCGGCCGAAGACACGTACGCCGCGCTCCAGACATCGGAGTTGTCCGATCTCCGCCTCGGGCTGCTCCACGGCCGTGTCACGTCAACGGAAAAGGAGGCCACGATGAGTTCCTTTCGAGCCGGACAGATCGATGTTCTGGTCGCTACGACAGTGATCGAGGTTGGCGTCGACGTTCCCAACGCCACCGTGATGGTGATTCTCGATCCCGACCGGTTCGGTATTGCGCAACTCCACCAACTCCGCGGCCGCGTCGGCCGCGGAACCCACGCCAGCCGCTGCTATCTCGTCGGGGAACCGACGACGAGTGACGGTGTGGCGCGACTGGAAGCGCTCGTCGCGACCACCGATGGTTTCGAACTCGCCGAGGTCGACCTCGACCTTCGCGGCGAAGGCACGATCATGGGCGAACGCCAGAAGGGCCGCAATGACCTCAAGCTTGCCTCGCTGCGCCGTGACAAGGAATGGGTTGCTAAGGCTCGCGAGGTCGCCATCGAGATCATCGACGCCGACCCCGAACTGGAGTCGCACCCAGGCCTGGCGGAGGAGATCGAAATGGTGCTCGGTGAAGCCGATGCCGACTTCCTTATGAAAGATTAACCGCGTACGCCTCTTGCCGAGTCCGCCTGGGAGCCGAGTACTTTGTTAGTCCCCGCTGCCAGCTCGAGGGTCGAGATCTTCGGCGGCGAGTTCGATATCCCAGCGGTCGAGACAGTCGGCGCAGCGGAAGGCCACGATGTCGCCAGGTTCGAAGCCTTCGTCGGGTTCGTAGCTGAGGAGATGGCAGGTGCCACCACAGTCGACACAGATAATTGTCTTCGGGACAGTAGATTCCGCGGGGCTCACAGGCGTGACCGTATCCCGCACCCGCCACACTGGTCGCCATGCGCATTGTTGCCGGTACAGCAGGTGGTCGAAAACTCGTCGTTCCTCAGGGGGAGACAACTCGTCCCACAAGCGAACGGGTTCGTGAGGCGATCTTTAACTCCCTCTATTCGCTCGACGCCATTGACGGTGCTGATGTGCTCGACTTGTTCGCCGGCTCGGGAGCGCTTGGGCTGGAGGCACTGTCTCGAGGCGCGGCCCACGCCACGCTGGTGGAGACCGACCGCAATGCGCTCAATGCCATCTACGACAATGTTGAGGCGCTCGGATTTGACAGCGAAACCCGGGTCGTTCCGGGTGAAGGGCTCAGCTATCTCGGTCGCGCCGATGGCCATGATCTTGTTCTCCTCGACCCGCCCTATGGCTTCGACGAGTGGGACACTCTGATCGCCGGTATCAGTAAGGGGTTGGCCGGTGCCGTCGTTGTAATCGAGTCGGATCGTGAAGTGGTCATGCCCGACTCGTGGGAGATCCACAGGGTGAAGCGTTACGGGCGTACCGTAGTGATGCTCGCGACTGCGGGTCCAAGCCTTGGAGGAAAGTGAACAGTGGCCACACGTGTTTTGTATCCCGGGTCGTTCGATCCCGTACACAACGGCCATATCGAAATCATCGAGACGGCTGCCACGCTTTTTGATGAGGTTGTCGTGGCGGCGATGCGCAACCCACAAAAGGGGGGCGGGGCCTTCGGGCTCGATGTTCGCCAGGAGATGCTCTGTGAGTCTGTCGCTCATCTCCCCAATGTCGAAGTCACGATGTTTTCATCGCTTGTCGTGGATCTCGCCAAGGAAATGGAAGCGGACTTCATCATCAAGGGTCTCCGCGCTGTCTCCGATTTCGAAAATGAGCTCCAGATGGCGCAGATGAACAATGCCGTCTCTGGCGTGCACACACTGTTCGTGCCATCGGCTTCGCGCAGCTCTTTCCTGGCGTCGAAGTTCATTCGTGAGATCGCTAAGTTCGGTGGTGATGTGAGCTCGATGGTCCCTGAGTCCGTCAACAAGCGCATCGCGGATATGTATCCATGACTGATCTCGGTCCCGACGCGATGGGCGAGAGGCCTCCCGACTACCGCGCTCCTCAGGCTGAGTCGTTACTTCGCCAGGTGATCGAGATCGTCGAGGCTGCTCGTCCGATGCCACTCTCCGCATCATCGATGATCAACAAAGAAGAGGTGCTGGCCCTCCTTCAGGCCACGGTTCAGGGTTTGCCAGAGGAGCTCCGTGCTGCTCGATGGCTACTCAAAGAGCGAGATGACTTTTTGGCCAAGGTCCAGACTGAGGGCGATCAGATTATCGCCACGTCTCGGACGAGCGCGGAGCAGATGGTCCAGCGGACCGAGCTGGTGAAGACCGCCGAGGAGCGCGCTCGACGGGTTGTCGCTGAGGCAGAGGACAAGGCCCGCGAGATGAAACTTGAAACCGAGGACTGGTGCGACCAGAAGCTCGGCGCCATGGAGATCGTGCTTGACCGCACGATGCGAACCGTGGCGTCAGGCCGCAGCCGGCTCCAGGGGGCGCGGCCGCCCGGTGGCGACCCTGCCGAGGCCGTGCCAGAGAGTAACGAACCCGACGGATTCTTTAACCAGGACGACGGGTGAGCATCACCGAAACCCTGGTTGTCGACATCGTTGAGATTCGTCGGCGCACAGGGACCCGCCGTCAGGTTTCGGCCATGTTGGTGCTCGACGACATGGCAGTCAGTGATCGTTCGGTTGTTGATGGACGTATCGATGTTTCGCTTATTGTTGAGGCCATAACCGAAGGCATCGTGGCGCACGGCACGATCAGCGGCACAACGCGGGCCCCGTGTCGGCGTTGCCTCGATGATGTCGATGGTCCGATGACACTCGATTTCCATGAAATTTTTGAGAGCGAGCCGACTGATGGTGAAACATGGCCAATCAACGACGAACGCATCGATCTCGCACCCGTAATCCGTGAAGTTGCGCTGCTGACGCTGCCTTTGGCGCCAGTTTGCGACGACGATTGTGTGGGCCCGGAGCCTGAACGATTCCCAACCGGCGCCTACGAAGAGGCCCAGCCTGTGAAAGACGATCGGTGGGCTGCCCTCGACGGGCTGCATTTCGACGAGTGAAACCGGTCATTGCTCGCTAGCATTCGTTGGTCGCGCCGGCACTCGCTGGCCTATTCGTACGCACTGAAGCAGGAACGTAATGGCCGTCCCGAAGAAGAAGATGTCGAAGTCGAAGTCACGGAGCCGTAAGGCTTCCGCGTGGCGTATCGGTACCACCGCTCGCAGCACTTGCCCTCAATGCAGTGCTGTGAAACGTCCGCACCGAGCATGCGGCAACTGTGGTTGGTATGCAGGCCGTCAGGCCGTCGACGTCAACTGATCATTCACTGATGTTGCCAATCGCGGTCGACGCCATGGGCGGCGATCGCGCGCCTGGCGAAATTGTCGCAGGTGCACGTCACGCGGCAGAAGAACTCGGCATCCCGATCGTGCTTGTCGGCCGAAGGGACGAAATGGGCGACACGGGCGACCTCGCGATTATCGAGGCATCCGAAGTGATCGCCATGGACGCTGAGCCCGGCACAAGCGTCCGCCGTATGAAAGACTCGTCGCTTGTTCGCGCCGCAGAGGCGGTTCGTGATGGCAATGCGTCGGCCATGGTCTCCGCCGGCAACACCGGCGCCACCATGGCATCCGCCCTGCTTCGCATGGGGCGTATCAAGGGCATCAATCGCCCCGCTATCGCCACGCCGATCCCCGTTCCGGGGTCGACGCCTACCACCTTGCTTGATGCTGGCGCTAACGCCGAATGTCGCCCCGAGTGGCTGGTCGAGTTCGCCCAGATGGGCGCGGTCTACGCCCGAGATCGCTTCGGTATCGAGACCCCACGCGTTGGCCTTCTCTCGATCGGCGAAGAGGCCGGCAAGGGCAGCCCGTTCGTGAAGGAGTGCTGGGAACACCTCAGCCAGCCTGAATGGGTCCGAAGCGCCGGCGCCGAATGGATCGGCAATGTCGAGGGTCGCGACGTCATGACAAACGACGTCGACGTCATCGTCACCGATGGCTTCACCGGCAATGTCGTGCTGAAGACACTCGAAGGAGCGATGCAGGCTGTGATCGGCCGACTTCTGGTGGCGATCGATACCGACGACACCACCCGTGCAGCTGGCGATGCCCTGGCGCCTGCACTCGATGAGATGGTCTCCGAACTTCATCCCGATTCTGTGGGTGGTGCGCTTCTGCTCGGAGTGAAAGGTGTCTGTGTTATCTCCCACGGTTCCAGTTCGGCGTCGGCGATGACGAACGCCATCAAGGTTGCTGCCGAGATGGTTCAGGTTGAGATGGTCGGTCATCTCACCTCTGCCGTGACTCCGAAGTAGCCGGAAGTTTGCGCGTAATTCCGGGCCAAACCGGTATTCACAAGCGCGCAAGTGAAGGAAACGGATAGGGTTCGACCGGTTTTCGCCATTGGGGCGAGTACCCCAGCATCTGCGAAAGGGATTCCGTGCCTGCCGAAACTCATGTCGAACAGGGTCCAATCGGCCGTGATGAGATCGTCACCTTGGTGAAGGATCGTCTCGCGGAGATCCTTGAGGTCGAGCCGTCGAGTATTAACGAGGGTGATGCGTTCGCCGATGACCTCGATGCCGACTCGCTGGCCTTGATCGAGCTTGTGGAAGCAATCGAAGAGGAGCTCTCCGAGCGCTCTGTCGGTTTCCGTATCGAAGATGAAGATCTTGAAGACCTCCGCACAGTGCGCGATGCCATCGAGTATGTCGTTGCCAAGCTGGGCTGACCGCTGGGTTCGGTTTCGCTTTTGACATCCCTTGAGGATCGACTCGGTTACCGGTTCAACGATCCCGGTCTCCTCACCCATGCGCTGACACATCGTTCGTGGTGTGCTGAGCATGAGGGTGAGCCATCCAATGAGCGTCTGGAGTTTCTCGGTGATGCGGTACTGCAGTTGGTGGTCACTG
>JAACCU010000185.1 GCA_009937405.1 Actinomycetota bacterium
GCCGTGGCCGTGGTCGTGGCCGCGGTCGTGGTCGGCTCGGCAGAAACGTCGTCTTCGCCGCCCCCACAAGCCGCGACAAGAAGCGAGAGGACCAAAAAGACGACCCCGGTCCGCTTGGGCATAGAAAATCTGCGAGACATCACAACCATCGTATGAAGATCCTCGGCCTCACAACGGCGATCCTTGAGCGAAACTTATTAGCCCCTTCCACCTGATTACGCTAAACGGATGCCCGTTGAAGAGATGCGTATCCACAGCGCCGGCGATTTCTCGCTGACCACATTGTGCGCGCTCAAAGCCCCGACCACTATTTCGGTCTGTCTTCCAGCGCGTAACGAAGCTGCCACCGTCGGCCCGATTGTCGACTCCATCCGGACCCATTTCGCTGCCCACGCCCACGGCGACAACGCCCTTGTCGACGAGATCATCGTCATGGACGACCGATCGACTGATGCCACCGCAGCGGTGGCCACCGCGGCCGGAGCGACCGTGATCTCGGTTGCCGACGTGCTTGCGGGCGAAGACCCAGGCTCGGGCAAGGGCAACGCTTTATGGAAGAGCGTCGCCGCCAGCACCGGCGACATCGTCGTGTGGGTCGACGCCGACCTGACGTCGTTCACGCCGTCGTACATCCTTGGCCTGCTCGGCCCAATGCTCACCGACCCGGACGTCGCCATGGTAAAAGGGTTTTACGAGCGACCCGAGCAGGGCGGTGCCGCCGGGGGGCGCACCACCGAACTCATGGCTCGACCGCTGCTGTCGACGTTCTTCCCCGATCTCGCCATTATCCAGCAGCCCCTCGGTGGTGAATATGCCGTACGCCGCGAGTACCTCGAGCAGGTACCGTTCTGCCAGGGCTACGGGGTCGAAACGGGTCTCTTGATTGACATCGCCCGACTGGTCGGCGTCAGCCGGATTGCCCAGGTCGATCTTGGCGTACGCGCCCATCGCAATCGACCACTGAAGGCGCTGTCGGCTCAATCCATGGAGGTCCTGCACGCGGCCATGCATCGACTTGGCGTGGAGTGGCGCGCCGACTGGTCATCGGTTCTCCAACGGCCGGGCACCGCCCCAACCGAGGTGCAGGTGGCTGAGCGTCCGCCACTCAACACGGTGCCAGATTACCGACCATCTGAATCGGCTACCAGCGTGCACGAGCAGTAACATTTCGCGCCCGAGTAGTAACATTTAAGGAATGTTCAAAACGCTGCGGTCTTCGGTTCGCTTTCGACGGTTTCGCCTTGGCCGCACCACCCGCCAACTGGAACGTGCCGCGAACATCGCCGACCTTCGAGTGATGGCAAAGCAGCGTCTTCCCGGCGGCGTATTCGACTACATCGATGGTGCCGCCGAGGACGAGCGCACGTTGGCCCGCAACGCCAACGCCTACACCGACTACGAGTTCGTCCCTCGGGTGTTGCGCGACGTTTCCACAATCGACACGAGCACCATGCTCTTAGGCAAAGAGATTTCCTTTCCCTTCGTGCTCGCCCCCACAGGCTTCACCCGAATCGCCCACTCACAGGGTGAGTTGGCCGTGGCTCGTGCCGGTCAACGCGCCGGCATCCCCTACACACTTTCGACGCTCGGTACCAGATCTATCGAAGAAGTGGCTGAAGTGAACACCGCGTCGAAGTGGTTCCAGGTCTACGTCTGGAAGGACCGTGGCCTGGTAACCGAGATGATTGACCGTGCCGCCGCAGCAGGTTACGATACCCTTTGCATCACGGTCGACCTCGCTGTCTTCGGACGCCGTGAGCGCGATGTCCGCCGAGGGTTCACGCTTCCACCCAAAGTCGGTCTCGACACAATCGTTGACGCAGTCCGTCGACCGTCATGGACAGCCGACTTTCTCCGCGGCGGCCCCATCCGGTTCGCCAGCGTTGCCACCCGCAACTCCGACGGCAACATTGGCGACGGCGCCGAGGCCGTCTCCCTCGCAGAGTTCACCACTGCCCAACTCGACGCATCCCTCAGCTGGTCCGATCTCGAACAGTTCCGTGACCAATGGGATGGACCGATCGTGATCAAGGGAATTCAGTGCGTCGAAGACGCTCTAATCGCGGCTGACCTCGGCATGAACGGACTCGCCCTTTCCAACCATGGTGGTCGCCAACTCGAAGGCTCACCTGCGCCTGTTGCACTTCTCCCCCACGTCGCCGAGGCCGTCGGCGACCGTGTCGAACTGATCTGCGATGGAGGCATCCGCCGTGGCAGCGACATCGTGAAAGCCGTCGCCCTCGGCGCCACGGCGGCAATGGGCGGACGCGCCTACCTCTACGGACTCGGCGCCGCCGGCGAGCGCGGCGTTGACACCGCTATCGGTTTCCTCCGCTCCGAATACGAACGCTGCCTGGCCCTGAACGGCATTACCTCCACGGCGGATATTCATCCCAGCATGGTCACGCCAGCCGCTGGCCGGACCGCCACCCTCACATGAGCATCCTTAGCCGACTCCGCCGGCCTGGTGCGCCCGTCGATCCGTTGGTCGCTGCGCTCCAAGAGGTCCTGGACCCCCAGCGGGTGCGAAACGATGGGGCCGAGCGCTCGCTGACAAGCCACGACGCATCCGTCTTCGCTGGCGGCGTGTCGGGGCCGATTTGCTTTCCCACGACCACTGCCGAAGTCCAAGCCATCACCCGGGTCGCCGTAGAGCACGGCTGCGCCATCGTGCCCCGGGGGGCAGGCACTGGGCTCGCCGGCGGCGCCATTCCGCTTGGCGCGCCGATCGTGGTCTCCACCGGCAAGATGAATCGCATCCTGCAGGTCGACACCGAGAACGGGGTTGCCTGGGTGCAGCCCGGTGTCATTAATCTCGATCTCAGCCGCCACCTTCGCCCCAAAGGATTCCACTTCGCCCCTGACCCATCGAGCCAGCAGGTCTGCACCCTCGGCGGCAATGTCGCAAACAACTCCGGCGGCCCACACTGCTTGGCCTATGGCGTTACCGACGCTCACGTGCTCGCCATCGAGGTCGTGCTCCCCAATGGCGAGATCGTCATGCTGGGCGGCCTCGATCCTGAGCCCGCGGGCTACGACTTGCGCGGGGCGTTCGTGGGGAGCGAAGGCACTCTCGGTATCGCTACTCGGATCGCGGTGCGGCTCACCAAAAACCCACCTGCGGTTCGCACGCTCCTACTGTCCTTTGCCAAAACCCGTGACGCGGCCCAAACAGTGAGCGCCATCATCGCCGCCGGCATTGTCCCCGCAGCGCTCGAAGTGATGGACCAACGGATGACCATCGCCGTCGAGAACTATGTCGCTGCCGGCTACCCCACCGACGCTGCCGCGGTCCTGCTCGCCGAAGTCGAGGGGCTACCCGCAGGCGTGGAGATCGATGCCGGGCGGATTGGCGACATCGGCCGCGCCAACAATGCCACCGGGGTGCGCCAGGCCGCCAGCGACGAGGAGCGCGCCCTCTTGTGGAAAGGACGCAAGACCGCATTCGGAGCGGTGGCACAGGTGGCCCCCGACTACTACCTGCATGACACAGTCGTCCCTCGAGCGGCGCTCGCCGACATGCTCGAGAAGATCTATGAGATCTGCGAGCGCCACGACATCATGGTTATGAATGTCTTCCATGCCGGTGACGGCAACCTTCACCCCCTCCTGGTTTTCGATGCCCGCGTGGAGGGCACGCTTGAGCGTGTCCACGCTGCGGGCGCAGAGATCGTGCGGGCGTCGCTCGACGCTGGTGGTGTCCTCTCCGGTGAGCATGGAATCGGTGTCGAGAAACAGGGGTTCATGGGCGAGATGTTCAGCGACGTCGATCTCGACCACCAGAATCGCCTGCGCCAAGCCTTCGACCCGACCTGTCGTTCCAACCCGGGTAAAATTTTGCCCATGGGGCACTCATGCGCCGATATCCAGGCGCTACGAGCAGTGCCGACGGGGGTCTGGGGATGAGTTCGCTCACCTCGTCTGACGAGGCGCTGCATGCGTTCGCAGCAGACGTCGGGGACTCCGATCCCATTGCCGTCGAAGGCGGCGGCACTCGATGGCAGACCGGTGGAGTTCTCCACGAGTCGGCCCGACTCGTGTCAGCGCCCACAGGAATCGTCGACTACCGACCCGAGGAGATGGTGGTCACCGTGCGAGCCGGTACACGGGTCGCCGAACTCCACACTGTGTTGATCGAGGCCAACCAACGCTCTGCGCTCCCAGAGCGGGGCGGCACTGTGGGTGGCGCAGTCTCGGTTGGAGAGAACCGACTGGATCTCCAGGGTCGAGGCTCTGTTCGTGATGCTGTACTGCAAGTTCGATATGTGTCTGCTGAGGGCGACGTCGTTACGAGTGGCGGTCCCGTGGTGAAGAATGTGAGCGGCTTCAACGTTCCCAAACTGATGGTGGGCTCGCTGGGCACGCTCGGCCTGATCGCCGAGGTCGTGCTCCGAACCAATCCAAGCCCAACGGCCAGCCAGTGGCTCCGAGCGGCCGACGTCGACCCCGTCGCGGCGCGTGCCGCAGTACTTGGGCCGTCTTCGGTTCTCTGGAACGGGTCATCGACCTGGGTGCTGCTTGAGGGTCACGAGCAAGACCTTGAGGACGAGATTGCCGCTCTTTCGTCCATCGGCGAGTTCGTCGAGACTGACGGCCCACCAGATTTGCCCCCCTACCGCTGGTCGCTTCCACCCTCCGATGCCGCCGCGTTTCACCGCGAGACCAGCGGTGACTTCGTGGCGGCGATCGGTGTCGGCATCGTTCACGCCGACACCGCTCAGCCCAGGCGAGAAGTCGATCCCGGTATTACCGTCGTTGCTGAACGAATGAAGACACTCTTTGACCCCAAAGGTCGCCTGAACCCCGGACGGAGTCCGAAGACCTGATGGACCTCAAACTCGACGCTGATGAACTCAACGCCTGCGTGCAGTGCGGCCTCTGCATGCCTCATTGCCCAACGTTCCGCGTGACCGGCGATGAGACGCAGTCGCCCCGCGGTCGTATCCGGTTGATGCGAGAGGTCCATGAGCACGACGCACCGGTCACCGATGAAGTCATCGACGCGTTCGCCACATGCGTGCAGTGCCGAGGCTGTGAACCTGCGTGCCCAAGCGGTGTCAACTATGGCCATCTCATCGAAACCACACGCGAAACGTTGACTCGAGCCGGCAAGCTCATGCCCCGGTGGAGCCGACATTTGTTCTTCCCTCTCTCTCATCCCCGCATGCTCCGGGTCGGGTCATTGGCCCTCGCCATCGCCGCCCGCCTGCGGCTCGTTCCCAAGCGATTCGGCGTTCCCCGTGATCTGCCTCTGCGGCGACGACGCCACCACTCCAGCGGCACCGACGTCTATATCTTCACCGGCTGCGTCATGGACGCGTGGCAGCGCGATATTCACCATGCCGGCCAGCGGGTCATTGAGGCCGCCGGATTCGGCGTCACACCAACCGGTTCGCTCGCCCCTTGTTGCGGTGCTCTCCAAGCCCACGCCGGGTTCACCGACGACGCCCGACATCGAGCTGAAGCGACGATGGCGGCCCTGTCCGAGGACGACCGTGCGATACTCGTCGACTCTGCGGGTTGCGGCGCGGCGATGAAAGAGTACGGCCATCTGTTGGCCACGCCTGAGGCGCAGGCATTCTCAGCTCGGGTCTTCGACATTCAGGAATGGCTCGCCGATCACGTCGACAAGCTGCCGACCGTCGATCCGCTTCCATTGTGTGTCGCTATTCAGGATCCTTGTCACCTCCGCCACGTACAAGGAGTTCACGGCGCCACTCGTACAGTGTTGGAGCCCTTCGTGCGTCGCCTTATCGAGCTGGACGACGATGGTCTGTGCTGCGGGGCAGGGGGTGCATATTCGGTCATGCAGCCTCAACTGGCCGGCGAGATCCGAAATCGAAAGATCGTTGGGATCAATCATGTCGACCCCGATGTCGTGGCCAGCGCCAATCCTGGATGCTCGATGCATCTGGCCGCCGGCGGCGTGGAGACGGAGCATCCGATGGTCTTGATCGACCGCGCCCTTCACGGCGGTCACTGATCGCAGCTACGGCAAGACAATCTCAAAATCACCGGTGAACCGGTCGAGCGAGCCGAAGATCGTCAACACTGCCTCACCGTCGCCCTCGATGATGAGGTCACCGGTCTCGATGACTTCCATGAAGTTGGCTCGGCCAGTCATGAGCTCACCCAGCAATGTCTTGCTCAACGTCAGATGGGCGTCGGCATCGTCGGCGTGGCGGCCACTGTGATGGTGGATCGCACAGTTCTCGAGCCCGAGCACATGCTTTTCTCCGGTGTCGGTGAACGACCAGGTCACGATGACTCGCTTGTCGACCACATCGTCCGCCCGCCGCCGGACGCCAATGGCATCAAACAGCATCCCAACCGTGAGCGCCTTCGACATCGCTCGACCGCCACCGGCGCTCGGCCGGGTCGGGTCCCGCAGC